>JAJRTN010000089.1 GCA_024278275.1 Candidatus Hydrogenedentota bacterium
GAAGCTCCTCGTCGTCCACCATGTCCACTTTGTTCATCCACACAACCATGGCCGGAACGTTCACCTGGCGGGCCAGAAGAATGTGCTCGCGCGTCTGCGCCATGGGACCGTCGTCCGCCGCAACCACCAGGATCGCCCCGTCCATCTGAGCCGCGCCCGTGATCATGTTCTTCACGTAGTCCGCGTGGCCCGGACAGTCCACGTGCGCGTAATGACGCGACTCGGTCTCGTATTCCACGTGGGCTATCGAAATCGTGATGCCTCGCTCTTTCTCCGCGGGCGCCTTGTCAATCTGGTCGAAATCCATGACCGTCGCCCCGCCCGACTGGGCCAGAACCTTCGTAATCGCGCTCGTAAGCGTGGTCTTGCCGTGATCCACGTGTCCTATCGTCCCCACGTTCACATGGGGCTTCGTACGCTCGAATTTTTCCTTGGCCATGAGATTCTTCTCCTTCTCTGGCTGCCAGTCCTCGGACCGGCCCGGTTCAGTTGGGTCCCCGCCCGAAAAGGCGGTACCGGCAGTCTTATGTAATCATTGAAAACCGCTTTCTCACACAAGGTTAAGCAAAGCGGAATGTACTTCCCATACGGATCATCACTTCGTTGGCGACATTGGGCGGCGTGGGCTCATACTGGCCCAGCTCCATGCTGAACGCGGCGCGGCCCTGGGTCCGCGAGCGGAGGTCGCCGGCATAGCCGAACATCTCCGCGAGCGGCACGAAAGCCTTGATGGTGCGCGTCGTGTTCTCCACGTCCATACTCTCCAGGCGGCCCCGGCGTCCATTAATATCGCCAATCACTTCACCCGTGTATTCATCGGGGGTCACCACCTGCACCGCCATGACCGGCTCCAGCAGAACGGGCCCGGCCTTGGGCGCCGCGGCCTTTACGGCCATGGAACCCGCGATCTGAAAGGCCAGCTCGGAGGAATCCACCTCGTGGTAGGAACCAAAGGTCAACGTCACTTTGACATCCACCATGGGATAACCCGAAACCACACCCGTCTGGATGGCGCCCTCGCAGCCCTTCTGGACCGCGGGAATGTATTCCTTGGGGATCACGCCACCAACGATCTTGTCTTCAAATGTAAAGCCGGAACCGGGTTCACCGGGTCCCAACGTCAATACCACATGTCCATACTGGCCCCGACCACCGCTCTGGCGGACGAAACGCCCTTCGGCCTCCGCCGTCTTGCGCACCGACTCACGGTAAGCCACCATGGGCTTGCCCACGTTTGCTTCCACGCCAAACTCGCGGCGCATCCGATCCACCAGGATTTCCAGATGAAGCTCGCCCATGCCGGCGATAATCGTCTGGCCTGTCTCATCATCGGAGCGGACCTGGAAAGTCGGGTCCTCTTCGGCAAGCTTGACCAGCGCCATGGACATCTTGTCCTGGTCGGCCTTGGTCTTGGGCTCGATGGCGATATGCACCACCGGCGCCGGAAAATCCACGTTCATCAGCGTGATCGGATGCTTGGGGTCACACAGCGTATCACCGGTGGTGGCCGTCTTCGCGCCAATCACCGCGCCGATATCACCGGCACGCAACTCCTTGAGATCCGTGCGCTCGTCGGCGTGCATCTCCAGCAGGCGGCCCAAACGCTCTTTTCGACCCGTGCGCGCGTTCAGCACCTGGTCGCCCGCATGAACAACACCACTATACACGCGAACGAAAACCAGCCGTCCCACATGGGGGTCGGTAAGCACTTTGAACGCCAGGGCGCTAAAGGGCTCATCGTCCGACGGCTTCCGGCACGTTTCCGTTTCCTCGTGCGGCCTGGTTCCCTTTGTCTCGGGAAAATCCAACGGCGAGGGAAGGTAATCCACCACGGCGTCAAGCAACATGCGCGTGCCCTTGTTGCGGAGCGCCGTGCCGGCGAACACCGGAATGAACTTACCCTCGATGGTCCCTTGCCGGATGGCGCGTTTGAGTTCCACCTCGCTCAGGTCATCCTCGTCGAGGTACTTTTCCATGAGCTCATCACAGGTGGAAACCGCGACTTCAAGCAATTCATGGCGCATGGCCGTAGCGCGTTCAAGGTGTTCCGCCGGGATGGAAGAGACCACCTGCTCGGTGTTGCTGCCTTCACCCACCCAGGAAACCATGCGCATGGTCACCAAATCGATGAGGGCGCGGAATTCGTCTTCCGCCCCTACGGGCAACTGAACGGGGATGGCATTCGCACCCAAACGGTCCTGCATCGTCCTCACGGCACGAAAGAAGTCCGCGCCCACACGATCCATCTTATTGATGAAGGCGATACGGGGAACGTGGTAACGGTCGGCCTGTCGCCAGACGGTTTCGGATTGGGGCTGTACACCAGCCACCGCGCAGAAGACGGCCACGGCGCCGTCCAACACGCGGAGACTCCGCTCCACTTCGGCCGTGAAATCGACATGACCCGGCGTATCAATGATGTTGACACGGTGGTCTTTCCATTCACAGGCCGTCGCCGCGGAGGTGATGGTGATACCGCGCTCCCGCTCCTGCTCCATGTAATCCATGGTAGCCGCGCCGTCGTGGACTTCGCCCACGCGGTGCACCCGCCCGGAGTAGTACAAGACACGTTCAGTGACGGTGGTCTTGCCGGCATCGATATGGGCCATGATACCTATGTTTCGAACTCTGTCCAAAGAATGTGAACGCGCCACGGTTCTTTCCTCTTGAAAACCCGTACCGTCAAGTAAAACCTGGCGGCACCGGACCGTTATGATTAAGGTCGCACGCCCTAGATTCCTTGCGCAGCCCTTAACATGGCAATCCTGAGGCCCTACGCTTGCTCTGATTCAACTCTCGGGTTGAAACGGAGGCCGCAAGAACCACGCGGGTGAACGCCATGGGGCCTAGCGCCGAATGGGCTCATCCATGCGGGGTACGACTCCCTGTCTCCTTAACTCTTCGCCAAAACCCCGCCAGGGGGGGAACTACTAAAAGCGGAAGTGGGCAAAAGCCTTGTTCGCCTCGGCCATCCTGTGCGTATCATCTTTGCGCTTCATCGTCGCGCCCTGCCGGTTGTAACAATCCAGCAGTTCTCCCGCGAGCCGCTCCCGCATGGTCTTCTCACCACGTTTACGCGCAAACTCAATCACCCAGCGAAAGACAATGGCCGTTCGCGTGTTGGGCGCAATCTCCACGGGCACCTGGTACGTGGCACCGCCCACCCGGCGGGACTTCACTTGCAACAGGGGCTTGGCATTCTCAAGGGCCGTTTTGAAAACGGCCAGCTCGTCTTCCTCGGGAAGCT
Organism: Candidatus Hydrogenedentota bacterium; assembly: GCA_024278275.1. Taxonomy (GTDB): domain Bacteria; phylum Hydrogenedentota; class Hydrogenedentia; order Hydrogenedentales; family JAJRTN01; genus JAJRTN01. The sequence goes on from JAJRTN010000089.1 coordinate 3,248, forward strand.
GTTTCTTAATGATGTCCAACGCGCCATACACGATGGATTCGGCAATACTCTTTTTACCGGACAACATGAGGGCGTTGATGAACTTCGTCAGCAGGGTGCTGCCGTACTTCGGATCGGGAAGCGTTTGCCGCTTGGGAACTTCACGTCTTCTGGGCATGGATTGTGTACCTATCCGCCGTTTGCTTGAATCAGACCTTGGGCCGTTTCACGCCGTACTTCGAACGGCTGACCCAGCGCCCCGTATGAACCTTCTTGCCATCCTGCTCCGAAACACCCGCCTGCCCCCCCAAGTCGCCCTGCGCGTCCAGCACGCCACGAATGAGGTGATAGCGCACACCCGGAAGATCCTTCACGCGTCCGCCGCGAATCATGACCTGGGAGTGCTCCTGAAGATTGTGGCCGATGCCGGGAATGTAGGAGGTGACTTCCATTCCGTTCTTGAGGCGCACACGGGCCACCTTGCGAAGCGCGGAATTGGGCTTCTTCGGCGTCTGGGTAAAGACACGCGTGCAAGTGCCGGAAGCCTGGGGACAGGACTTCAGCGCCGGCGACTTGGTTTTCGCCTTCTTCGTCTTCCGGCAGTTCCGGACAAGCTGGTTAATAGTTGGCAAAACTCTTCTCCCTGAAAAACCAAAATGGGATGCACACAAAAGGTGCGGAAGACAACGGCCCGCAAGCATAACACATACCGGCCCTCGTGTCAAGCAATTTCTTCCGGCGCTCGACGCCCCTGACGCGGAAGCCCCGGAAGGCCCCATGCAACCCGGCACCGAAACGGTATTATGCCTTGCCGACGGCACCCGTGTCAAACGCTCGACGGCTCCGCTCGACGGCTCCGGCGGAAAAGGGCTTAGGCTCCTGCGCTGACAAACCGTTGCACTTAGTATATGAATCCGGGATATGAACCCAGGCTTTCAAACCTTGCAATGATATGGCCTCTTTTAGTATGCTTTACGCCCGTGCCCGGGTGGTGGAATTGGCAGACACGCTAGACTAAGGATCTAGTGCCAGTTATGGCGTGCGAGTTCAAGTCTCGCCTCGGGCACCATGGCTTATTCGAATCCCCGCGATCCACCGGATCGCGGGGATTTTTGCATTAATACGTAGACGGAAACCTTGACGACGAAACAGTCTCCCCTGGAAGAATGGCCATGGTGGGCCAAGGCCCACCCTTTGAAGAGGCTGGAAGCCGCTTCTACTTTGCTTCGAAACCACGGTTCTCAGCGGAGACGATTCTTGGTTCCGACTACGCCGGGTTGGGATGATACCAGTACCTCTCCCAACGGCCATTCATGAAAACCAAGGCCTGCCATTCCGACGTTCAGGATGACACGGGAAGGCCGGTCGCGGGTCTGCACGAAGAAGGCAAACAACCTGGAAGTGCGTAGCGTGTCCAGTGGATTTCTCTGTCTCGTCACCCCGGCAAGGGCAGCTTCACCGGGCCGCCCTGCCGGCCGCTGAGGTCGGCGGCGTAACAAACCTCGTGGCTCTTGTACGCATCGGCGATGTTGGCGTGGGATTCGCTATCCGACAGGATACAGTCCACCAGGTGGTTCGCCTCGTGCATGAAGGGGTGCTCGGTCACGTCGCCACTGTCGGGAAGAATGGTGGGAACTTCGACCCAATCGGTTTGACCGGGATACTTCGTCTTCGAGTAAATCCGGTTGTTTCGGATGGTTCCGCCCGTGCCCACGAGGTTGATGCCGAAGACATAGGGCTGGATGCACTCGATACAGGAGGCCACCTTGCCGATGCGGCCGTCGGCAAAGCGGCAAATGGTCACCGACGTGGGGTCGTACTCGTAGTTCTTGAAGTCGGCTCCGCCGCCCGACGTGGCATACTGGCACACTTCGATTATGTCGCCTCCCATGAACCAGCGCAGGGCATCCACGGCGTGACAGCCCGCGGAGAGCAGGGAACTGACCCCCACCTCCTTCTTCACGTTCCAGGCAAACTGGCCGTACCAGGGCCCGATGCCGTGAAAGTAATCCACTTCGCCGTAGAACACCTCGCCGATGGCGTTGTCCGCAAGCTGGGCCTTGATGGTCTCGAAGAGGGGATTCCATCGCAGCACGAAACTGACCACGGACTTGACCCCCGCCGCGGCGACGGCGTCGCGAATCTTCCGCGCCTCCTCCACGTTGCGGGCCATGGCTTTTTCAAGGAGCAGGTGTTTGCCCGCTTCCGCCGCGCGGACCGCCTGGTCGAGGTGGCAGTCCGGCGGCGTGGCCACGGCGACGATGTGAATGTCCGGGTTTTCCAACAGGTCCTCGTAGCGCGTCGTGACGGCGCAATCGACCCCCGCGCCCGCCGCGCAGGCCCGAACGCGATCCTTGTTCCGGCCGCACAAGGCCACCACCTCCGTGTTGGCGTTCGCGGCGAAGGCTTTAAGATACTCCCCCGCAACCCATCCCGCGCCGATAATTCCGACACCCAGCGTACTCATCGTGCCCAATCTCCCTGACCTTGCCCTGCGCGCCCGGTGCGCCCTGGCCTTCGCCACCACTGTAGCGCGGGAAAAGCGCGCGATGCAACGGGGTCATTTACCGCGGGACGGGCGGGGCCTTTTTCCCATCCTGATCCGCTCCGGATGCCCCGGTCAGAACGGTTTTCATCCAGAGCAGCGCCTGTGCGCGGGCATTGGCGCTGTTGGTCAGCAGGTCGGCTCCGTACCCGGCAACGGTGAACGTTCTCAGTTCGCAAAAGCCGGAAGCGGCCTGCCGCAATGCCCGGGCAAGGGCGGCGCCGTGCGGATCGGCTTCGGAAACCATCAACAGCAACGGACAGTCGCCGAGACGCTTCACCTGTTCGCGTGCCTTGAATCCGGCCACGCCGGCCTCGGGCGAAAGGGCGATGACACCCTGCATGTCCCTGTCGCGCAAGGCATACTCGAAGGCAAAACCCGCGCCGGCCCCTTCGCCCGCCACGGCCAGGTTGGCGGGGTCCGCGCCGGCATCCAGCAGTGCCTGCTTCGCGGCCCGCAGGGCCGGGAAGACCTCATCCCATGGGCGAACGCTTTCGGCGGATGCATGGGGCGCAGTCGGAACGAGTTCTTTCGGGCGAAAATCCGGTACCACCACCAGGTAGCCCCGCTGTTGAAGCCATGTGGCAAAGGGCCGCCACACCGCGCGGTCGCCTCCCGGGCGATGAATGAGCACGAGGCCCGGTGGGTGCGCGGCGCCGCCATGGGACTCGGTGCGGTAAAGGGAGGCGGAGAGGCCCGTGTCACCGGCGACCGCAAGGGTTATGGCTTCGGAGCCGTGTGGCCGGACATGCCTTGGCCCGCAACCCGCGGCCAGGACCAGAAACATCAACAGCGCCATGTAAATAAGGCGTCCCATGATGTGATCAACCGGGCCGAAGCAAAGGCCGCGGCTTCTCCGGAAGATCTTGAAAGTGCCTGTTCTGGACATGGAAGCAACCCTCCAGGGGACGTTTTCGCATGCGGTGCGCCGGTGCATGGTGGAATGGATCCCAGCATTGCCGCGTCACTGCCCTTTCACAAAAGCGTACCTTCCCTGTCGTGCAACGGTTCGTTCCTCGCAATAGCGGTCCTTCGCCGGTGGCTTTTTCACATGGATTCCCGTGTTTACGTCGGGCCTATGGGGCAAGCAGGGCCTGGAAATCCGGGTGCCCACGCAGGGAGGCCAGTCGGGGTTCCCGAGCCAGTACTTCACGTGCCCTGGGTTCGCAGGCAACGGCCTCGCGAAAAGCGGCGATGGCATCCTCCGCGCGGTCCTTGAAACAGAGGGCATAGAAAAAACCCAGTTCCATATACCCTTCCGGCGCCTTGGGATGGAACCGGACCACCATGGTGAACTCCGCTTCGGCCTCGTCGAGTTTCCCCTGGTTCACGAGGGCGGCCGCAAGCAGTCCGCGCACGGGCGCCCACATCGGTTCGAGGCGCACGCAGCGGCGCAACGCCTGTTCCGCACCGTCCATGTCATCCTCGCCAAGACATTCGTTGGCGGTTTTCCACCACCGGTTAAAACGCATCCGGCGGTGGTAGTGCATCACGTAACGGAATGCCACCACACCGCCCAACATGGCCGCGCCAATAATCAGTTCTCGCATGAGAAAAAGTACTCCCTGGCCATGGACCTAATCCAGCGCAGCTGGAACCAGGCACCGCTACAGCCGTCCGGCCCCTCCCAATCGTCATCCCCGCGAAGGCGGGGCCCCGTGATACGGGGCAAGCCCCTGACCTTATCCCGCGGCTTCCCGCGTTCGCGGGAATGGCGGAAGGGAGGGGCAAGCACGTTTTCGTGGCCATTGGTACGGCGCTTCACGGGTATGGGCCCATGGTCATCTTGAACCAGTCGCGACGGCTCTTGGTCAACCCGGCAGGTCCGGGTGTGCCCGCCGCTCTTTCCAACTCTTACCAAGGCTGAGACCGGCGCTCACCAGGGGATCTTCCGTTAATCCGCATGCGGCCATCTTGCCGGCGATCCAGTCCTCAAGCTGCTGTTCCAGGGCACGGGCAAGCCCGGGCGCCTGATCGATGATGTTATTGAATTCCCCGGGATCCTCGCGCAAGTCATACAGCTCCCGCATGGGGGTGCCGTAAAAGTCCTCTTCCCGCGCCAAAATGAACTTGTGCGTTTCCGTGCGCAGGCACCACTTCATCTGCCAAGTGCATTCCTGGCTCACGGTGAAGGGCCGCACCGGGCCATCCTGCTCCTTACGAAGCCACGGTACCAGGCTCACGCCGTCCATCGCCTCGGGAACTTCCACGCCGGCCAGATCCAACAGGGTCGGCGCCACGTCCACATGTTCGGTCATGCGCTCCACCCGCCCGGGTTTCAACTCGGGATGGCGGACAATGAACGGCACATGCAGGTTGCCATCGTACAGGCCGTGATGGTCGAAAAAGATCCCGTGGCGATACATCAGCTCGCCATGGTCGCCCGTCACAACGACCATGGTGTCATCGCGATGGCCCAGGTCATCCACGGTCTTAATCAGTTTCCCAATCGACTCATCGCAGTAGCGGATCTCTCCGTCGTAGAGCGCCTCGATATAGTTGGCGTCGGTAATGTGGGGGCCAAGCCGGTTGAACCACGTATCGCGCCAGGTTCTGCCGAGGGGGTGCTCCTCCATGCCCGCCAGCGAGGTGTGTTTCGGGTCGTTCGGGTCGCCCTGGTAGAAGAACCTTCGGTACGCCCGGGGCGGCATGTAGGGCGTGTGCGGATCCCAGTAATGAACGAAGAGAAAGAAATCCTCCTCGTGATGCTGCTCAAGCCAGGGGATGACACGCCGGTTCAGTTCCCGGCTGTCCGCGTTGATGCTGAGCGTGCGCCGCCGCGTGGGATCCACGTAGAACTCGTAACCCCGCTCATACCCCGCGCGCCAGCCCGCCAGGTTATCCACGGCACAGGTGGTGAGGCCATGGCGCAGAAAAATCTCGGGCATCCACGGCGCGTCGCGCGGGATCTCCCGTCCGCTCCCGTGTGACACCACGCCATGACGGATACTGTACTGCCCCGTATTGATCGTGGCGAAGGAAGGCCCCGTGGGGATGGCCGTGGCCAGGTGCTTCTCGCACACCACCGCCGTCGCCGCGAAAGCGTCGAGATGGGGTGAGGTGGGACGTTCGTAGCCGTAACAACCGAGATGATCGGCGCGAAGCGTATCAACCACGACAAAGATAACGTTCATGGGGAGGACCTTTGGCTTTCGCCGCGCAACGGGGAAGGAACATAACCGATGGATGATAGACCAATCCCGGCCTTCATTCAAGAAGAAAAACCTCAACTGTCCTGAATATGTAATTATTTCGGACAGTAAGGCGCGGGAGAGAGGGAACCTCCTGTTGATCGCAACCCCTCGACCCCAATGATGCGTATACATACCCGCCGGCCGCTGGTCTTCACACGACCGTCATCCCCGCGTTCACGGGGTTGGCCGTCGGGACGGCGTAAAAGGCGGCGTGTTTTCATCGAAGCTGTTCCTCGGCCCACCGGGCCAGTTTCTCCCGGAATATCTTGGCGTTGTGCCGGATATCAACAGGGAACTGGGGGTGGAACAGAATCGTCTCAACGGAACGGGTCATGGGGTGGTCGTCGGCGATCTCAAGCAACTCCATGCGCAAGACCTCCTCCGGGATCTCCGGGCACTCGGGACCGCGCTCCACGCAGAGAACGGGGCGTTGTGCGCCCGGGGGGCCAACGCCGACCAGGGCGGTGCGCCGGACGGCAGGATGGGTGTTGAAGATGCGTTCGCAGGAGATGGTAAACAGATCGCCTTCGCGGGTCGTCACGCGGTGCGACTTTCGGCCGCACATCCAGAGGCGGCCCGTGTCGTCGAAATAGCCCACGTCGCCCATGCGGTGGTAGAAAGCGTCGCCACCCGCCGGGATCTTGGCCAGCATGGTCGATTCCTCGCGATTGAAATAGGCCCGGGAAACCATGGGGCCCTTCACGGCGATTTCGCCCATCTTGCCTTCCGGAACAGGCAACGCATCGGACCACGCCGGGATGGGATCATCGGTGATGCGAATGACCCGGATCTCCGCCCCGGCCACGGGCCGCCCCACGCAGATTCCGGCCCCCACATCGGTCCTTGGCGCGGTTTGCAACAATTCCCGCGCACCGATGTGGGCCAGGGGCAGGGCCTCGGTGGCGCCATAGGACGGGTAAACTTCGGTATCTTCGCGCAACAGCGACTGGAAACGCTCCAGGGAAGGCAGATTGGCCGGCGCTCCGGCGGAGATGACCCGGCGAAGCGAGGGGAGCGTCAGCCCCCGGGCCTCGCCGAAACGTCCGACGATCTCGATGATGGCGGGCGAAGCGAACATGTTGGTGGTCTGATGGTCCTCGATGGCGGCCACCAGCTTGGCCGGATCGGCCCGGCCGGGCCTGCTCGCATCCATGTCGGGCAGGATGGAAGCCATGCCCAGGGCAGGGCCGAAAAGCGCGAAAAGGGGAAAGGTGGAAAGATCCTTCTCCCCCGGTTCGATGCCATACTCGCGACGCAGGATATCAACCTGGGCGTTGAACATTTCGTGGGTATAGACCGCCCCTTTCGGAATGCCCGTGCTGCCGCTGGTGAAAAGAATGGCCGCCGTTTCGCCGGACGCGGGGGTCACCGGGGTGAAGGTCTCCCCGCCCCCCCGCCGTAGCGCGGCCAGGGTGGCGCCTCCCCAGAAAAGCCTGTGGCCCACGGTGACAAGACTACGCAGGGTCGGTTTGCCCCAGCCCAGGAGAACGCGGGCGGCATGGGCCCTGGGAATGCCCACAAAAGCCTCGGGCCTAGCCTCGGAAAGGCAGGTCTTGAGGTTGCGAATTCCCATGCCGGGGTCCACCATGATCGGCACGGCGCCAACCTTGAACAGGGCGAATGTAAGGGCGAAGAATTCAAGGCCGGGCCTGACCATGAGCACCGTCCGAACACCGCGACCGATTTCGGCCCGGATCAGGCCGTTGGCGATACGGTTGCTCTCCGTTTCGAGTTCACGGAACGTGTAGCACCCATACCGCGATTTACCGCCCGCGCCGGCCCGCTGCACAGCCACCGCCAGGCCGTCGGGCAACGTGTCCGCCATCGCGGGCAGATGGGCCGCGATATTTACCATGTCATGATCCGTCATTGCATTTCCTTCGTCACCGCCCGCAAATGTTCCACAATAAGAGGCACCACCTCCTCCGCCGCGTCTTCCAGGACATAGTGTCCACAATCCTCGAAACGATGAACCCGAGCCTCGGGAAGGAGGCGGCTCCATTGGTCGAGAAAATGCCGGTCGAAAACAAAATCCTTCATGCCCCAGCAGATCAACGTGGGATTTTTTCGGAACTGCTGTAATGCCTCACCCACTTCCGTGACCAGGGCATAGCCCCGGTCTCCGGGCCGAAGGGGGATATCCTGCACGAAACGCAGGGTGGCGATACGGTTCTTCCACGAGTCATAGGGCAGACAATAGAGATCGCGCAGGGCCTTGGACATGGGATTGCGCTTGCACCCCACATGGGCGGCGGCCCGGCTGAAGGCGTTCCCCCCGCGAATCAGCAAGGCGCCCATCCAAGTGCGGCAGACCCACAGGAGCGGCGGAAATGACTTGCTCCGGGGAAGGTGAAAGGCGGCGGTGTTCAAGAGGACCAGCCGCGCGATGCGGTCGGGGTGGCGGTGGGCGTAGGCCATGCCGATCATGCCGCCCCAGTCATGGACAACGAGATGTACGGGGCCATCCGGGTTCAGGTGGTCCAGCAGAACCTCCAGGTCGTCAACGCGCCGTTTGAGGGTGTAGGGATAGCGGTCGTCGCCCGGCTTTTCGGAAAAGCCGCAGCCTATGTGATCGGGCACGATGCAGCGGAATTCACCACGCAGCGCCAACACCAGGCGACGGTAGTAAAAAGACCACGACGGGTTTCCGTGGAGCATCACCACGGGCGGACCGTCGCCCTCGTCAAGGTAATGGTAACGCAGACCGTCCAAGTCCAGGAAGTGGTTTTCAAAAGGATATTCAGTTTCGAGTTTCAAGGGTTGGTCAGCCATGTTGAAGTATTGTGAGCGGCCTGCCGCTCCATTGTCACGAACACCGGGTATTCGGACCGGCCCGGGAGGCGCAAGCCGCTCCGCGCCTGTCCCGGGATTCCCACGTGGCGAAGGGGGCGTCTCCAAACGCCCGTTCACCGCCGCCCGGGGCTCAATCGGCGCTGCGGTGAAATGCCGCGCCACAAGCACCCCGACCCGGTCAAGCCGGAGCCGGGAATCGCCTCCACGGAGAGCCGTTATCGTCATCCCCGCGAACACGGGGTTCCACGGGAATGACGGAAGGGAAAGGCAAACACGTTTTTGTGACCATCGGTACCGAACTTCAGGAATAAGGGACTATAGTAAGTGCCGGTCTTTGCGCCGGCTCCCGCCGACATCCGGAACAGCCATGGAAAAGCGAGATGGACATTGTAACACAGAGGCATGAGCGTGCATGGATTGAAACGGCCTGGGGCGCGGGCGGCCTCTTGGCGCCTGCCGGACCGGGCCAGGATTACTGGCTAAATTGAGAGAAAACTGTTATAACGGAGATGGGTGGATCGTGCGTGGCACGGTTCCGGCGTGACAGGCGCCGGGCGACGGACGGCGGAGAGCGTTCGGAGGTCGCCTGAAGGAGGGTTTGAGGTTCTTTGGAGAGGGTGCCATGAAGGCCGATAAGGAGACGAAATACCGGCGCTATGCTGAAAAAATACGCATTTTCCAGGGCTTGAAAGCAAGCGAGGTGGCGGATATATTGCACCGGGGCCGCGTGGTGTACTTTCACGAAGGACAAACGGTTTTTCACGAAGGCATGCTTGGGACGAATCTCTTTGTCGTGCTCAGCGGCGAGGTGGCGATCAAAAGCAAGAATCAGCTTATATCCACCTGTCGGGTGGGGGACGCCTTCGGGGAGATGGCCGCGCTCAACCGGCGGCCACGGACAGCGTCCGCGGTCGCGCAACTCCCGTCAAAGCTGCTGACCTTGGATGAGGGGCAGTTGGTGGAGTATCTTGATAAGGCATTGGCCGTGAAGGTTCTGCTGAATATCATTCATGTGCTGAGTGAAAGACTGGAGTTGGCGAACACGGAGATTGCGCGGTTCCGCTGAATACGCCAAGGGTCGGGAACGGACGGGGCCGGCGCGCCCCGCCATGGCGAGGAGTGTTCCATGGGAAAGGGTGAAGTACTGTATGCACAGCATGAAGGGCTTGTAGTCCTCAAGTTTGTCGGACAGATCCGGCTGGGCGATTCCTACGGCGCCAGCGCCGCGCTCAACAACTTCCTGGACGAACTCTTCGAGAAGGGCGGCTTCGACAACGTGCTGATTGATCTCACCGAGGCCGAAAGCATCGACAGCACGAACTTGGGCCTGCTCGCCAAGATCACGCGGTTCATGAAAGAGAAGCACGGGCGCAATGCCTCCATCATTTCCACGAACCCGGACATCACGGCCGCACTTGACAGTGTGGGCTTCAGCGCGGTCTTCGACATCTACAAGGAGCCGCAACAGGCTCCCGTCGATATGAAAACGCTGAAAGAAGCCACGGAGCCGGAATCGGATTTCTCGGTCATGGTCCTCGCGGCCCATAAGGCCCTGTGCGATCTCAACGAGAAGAACAAGGAAACCTTCAAGAACCTCATCGAGATCTTCGAACAGGAGGTTTAGTTTCGCGGCGCGGGACCGGCCGGTTCCGCGGAACGAGAATACGGTGTTGCCGCCGGCGTTCCCTGTCGGTACGGGCCACGGGGATGGGGTTTCCCCCGGTGTCGATGCCCCCGTAATACATGGCCGTGGCCACCGTGCCCGGCGTGGGAATGAAACACTGCACCTGCCGCGGGCTCCAGTTCCGTTCACGCAGCCATCGCGCCAACGCCCGCATATCCTCATCGGTGCAGCCGGGAAAGGCGGAGATCAGGTAGGGGATGACGAATTGTTCCTTGCCCGCCGCCTCCGAGGCCTCGCCAAAGAGGGCCAGGAACGCCTCGAAGCGGGCGAAGGGCGGTTTCCGCATGAGTGCCAGCACCCGGTCGTTCACGTGCTCCGGCGCGATTTTCAACTGCCCCCCCACGAACTCCGAGACCAACGCGCGCAGGTGCCGGCCATTTCCCTCCGCCAGGTCGTAGCGCACGCCGCTCGCAAGGCGCAGATGTTTTACCCCGTCGATGCGCTGCAAGGCACGGAGCATACGCACCTGCGCGCCTTCGCGGGTTTGAAAATGGGGGCAGATCTTCGGCGTAAGACAGTCGTGCCGTTCGCAGACCGACGGGTCCGCCGTGCAGCGGGCGCCCCACATGTTGGCCGTGGGACCGCCCACGTCGGTGACGCTCCCCGTCCAGTCCGGGTGTTGCGCCAGGGATTCCACCTCCCGGCGCAGGGATTGTGCGCTTCGTGACCGGATTCCCCGGCCCTGGTGCAGGGTGATGGAGCAGAAGGAGCACCCCCCCGCGCAACCCCGGTGGGAAGTCACGCTGAACCGGATCATTTCCGCCGCGGGAATGGGCTCCCTGTAGGATGGGTGGGCACGGCGGGTGAAAGGCAGTGCGTACAGGGCATCCAGTTCTTCCGTGTCGAGGGGAGCCGCGGGCGGCGTCATGGCGACCACGCGGCCGCCCGATTCCTGCACGGCCCAGGCCTTGCCCTGGTGTACCTGTTCTTCCAGGGCCAGGGTGGCCTCCATGAGGCGCGTCCCATCCGACACGATGGCCTCATGGGAAGGCAAAACCACCAGGGGCGCGTCGCCGGGGCCGTGGCGAAGCGCTTGCAGCGCCTCCAGGGAAGGCGCGGCGAAGACCGTGCCGGGAATGCCCGGCAGCGCGCGGGCGGGGTGCCGGGCTTCGGGCGGTACGCCCCGCAACCGCTCGGCCACCGCCCGAATGGCACGCTCCCCCATGCCATAAACCAACAGGTCCGCCTTGCTGTCCAAAAGAATGGAGCGGCGGAGACGGTCGCTCCAGAAGTCATAGTGCGTGGCGCGACGAAGGGAGGCTTCCACCCCGCCCAGCACCACGGGCAGGCCGGGGAAGGCCTGACGAAGCAGGTTGGTGTAGACAATGCCCGCCCGGTTGGGCCGCGCCCCGTGGCGGCCGCCGGGGGTATAGGCATCATCATGGCGCAGCTTCCGAAAGGCCGTGTAGTGGGCCAGCATGGAGTCCATCGTGCCCGCCGAGACCCCCGCGAAGAGACGGGGCCGCCCGAGCTTTGTCATGTCGTCGGGCCGGTCCCACCGGGGCTGGGCGACAATACCCACGCGAAAGCCCTTCGCTTCCAGCCACCGCCCCAGGAGCGCCACGCCGAAGGAAGGATGGTCCACGTAAGCGTCGCCCGTAACCAGCAGCACATCCAGGGCATCCCAACCCCGCGCTTTCATTTCCGCGCGCGACATGGGAAGGGGCGCGCAGGGAAGCTCCGGGTTGGACACGGGGGCGTGCTGTTTTGGCATGGACGAATCAACCTTGTGTTTGGGGCACATTGACTTTCCGCAAAGGACACTTCAAGGAATCAGGCAACCCTTCCCGTAAGACCCGAGGCCATTTCAGCCCGGCGTATCAGTTCGTCCTGCTCCTCGGCCGACAACTCCACGAACCGGGCATTGAGGCCGGCCACACGGACCACCAGCCCTTGATAGCGCTCGGGATGAACCCGGGCCTTGCGGAGGGTGTTCGCGTCCAGTACGTTGACCTGCAATTCCTGGCCCCCACCATGAAAAAACGCTTCGGCCAATCCGCGAATGACGGTGGGGTGCGCCTGCGCACCGGCGGGCAGCGTCAGGTTCAGATTGTAGATGCCGGTAAACCATTGCGCGGCGTCCAACTTCAGCACGCTGTTGAGCATTGCCGTGGGCCCGTTGCTTTGCGTGCCCATCACCGGACCGATGCTGTCGCCCACCGGTGCGCCGCCTTCCCGCCCGTCGAGGGTCGGCCCCAGGCGGCGGCCGTCTAAATGGTGCAGAGAGCGCACCACATGACACACCGCGAAGGGAGGGAGGCCCGCCTTCCCGGCCACCTCGCGCAGGGCACGGTCGCGGCATACGTTGAGCGCAACCGCCAGCCGGTCGGCCTCATCGTTGTCATCTCCCCATTTCGGCGCTTCCGCAATGGTCTCCAATATCTTCGGGTCTCGCGCCTGGACACCCGCAAGCAAGTCGCCAACGCGGTGATGCCCACGCGTAACGAGATGTTCAATGACCACGAGAACATTCACGGCATTGGCCGTGCCGCGAATGTAAAAGCCGTATAGGTCGGGATAGCGCATCCCCCGCAGCAGGTCCTGTCCCGATTCCGCGCAGGCGGGACACAAGGCGCTGCAGAAAGGGAAGGGCCGTTCGGCGGCATATTGGGCCAGGCGCGCGCGGCGTGCGGTTAACCCGGCTTCCGCCAAGTCGTGGACCCTCCGTTCGTAAGCGTCGAGGACATATTCCGTATTGCACGCCTCATCGGGAAGGCCCCGAACAAGGGCGTCTATCACGTTCAGGTCGTTGAAGCCCATGCCTATGGAATTGGCCGATTGACAGCAGCGACCGGGGATCCCAAGTTCGTTGCAGCCCACGATACAGTAGTCCCAGGCATCCGGCGCGGTAACGCCGGCCGCCAGCAAACCGGGAACCACCTGGTGGTCGTTGACCAGCAGGGGCATGGAACGCCCGGCTGATAACATGGACAGCCCGCGCTCCCACACCGCCGGCTCCAAACCTTCATGACAGCGCAGAAAAAGGTGGGGGTCGCTGACCGGCGTTTTGTCGAAGGCGTCGAGGAACGCGAGGGTCACGGCGGAACACGCGTCTCCTTCGGGAGCCGCGCCGCCGATGGTAATCGCCTGCGTTTTGGATCCGCGGCCCAAGAAACTGTTGGAGGCGATGCGAAGCAGGAAGGCGCGAATCAGGTTAACGCTTTGTTCGGGATTATCCTCGACTTCCGAGCGGAAGCGCGCCAGTGCGCGGTCGGGCAGACCGATGGACATGGACATGCCCTGTCCCTCGATCACGCCGGCCATGTGAACAAGCGCCATGGCCTGCAACCCCTCGAACAGGTTTCTCGCCGGTTGGGCCGGCACATGCCGGCACGCCGCCGCCATCCTGCGCAAACAGACGGCCACATCCGGATCATCCGTTTGTGACGCGGCTTCCTCGGCCGCCTGCGCGTACCGGTGCGCCCATTCGATGACGGCCCGGCACGAGACCGCCATGGCCTCGCGAAACACCCGGTTCTCCGGCGGCAGGTCGTCGCGCCGCTTTTCCAGGGACGCGACGATTGAATCGAGGCCCCGGTTCACGACCAGATCAAGATCCAGGCTCATGTGACCGATGCCGCCATGACCGCCAAACTGCCGGTCCCGCCAAAAGACCCGGATGTCGGGGGGGATCTTACCGTCGAGAAAACCCTTGAGTTCCGAATGCTCCAGGGCAACCTGCGCATCTTCGTCGAAGCCGAATTCCGGAATCAACATCCACGCCCGGGGCACGGAGGATGTGTTGCCCGCGAACACGGGATTACTGAGCAGGTCAAGACGCATGTTACGAAGGACATGCTCGAAAACCCGGGCGCGCAGGATAGGGACCGGTTCGTCCGCGTAGCGGGCGTAGGCTTCCGTCACCAGGCGGGCGCGGTCAAGACAGACCGTATCCGTCGCTGAAAACAGGCGATCTTCCATACGCTTCAGGAGATGCTTCACCAGCAAACCTCCACGGGATTGTCGGCGCGGCGGAGCATGGTCTCCGCCTTGCGGCAGACGGACGCCTCTACCGTCGGGTCCACGGATCCCGCAACGCCGATGCCGTGTCCGGGCAGCAGTTGAATTCTCGCGGGGGTGGGCAGATCGGCAAGAAACCCCGCGATTCCGTCAAGACTTTCACTATCGTCATTATACCCCCGGATCAACGGAATGCGTACCCAAACAGACGCCGCCCGGCGATGCAGCAGCGTCCGCAGGTTCGACAGGACGGGTTTAAGGTCTCCCCCGCACGCCCTATGGAAGGCCTCCCCATTCACGGTCTTGAGATCAAACAGCCAGAGCGAGGTAAATACATCCAGCAGGGAAATCGAAGCGGCGGGACCGAAACCCGCGGTTTCCACGCAGCAATGATAACCGTGCGCCTTGAGGGCTGCCAGAAAAGAAGCGCCCCCATCCGCCTGCAAGAGGGGTTCGCCCCCCGAAAGCGTAACTCCCCCGCCACTGTGTACCCAGTACCGTGCGTCACGTTCCACCTCGCGTACCAACGTCTCGACCCGACGCGGAGTTCCCCCGGGGGATTCCGGCTGCATGGCGGGATTGTGGCACCACCAGCAACGGAGCGGGCATCCTTGCAGGAAGACGACGGTTCGGATTCCCGGACCGTCCTGCACGCAGAAGCGTTGCACGGCATGAATCGTGAGGGTCGTTGATGTACTCATGGGCGCCTTTCAGGGAACAACCATCATAAGGTCTGACCGCACGCGCCGGCAATGGGCGGGCCTATCCTGCCCGTTCGGCCCGCCATGGTTCCTGGCCGTGACGTTCTGTACCAATGGTCACGAACCTTCCGTCATTCCCGCGAAGGGGCCTGTCGATTTATGCGCGAGCCCACAAAATCGTACTATTTCCGTACAGCCCCGAGGGACGACAGCATGTAGCCATGGGTGAGCGCAGCGAACCCACGGCTACGGACTGCCAGCCCTGTGGACCTGAAATGAACACAGCCAAAAACAGATTCCTACCCATGGGTTAGGTGCTCACGACTAAACCGACCGGTCCTTTCGCGGGGATGACGGTAATATAGGGGTAGGGGAGACCGGTTACCCGGTCTCCCCTACCTCCGAACCGTACGTGCGGATCTCCCGCATACGGCTCTCCAGTCGGTGGTCTTACCTCAAAGAGGACTGAAGAATTCGTGCCCGGGTCTGTTCCAGGTTGAGCAGCCCGAGTTTGTGATAGTAGACATTGGGCCATCGCTTATGGTCTGCTCCGCGTCCAAGGCCTTTCCGTTTCCTGCGCTTGCGCTGAATGGTGCGAAGCCGCCGGCGAACGTATTGGTCTATTACTCGAAGCGTAAAAGGGCGACTGTGCTCGAAAAATAGGGACTATAACCATTTATTGCTTGTGCGGGATGATGTGATAGGCTGAAACCATGGCTGAGCAAAGCCAAGATCAAAAGAAAGCTTCGAACAAACAAGCCCCCTCATGCCCAAGAAACTCACCAAAACTGGTTACTGTTTTTCCCAAAAACCAGTTATGTGAATAATACTCATATATTAGGTAGCTGTCTCGAATGGCACTAACTTATTCCTAACGTCTTTCCTGACAAGGCTTTATGTGCTTTCATATCCGTATGAGAGACATAGCAAGCTAAGCGGTGTCAACCGTAGAAGAACGCTGATTTACGCTGATAGGGAGTTCTGCGAGGTGAAACCACAGCGAACTCGCGGCCGCGCACCATCCCTCCTGAAACGCGCGAAGCGGGACAAGCATCACAACTTGTTTTATAGCAATGGGTTGCGCTAGAAGTTAGTGCCATTCGTGGCTGTCTCCTTTTACTCCCCCTTGACTTCGACCGGCCTTGGGTTTTCAACTGGTGAAACCTACTCGGAGGCTTTGTACTCGGGAAGGGGATTCCCTTGAGAGGGACCGATCAACTCTTCCAGCACTTCCTTGTCGCTCAGTGTGAATTGAGCGGCCAAGGTTCCCACGGCACGGAAATAGGGATGCTGTGTTTTCTCGCGCAGCGTGTCATCCAAAAGCCCTATCCAGGTCGCCAGGTGCCCGGCGAGAAAGTCTCGCTGCATTTCCCTGGCGCGCAAGAGATGGGGTTGATCACCCTCGGCGGCGAATTCCAGATCTTTCTGGCAAAGGTGGGCCATGTAACTCAATTCCAGGCTGACATGATCGGGAAGATCCTTGAAGCCCTCGGAAACATCAACCGCCGCCAAGCGGTACCACTGCTTCACGGCCCTGGCCGAGGGACCCGCCAACAGGCCCCCTACCGGCTTCCCGTCGATCTCGCGGATATCTCTGAAAACGGATTCGTAGGGCGTGACGTACTGAGCGCCCGGGACCTTGAAGAGACGCATGAACTCCAGACGGCTCGATTCCTGCCAATCCTCTTGCCGGGCGATGGTGGCGGATTCATGGAGCGCGGTCCCAAGTTCCCGGCCAAAGGGATTTTTCCCTTCCTCCATTACGAAGGGATTGCCACATATGACCTGAATGGCGTCCGCCGAGGGCGGCTCACGGAATGCCCAACTCAGAAAAGCATAGACATCCCGGCGAGCCGCCGCCAGCGTATTAAACAGCTCCTTGGAGATCATTGTTTTCTCCAATACTGTCCTATGTCATCAATTCAAAGGTAATATTCGGTTCCGTGAAGCGTGGGTCGGCGAAATCATCCGGTACTTCCGTGCCCGTGGAGTCCGTGAAATTCTCCACGAACTGAAGCGCGCCCGTCAAACACGACGTGGCGCACGCGGGATTCAATCCGCCGTTCCTGCGATGCACGCACATGGTACATTTGTTGACCTTGTTCGTGGCGGTGTCCGCGCGACACGCTCCGTAAGGACAAGCGGCAACGCAGTAGCGGCATCCCACGCACTTGCTTTGGTCGATCAGTACGATCCCATCGGATGCGCGCTTGCTGATTGCATCCTCGGGACACGATTTCATGCAGGCAGGCTCGTCGCAATGGTTGCACGCCAACGAGATAAACTCCCGTTTGGTGTTGGGAAAGGTTCCGCTCTCCCGCTCCACCACGGCACGCCAGTCCGTACCCAAGGGGGTCTTGTTCTCGCTTTTACAAGCCACCTGGCACGAGCGACACCCGATGCAGCGTCTCGCGTCAAAGATCCAGCCAGATTGTGCCATTTTATAGCTCCTTCTCATCCTCTTTAGACCTTGGTGACTTGCACGGAGGTATCATAGTAAGAAACACTGCCCCCGACCTTATCTTGAAGCGCAACGTTGCCGAGTGCCGGGTCCAGCCGCATAATGGGGTTGGCGGCAATGCCGTTGGCCCGGATGGGCTCAAACGACGATTCGATCCCATCCTGGGTCCATGGCTTCGATGCCATTTCCCAGTGGCCGAAACTGTGCGCCACGGTGACCACCCCGGGCCGGACGGTCTCGGTGACAAGCGCAAGGCCCTCCGCGCCGCCCGGCAAGGATCCCGACGTAACACGGACCTTGTCGCCGGTCTTGATGCCTCGGCTCTCCGCGTCGATGCTGTTTATTTCGACGAAGTTTTCGGGCATTACCGACACAAGCCATGGATTGTTGATGGTGCGCGCCATGCTATGCCACGCCTGCTTGTACGTGCTCAGCAGCAGGGGGAAAGCCGTGTCGGCCACCGGATTGCCCTGAGCGTCGGCAATGGGCTCATACTTGGCGTGGCCCGAGAAAAGCTCTCCTGTGATGGAGTCGCCCGTCGTGGCCAGGGTCTCGTTGAAAAAGAAAAACGTCCCGCTGAACTTATGCGCCATGGTTTGCCCATCATCGTCGTACAAGGCGTCGTAGTCCTCGAAACGGCCACCGCGGTCAAGCACATACTGGATCTTTTCCTCCTCGCTTGCGCCCGGTACGCCGTCTCCTTCACCGGCGATATTGGCGACGAGCTGGTGGTGCCAGTCCCAAGCCCTGTCAATCGGGACGGGGTTCCCATCGACATCCTGACCTTCCAGCGGCAGGCCCATGGCCTTGCCAATGCCGATCAAAATATCTTCCATGGTCTTGGTGTCGGGCAGCATGGGGGTGTAGTTCATGTCGACATCGAAGGTACCCACCACGGGCTGCCGGATGCCGCTTACCTTAGTATTGATGGCCGAACCGACATGGGGCGTACTCCACCGTTCCAGGTAAGTCGTGTCGGGAAGAATGTAGTCGGCAAACGCGGTGGTCTCACCCATGGCAATATCAATGGCTACGAACAAGGGTATCTTGGATTCGTCGGCAAGTACCCGTTGCGCCGTGGCTTTGCCTGCGGGGGTCGAGTATGTGATGTCGTTCCAATAAAGAACCAGCGCGCCCACCGAGTAGGGATACCCACTTTCGATACTCGGAAGAATCTCCTGATAGTTGTAATCGAAAGCGAAGGGGAACCAGGGGCGTTGTGCCGGGTATCCAGCTTGGGCAAATTCAGTGCTGTCCTGGTAGAAAGTTTTTACCCTGGTGATCCGGACACCGCTGTTGCTTACCCCGTTTACAAGGGTGGGGGGGCTGTATTGATTTCCCGCCTTGCCGCCCATCTCGTGCCAATGACTGCCACCAAACACGTGACCGCCTTGCCAATTATAGTTACCGAGCAGCGTATTCAGGTTGATGATGGACCACGAGTTATAGGTGCCGTTGGTGTGCTGCACCGCACCGCGGTAATGCTCCACCGAAACCTGTCGGCCATGCGTGGTCAGTTCAGTGGCGATATCCTGGATAGTGGCCACGTCAATACCGCAAATCGCCGCCCATTCCTCAATGGTTCGGCTTCGCGCCTCGTCCACATAGATCTGGAAGGCCGTCTTGCAGAGGATGCCATTGACCTCCACTTCACCCGGAAGCAATTCCCCGACATCAACCGTATTGTACTGGGCGGCCTGGCCGTCGACCAGCACGACGTAATCATCGCTCGTGCCGCCCTCAATGCCGGCCTCATCGGCACGCAGATATTTCGTGCCGTGCCCGTTCTCATCGATCTTGACGAGCCAAGTGGCGTCGGTGGTGTTCAGTTCGGACGTCGGGTTTGCGGCCTCCTTGTGCGGTCGCTGAAGAAAATTCACATTGTGCCGACCGTTATCGACGATCTCCCGTCCCAAAGCCAAAGCGAGGGCCGCATCCGTGCCGGGTTGGGCGGGGAGCCACCAATCCGCTTTACTGGCCGCTACATTGCAGCGCGGATCAACCACCGCCATCTTGCCGCCATTTTGCAGCATATTAATCAGCTTGCGGGACTGGGCCACGAAGGGGAAGTTTGCCGCGCAGGGGTCCGATCCAAACCACAATACAAACTTGCAGTGTGCCAAGTCGGTGCTTCCTTTGGAAGCCGTCTTGCTCACCTGAAACTTGCCCGTGGCGAAGTTGTAACCCACATGGTGACTGGCTTCGCAGATGCTGGTGTGGTCGTGGCGTTTGTTCACGGTACCGAAGGAGCTGCCCCAGAACCGGTCGGTGAACTCCTTTTGGCCGTGCTCGTTGCGCCCGCCGCTGAAAACAACCTTGTTCGCCAACGGCCCCAATTCGGGCGCGCTTGAGTCGATGGGTGTATCAAGATCACGCAAGGCACTCAATCGTGCGCCGATTTCCGAGAACGCCTGTTCCCAGGAGATGGTCTCCCACTGCCCGGCGCCACGCGCGCCGACGCGCTTGAGGGGTTCCTTGATCCGGTGGGGGTCGTACAGCACCTGGATACCGGCCTGTCCCTTGGCGCAGATACGGCCCGGCGTAAGCTTCGCGACTTCCGGATCCGTGTCATAAGGAAGGTGGGGCTCCATGTTGTTCGGGTGATAGGGATTGCCATCGATCTTCTCGAGTATCCCACCCACCACCTTGGTCCGTATACCGCATGCGCTATGACAGGCCAGACACACGCTGTACTTGATATCAACTCGGGGGTCGGTTTCGATTAAGACAGGGTTTCCGAAATCCTGCGCGTAAGCGACGTTTTCCTTGAACAGCGACCCACCGAAAACGGCCATGGCGGTCATCGTTCCGGCCGTCTTAAGAAAGCCGCGGCGAGACACCCCGTCTCCCCTGCAAGAACAGGCCACCCTAGAATTACTTTGTTCAGAACTCATCGTCATCCTCCTTACGGGGGTTACAATCCGTCAAACCTCATGGATGCGCATCGTCAAGGCTACTTCAACCCTAAAGGTTCGCCGCGTAGAAAGGCTGCGCGGAACCAGGTCCGTGGCATGCGGACAGCGCGCAGGACCGATCCCCACGGAGGCGTTGCGTTGTATTGAACACCACATCAACGCCGCCGCCATGACACGAAGCACAGCGGGCGTCTCCCGGGGCAAACAACTCGGGCATCACGGCATGAAAGGCAGGCAAGTCGCCTTCCGCAGCCGTCAGCTCAAGTCGGTTCTGGTGGCATTCCGTACAGTTCGGATTGTACTCATCCGAATCCGCATCATGGATCGCTATGACCGAGAAGTCCGCGTACTGTGGCGGCGGAGTCACCCGCTTCACCTCTCTTGGTGGACACCCGTACAGCGGCAACAAACCGCTCAGGACTATCGCTGCCATTAACAACCTGGTGCATCTTCTCATGATGGTCCTCCATATTCCTTCAGGTAGGCTTACCTTATTTTCAAAAGCGAACTAAGCTACTTTAGCAGGGGGGCCAGAAGATACACATCAGGGGTATCCCCCAAATCCCAGTGGCTGGATCGGTAGAAATACTTAGCCAGTAAGGGAAAACCCTTAGAAAGAGGAGACGCTAACCAAGATCCAGGAGCCGATTGTCGATGGCAAACCGGACCAGGTCCGCCCTGTTACGGAGTTCCAGCTTGGCCATGATATGGGCGCGATGGCTTTCCACGGTGCGTGGGGATATATAGAGCCTGTCCGCCACTTGTGCATGGGACAGCCCGCGTGCGAGAAGACCGCACACTTCCTTTTCTCGGTTCGTCAGTTGAGCGAGCCATCCTCTCACTTCGCGGGGCTTTGCTTTCCCGACATAAGGCGAAATCACAAGCTCCAGTAGTGCCGGGTCCAAATAGCTTTCGCCCCGGTAGAGGGCCCGAAAGGCGCTCAGGAGTTCGTTGGGGGTCGATTTCTTGAGCACATAGCCTTTGACGCCGATTTCAAACAGCTCACGCACATACCGTTCGTCTTCGTGCATGGTAAGCACGGCGATCATCGTGTCCGGATTCGTCTTCAGAACCCGTCGGGCCACCTCCATGCCGGAAAAATCGGGCAAACTGATGTCAAGTGTCAAGATGTTGAAGTCCACTTCCTCGCACAAGCGAAGCGCTTCCTGGCCTGTACCCGCCTCGCCCACCACCTCGATGTCCTCTTCCTTCTCAAACAAGGCCCGCAAACCACTTCGGAAAAGGGCATGGTCCTCCACTATGAGGATACGAATAGCCGCCACGACTTCGACTCCCTCTGTCACATGACTGGATAGACACCAAGGGCTCCCGCATACTGTGCTGTCTCAACGGGAACCGGAGTATTGCCTTGTTTTCCAAGTGAGTACGGTTAGTTGTACCCACGGCCATATGCCGCCCTTGGGGCGGCAGTTTAGGAAGGCATGGCAGATTTATCCTCATGATGGGGATTGGGGGGTGCATGCCACCCTCCTCATCGTCTGATGAGCCTGGCCGAACCCTCCCTTGGCGGACCGCTTTCCAGCGGGTACCGCCTCCGTTTCATTGGGCAGCCGCTACGGTACGCGACGGCACTTTGATGGTTCAACCAGAAAACACAAGAACATGGGGTAGACTCCGAGTTTTTTTTGTTTCCACGCTTTGCGTGAGAACGGGAGGATAGCCTCTCTCCCGGTCGGAATGGTGCACTGAAGCACACCCTACCCCTTCACCTTGGTTCAAGGGTGCTCTCGCTCCAACCCCAATCCCGTAGACAGGGTGCGCTTCGGCACACCGCCCAAGCCCGTGCCGCAATCCCGTCGGGGCGGGCCTGAGCCCGGCGCACCCGGTAGGGGCATGCTCCTGTATGATCATGGGCGTGGATAACCATTCGGGCCACGGTAGGGAAACCACCAGCCGCCGGGTTGAACCGGGCCGGGACGATGGGGAACAATCCTCCGCAACCGAAGCGCAACCCCAGGAAGGCGAACTCCGACGTGGACTATTCCGAGCGCATTGTCGATGCCCTGGCCCTGACCCATGAACTGCACCGCAAGCAACGGCGCAAGGGTTCCCGCACGCCCTATATCACCCACCTCATGTCGGTCGCGGCGCTGGTGGGGGAATTCGGCGGCGACGAGGACCAGTTCATCGCGGCCCTCCTGCACGACGCCGTGGAGGACCAGGGGGGGCTGAAAGTACTCGAACGCATTCGGAAACGCTTCGGTGCGCGGGTGGCGGATTACGTGTGGATTTGCACGGACGCCCACGAAACGCCCAAGCCCCCGTGGCGGACGCGCAAGGAGCGGCACATAGCCAAGGTGGCCGGGGCTCCCCCCGAAATAAAGCTCATCGTGGCCGCCGACAAACTGCACAACGTCCGCAGTATTCGCACGGACCTCCGTCAACACGGCGAGGGGGTTTGGAAGCGCTTCAGCGGGGGCCGGGAGGGCAGTCTCTGGTACTACCGCGAGATGCTCGTCGCGCTCCACCGGGATTGGGAGCATCCCATCCTCGACGAACTCCGAGGCGCGCTACTGGAATGGGACGCATGAGATCCGCGCCGAAGAGCGACCGACGGGGAATCAGCCGCCGCGCCTTGTTGCGCCTGGCCCTTTACGGAACACCCGCCGCCGTGGCCGGAACAGCCTTCGGCGTGGAACCACACTGGCTGCGCGTGCGGCACATTCCGTTGCCCGGCGGTCCCGGGATGCGGATTGTCCACTTCACCGATACCCATCACAAGGGTGATCTGGACTACCTGAACCGGGTCATGGACACCATCAACGAGCTTGCGCCGGACATGGTGTGTTTCACGGGCGACATCATGGAAGACACGGTCTTCCTCGGCGAAGCCCTGGGTGCCTTCGCGAGACTGAAGGCGCCTCTTTTCGGCGTTCCCGGGAATTATGACTACTGGAGTGGTGCGCCCTTCGCGCCCATCGCCGAATGCTTCGCCACGACCGGTGGCGCCTGGCTGGTGGATGCCTGCATGGAACACGAGGGCGTCATCATCGCCGGGCGTGCCCGGCGGAAGCCTACCCTGCCGAAGGACAACAAGAAACCGGTCCTCGCGCTTACCCATTTTCCGCTGACCGCCGAGGAGTTCGCGCCGGGCGAGACCGGACTCATCCTTGCCGGCCACAGCCATGGCGGACAGGTACGAATTCCTTTTTACGGCGCGCCCATGCTACCAGACAAAGTGGGACCCTATGACTTGGGCCTCTTTCATCGGGAGGGTTGGCGGCTTTATGTCAACCCCGGCATTGGCACCTGGCAGTACCGTGTTCGCCTGTTCTGCCGCCCTGAAGTAACCGTTTTTGTTTGGTAATGCCGGTTTTGCCCGTGACTTCCCTTCCCCCACGGTTTGGGGTATGATGCGCGTTCGGAATGGGAGGTCAACATGAGACGTATGCGAAAGACGGGTACGCTGGTCCTGGTGGCCCTGTTGCTGCTCGCCAACCACGCGGAGGCTTGGCCACGAATGCGAAAGGGAAAGACGAACGACCAGGGCATTGCCACGGGCTTCATCAATAAGACGATGACGGTAAAGGGGAAGCCGGTGCGTTACGTGGTGTACGTGCCCTACGAATACGACCCGGCCAGGGCATGGCCCATGATCGTCTTTCTCCATGGGGCGGGGGAACGGGGTGACGACGGGATCATCCAGACGGAGGTGGGTATCGGGCCGGCCATCCGGCGCAACCCGGAGCGTTTTCCGGCCATCGTGGTGTTTCCCCAATGTCCCAGGAAAACCTTCTACAGCGCCATACTCGATGAGCTCGAACAGGCCATGGCGGCAACACGGGCGGAATACAACATCGACGCCCGGCGCATCTACCTTACGGGCATTTCCATGGGCGGTTTCGGCACGTGGCTGTGGGGCGCGACCAAGACGGATACCTTCGCGGCCCTGCTGCCCATCTGCGGTGGCGGAAGCGATATCCCCGCGCGGGCCATGTTGGACATGAAAGGCCCCAGTCCCTTCGGTACGTACGAAGAGCGGGTGAAGCAGTGGGTGAAAATCCCCATCTGGGCCTTTCACGGCGCCGATGACCAAGTGGTGCCGACCGCGCAGACCTCGCGCACGGTCGATCTAATCAGGAAGGCGGGCGGGAAAAAGATCCGGTACACCGAGTACCCGGACACGGGACACAACAGTTGGGACAAGACCTACCAGGACAAAAAGGTTATCGCCTGGCTCTTCAAACAGAAGAAAAGGACTGGGGATTAGGCCCACCCTGCAACGAGAACGGAATCGCGGTATGAGCTATAATGGCATGAGTCGGCGTCAATTCGTCGCGGGCGCGGCGGGAATCGCGGGGATCTTTACCATGGCGGGACAGGGCCAGGACCAGGCAGCGCAAGGGTGCCGTGTGCCGGATGACGAACTCATCCGGGTGGCGGCGGATCAATGGCACTTCGAGACGGCGAAAACGCAACAGCGTTTTATTCCCATCGGAGCCAACCTGACACGGACCACCAAGGAGGACCTCAATATCTTCGGCCCCCGCTATGACGGCGCGGCGTACGAGGAAATCCTCGCGGCCTGTGAGCGACAAAACATCACGGTCCTGAAGGTCTTCCTGCCCATCGGGTCGGTGCTGCCCGATCCGCAGGTGCCGGGTGAAGCCCGTATCGCGCCGGGCTACCTGGACAACCTGGACGACTTTCTCGCCCGCGCGGGCAAGCACCACATTCGGGCGATCATCGCCCTGGCATCGTGGGGCGGCACGGGGATCACATGGTGGCACGAGGGCGGGCAATACTTTGGACGCAAGCCCTGGAAGGAAGACGCGGGGCAGGATTCCATCGCCACCCTGTGCGATTTCTGGCGGCAGCTCGGCGATCATCTGAAAGGGCATCCGGCGGTCTTCGCGTACACCATGTGCGTCGAGTGGTCCATGCCCTGCGGCAACCTGACCGGCCCGTGGCGTCCGAAGCCCGAGGAAGTGGGGCTGGTGCCGGGCGAGACCGCCCTGTGGTATTGGCGGCGCTGGGTCATGTCGAAATACGGCTCCCTGTCGGACGTAAACGACACCTATGGCGCCGCTTACGGGAAGGTCGAGGACATTCCCCTGGTGGACTATGCCTACGACGGCGCGAAGAAGACCTACGCCTCGCCCGACGCGATGATCCTGGACTACCAGAACTTCCGCGAGTGGACCACGCTGCGCTATTTCCGCCCCCAGATCGCGGCGTTGCGCGGGGCCGACGACACGCACCTGGTCACCATCAGCAACCACATGCGCAGTTGGAATCTCTGGGAGGGCGCGGCGCGCCATTTCCTCGGCTATACGCCGGGGGAGGAATACCCTTACGTCGATTTTTTCACCTATCACGCCAACTACGACATCAATGATTTCACCAGGGGACGGTCGGAAATGGAAGCCCCTTACGAAGTGGCCGTGCAGGCCCGCTTCGCCTGCGCCATGGGCGTGAAGCCGGTCATCATCGAGGAGTACACCTTCGCCTCGGAAAGCGAAGAGCACACGGCGCGCATGCAGGCCGCCATGCTCCGCACCTCGGTGGGCGACGCGAGCGGCTGGGTGAATTGGTATCTCCAATACCCCGATGGCGCGGGCGCCGCCGATTCCGTCCACCAGTCCGCCTGGCTCCGGCGCGATCTCGCGCCCACGGCGTGGGGCAGGGAAGGCCGGGCGGTCCACGACGAACTGTGCGGGGAGGATCTGGCGCGCGTGCCCGCCGCGAAGACGGTGAAGCTGGACCGGAAGGCCTGCCTGGTACCGCGCGAGACAAGCCCGCTCATCACGAATATCACCGGTTACGGGAAAACGCCCCAGCCCGTGGACTATGCCATCGAGCATGAGCCGGACCTCGACCTGGCCGTGCAACGCGAGATGCCGGGCGAAGGCGCCTTGCGCTGCAAGCCGATCATCTCGGGGAACCTGCGTCCCTACACGAAAACCGATGATTGGGCGCGGGAAATGGAGGACGAGCGGGCGCTGGACTTTGACCTGCTCTGGCTCTCCCATGTTCGCCCCGCCCTGGACGCGCCGGGCGACATCATCGGCAACGTGCTGGATGTCTGCGCGGAACGGAAGATGCAGGTCATCCTGGACACGGGCGCCACGCGCCACTGGTACGGTCCCCTGGACGTGAGGAAGGAGATCGAGGTGGTGGGCGCGAACATCCGCAAAATCGGCGTGCGTTACGGCGATCACCCCGCCTTTTTCGGCTGGTACATCCCCCACGAGATCTACATGACCTGGAACCGCATGTCAAAGTTCATCGACACCTTGTATACCGCCGCCGTCGAGGCCTGCAAGGCCGCCGCGGACAAACCGGTTACCCTGTCACCCTTCTTCATTCTCGACCGCGCCGGGATTTTCGGCGACTTCCGCTTCAATGAGCCGGCGGAATACCAGGACTACTGGTCGCGGCTCATTCAGTTGAGCAAGCTCGACGTGATCATGTTGCAGGACAGTGGGGAGCACATGGCCTACGTCACCAACGCGCAACGCAGGCCCTTCTTCGAGGCCATGAAGGCCGCGTGCGACGCGGGGGGCGCGAAGTTCTGGGGCAACGTGGAGTGCGCCGAGTTCAACGTTCCGAGCCAGGAGGTGTACGTCGAACGCTACGGACGGGTTCACCACGGGCAGGTAAAGAACGCCCCCTGGCGGGCCGTGCCCCTGCCGCGCCTGGAAGCCAAGCTCCGCCTCGCCGCCACCTACGCCGAGCGCATTGTGTCCTGGGGCTACTACCAGTACGGCCGACCGCAACTCGGCCCGGAAGCCAGGGCCTGGTACGAGGCCTACCGGGCCTACGTGAAGCGGGTGAAGGCCCAGGGCTAGAACCACCCGACCGGGCAGGGCACGCCGATCCGCATCGGTCCGCGCCATTCGTGCCGGCCGGTGCCGGTCGGTGTTCGTCCGTGGTGGTCCGTGTTCGTCTCCGCCCCCTCCGGGGCATGGCCCCGGCCCCCTGGCGGAACCGTTTTCGGGCAAGGAGGGCGGTCTTATCCGCGCCGCAGCCGGTCCATGTGCGCCAGCAGTTGGCGGGCGCGGGCGGAGGCGGTGTGATGGGCCAGGAAATGCCGGTGGCCCTCGGCGGCGATGGCGGGGAGACGTTCGGGATGATGCAGGCACCAGTTGAGTTTCTCCATGAACTCGGGAAGGTCGCGAAAGAAGACGGCGTTTTCCAGGTCCGTGAAGTCGTGAGGGATGGTGATGGGGGGCCGCTCGGCCAGGAGGACGCCCCCATGGGCCGGGATTTCCCAGTAGCGGATGGTGTCGAAGCCGAAGCCGCAGAGACTGAGGCCGATCATGGCCTCGTCCAGGGCCCGGGCGTATTCGTCCTGGCCGTATTTCCGGTCAAAGCGGATCCCCGTGGCCGCTTCCAGGTGTTCCAGGTAGAGCCGGCGCAACCCGTAATAGCGGTTGCCCGCCCAGAAGAGTGCCCGGGTCCGCCGTATTGATCGCTTCGCCGGCACGCGGCCGTCCGGGTAGCTGAGAGGCAGGGGAACGGCCTTGGGGCCGTAGGCGACGCCGGCAATCATCTCCCGCTTGAAGTAGCCCGCCACGCGTGCCTCGGGAAGGCCGAGGTGATGCAACAGGATGGGGAAATTGTTCGACGCGTCGTCGAGGCCGTACACGATGAAGAAGGGCAGGTTGCCCGCGCTTTCCAGGATACGCCCCATCGCCTCGCGGGGAATGGCGTTCAGTATATCCGCGTGGAGGACGGCATCGAAGGCGCCCTCCTCCAAGGCGGCGCAAATCCAATCCAGGCTTCGCGCCTCGCCCGGGTGGTCGAAGGTGGTGGGGTAGTCGTCGGCTTCCTCGTGGCGTTCCCCGTGAAGCAACGGTTTCCAGGGATACTCGGTGACATGCTCCTCACCGAGCACCGTGCAGAGGCCGTCATACAGCACATCCATGCCGGGGTCGTAGGGTTCGATGACCAGGGCGAGGAGCCGGGGCGTCCTTGGGGGAAACTCGATGCGCGGCGTTTCGGGGGGCGCCGGCGTTTCGGGGTTCCCCAGTCGGGCAAGCAACGCGGCACAGGCGTCGTTCTTCGCCGAAGCCTGGATACTACGCAACAACGCGGCGGCACGGTCGGGACGGCCGATATGGTTCCAGAACTCAGCCTGCACCCGGTAGGCTTTGTGGGCGTGGGGGTCGATGTAGACGGCGCGAAAAAAGGCCTTTTGCGCGCGGAAGAACAGGGCCAGCGACAAGGTGGCCTGGCCGGACGCCCGCGCACAGGCGAGGAGACAACGCTGCTGTTCCACGCAGACGGCCACCTGCCGGTGAGGGTCGGCGTAAAAGGTCCCCGGAACGCGGGCCAGGATCTCCGCGGCCCATTCGATGCGGCCCGCGTCACGTAAGGCCCGCGCGTGGTTGAGGGGGTCGTAGGTCCCATGAACGGCCGCGCACGGGGCATCCTCGGGCGCACCGGGCTCGTCGTAGGGGCGCAGGCCACAGGCCGCGAATCGTAATTCGATTTCCGCGCGCGGTTCGCCCGTGTGGCACACCAGGAGGCCCTCGGGCGCAAGCCACGCAACGCAGGCGTCCAGTGTTTGCACGGTATCGAGGAGAACCACCGCGTCGTAGGCCGCCGCCGGCCCGGGCGCCAGGGTGATCACCCGGCCTTCGGCACGAAGGTATTCCGCCAATCCCATCCGGTCCTCACCCTGGATAAGCACACGGCGCAAAGGGGTGGGAAGGGTCAGCATGGCGCCCGGGTCCCCCGTCATGTTTCCGGCGTTCCCGGGGCATCGAGGGTCGAGGTGCAGAAGGGACAGCGCGTGGCCATGTAGGGCACGGAGGAGAGGCAGTGGGGGCATTTCTTCACATCCGCCACGCCGGCCTGCAATTCCTGCCCCGCGTCGCGGTTGAGCCGTTCGTCGAGATTGTTCACCAGGCGGATGACCAGGAACATGGCCAGGGCGACGAGGGTAAAGGTAAGGATGTTGTTAATGAAGAGCCCGTAATTAAGGGTGATGGCCTCGGCGGCCCGGGCCTCGGCGAGGGTGGCGTTGTCGGCGAGTTCCTTGGCCGACCGCAGGACAAGGTAGCGATTGGAGAAGTCCACGTCGCCCAGGATCAGGCTGATGGGCGGCATGAGGATGTCGTCCACGAGCGACCGGGCGATGCTGGTGAAGGCCGCGCCCACGGTGAAGCCCACGGCCAACTCGATCAGGTTCCCCCGGATGGCGAATTTCTGAAAATCCGTGATGATGCGGCTTCGGGTCAGGCGCGCGAACATGGTTCAGCCTTGCTCCCGCCCTTCCGCGCGCGCCAGCAGCATGGACAGGCGGCGCTCGCATTGGATCATGGAGCGGACCGTGGGGTAGTTGATCTTCCAGGCGTGGCCCATGTAGCGCCAGAGCACCCGGTTATTCTCGTCCAGCAGGGGCAGCCACTCACCCACTTCATGGTTGATCACGTGATCCATGACGAAGCGGTGTACGTTCTCATAGGCGTTCCAGTACTTTTCGTCGCCGTAGAGGAGAAAGGCGTCCAACATGGCCACCAGCGTCTCCGCCTGCTGCCAGAACTCCTTGTTGCGTTCCCGCGCGGGACCGTCGTGGGGACCTTCGCAATAGACGCCGCCCCGTTCCCAGTCGATGCCGTACCGGACGCAATGGTCGTGAAGTTTACGGATGGCATCGCGGAAATCGTTGAGATCCAGTCCCAGGATGTCGATGGAATGCTTGAGGAGCCAGCCGAACTCCACGTTGTGGCCAAAACTGGTGTTGTTGAGCGGACGGGCTTCGTCATCCACGTCGCGGTCGGAGCCCCACACGTCCTTGAAGAGGATGGCACGCAGGGGCTGCCAGTCCAGGGAGAATTGGGCCATGCCCGTGCCGAACTCGGGGTGCAGCATGTGCCGAAAAATGAGGCCGATAACGTAATTCACATCGTCCTTGTAGACCGGCGCGCCCGTGGCCTCGTAGAGGTTGGTGAAGGCTTCCATGAGGTGCATATGCACGTCGAGCGACTTGCGGTCGCCCCCGTAGACGCCGGGGCGCTTGGGTGACCAGTCCTCCTCCATGAACTCGAAGAAGCCGCCGTTCTCCTCGTCCGCCGCCAGCCGGGTAAGACTGCGGTAGGTTTCCTCGGCCATTTCGAGCGCTCTTTCATCGCCCGAGGCCATGGCGTACTCGCTGAGCGCGTAGATGGCGAAGGAATGGCCGTAGGTGAGCTTGCTCCGGTTCTCCGGCGTGCCGTCCCCCGTGGTGGTCCAGAACCATCCCGTGTGCTCGTCGTCCCAGAAGTGCTTGATGAGGAAATCCACGCCCTGCCGCGCAATCCTGAGAAACTGCCCATCGCCCAGGCCCGCCCGATGGGCGGACGCGGCGGAATAGATCATGCGCGTTTGGCAGACGAGGGTTTTCGTGGTCTCCCCCGTCGGACGGCCCCGTTCATCGAGATAAGTCAGGAAACCGCCATGTTCCTCATCGACCCCATGGGTAAGCCAAAAGGGAATCAGTTCGTTCAACAGGTGTTGCTGTACCTCGCCCAGGGCCGCCTGGATCCGTTGCCGCATGGCTTGTTCCTCCCCGTGTCGTGGTGGTCTTGCGCCGATTGGAAGTGTACGGACTTAACGCCAATGTTGCAAAAAATCCGACCAGCCGCTGCTCTTTCCAAAACCGTCGTCCCCGCAAACGCGGGGTTCCATGCGCTGGCGACATGACCTTACCTTATCGCGCTGTTTCCGGTGTCGATGCGCAAATGCTCTCCCTGCCGTTCTTCTCGCTCCCGCAGGCAGTTTGCTTTAGGTGTTCATGGGGCCTATTCTTTGGTGAGGGCAGGAGAAAGTCCGCAGAAACATGGTTCTTGACGTAGTGCGGGAAATCAAGAGGTAACATCCATGGACGAGCTTGTTCAGGTACTGATGACCTATGATTGGGGCGGGGGTCGCGGCGCGCTGGCGGGCATCACGAAACGGGTTGCCCAGGTACACGGCAACCCCGATGATCGCGACCGGCTGGAAGGACAACTGCTCTTGGCCCTTGAAAGTGGCGCGCCCCTTCCTGCCAAGGAGTTCGTCTGCCGTCAACTCGCGATCATCGGAACGGCCCGGTCGGTCCCGGCCCTGGGGCGCATGCTGGCCGCTGCCGCGACCAGCGACATGGCCCGGATGGCCCTGGAGCAGATCCCCGGACCCGAGGCCGGCGCCGTGTTACGCGAGGCCTTGCCGAAGCTGTCGGGATTGCCGCGGTCGGGCGTTGCCGCTTCCCTCGGTCAGCGGCGGGACGCGGCCGCGGTCGGGGCCCTGTGCGAATTGCTGACGGGCGACGATGACGTGGCGGCCGAGGTTGCCGCCCAGGCCCTGGGCCAGGTCGCCGGTGCGCGGGCCGCGGAAGGCCTGGCCCGCGCGCAGGGGGAGACGTCCGGCCGGGTCCGTCGGGCCATACTGGATGCCCGCTTGCGTTGCGCGGACCAGTACGCCGCCCATGGAAAGCGTGAAGAGGCGCAGGGGGTGTATGCCGCACTGCGGGAAGGAAGCATGCCCGAGCCCATCCGCGAAGCGGCCGCCGTGGGCCTGAAGAAAATGGCGAAAGGAGCCACGTCATGAAACCCACGAGAACAGGGAAAGCAAGTACGGCTTCGAAGGTGACCCGGCGTGGATTCCTCGGCACGGCGGCGGGCGCGGTGGCCGCTCCGTTGATTATACCCGCCTCGGCGCGTGGTGCCGACGGCCATGTCGCCCCGAGCAATCGGATTACCATTGGCCAGGTTGGGCGGGGCATCATGGGGCGGGGACACCTCCAACGGTTGATTTACGACCCGAAGGTCCAGGTGCTGGCCCTGTGCGAGGTGGATCGGACGCGCCTCAAAGATGGCCGGGGACAGGTGGAGGATGTCTACGGGGAGGGTCAGCCCGGCGGCACGTACAAGGGCTTCTCCGGCTACAGCGATTTTCGTGAATTGCTGGCACGCGACGACATTGACGCCGTGGTCGTCGTGACGCCCGACCATTGGCATACGCCCATATCCATACAGGCCGCGAAAGCGGGCAAGGATATCTACTGTGAGAAGCCGAACTCCATCACCATCCAGCAAGGCCGGCGATTGGTGGAGGCGGTGCAACGCTACGGGCGTGTTTTCCAGAATGGAAGCCAGTACCGGTCGGCACCCACCATCCGCCGCGTGTGCGACTTCGTGCGCCGGGGCGGTCTCGGAAAAATAAAGTCCGTCTTTACCATCTGGGGCGGGGCCGGCACCCCGAACCCGAGCATTACCCTGGATTACGCGCTCAAGGGCGAACCCACGCCGGAATGGCTCGACTGGGACATGTGGGTGGGTCCCGCGCAGGGGCGGCCCTACAATCCCGCCTATCACCGGAACCCCATACCCGGGGTCGTGCCCTGGGCGTTCTGCGAGGACTTCGGCGTGGGCGCCTCCACGGGATACCATTCCCACGCCGCCGATGTCATCCAGTATGCGCTGGGCTACGAGGAGAGCGGTCCAGTGGATATCATCCACCCGTCGAGCGGCGAGTTTCCCACCCTTACCTACCGCTACGCCAACGGCAC
Organism: Candidatus Hydrogenedentota bacterium; assembly: GCA_024278275.1. Classification (GTDB taxonomy): domain Bacteria; phylum Hydrogenedentota; class Hydrogenedentia; order Hydrogenedentales; family JAJRTN01; genus JAJRTN01. The sequence continues at coordinate 35,979 of JAJRTN010000089.1, forward strand.
CTTGTTCCATCTCGTGGGTGGATGGGACCAGGTGAAGCGTCTTTACCATGCCGTGCCGGACGATGCCCGGCTGGCGGGAAGCTTTGGCGGCCTGTTTGTCGGTGAACGGGGCTGGCTCACGTCGATGACGGGTGGCGGCCCGATCGAAGGCGCGCCCGAAAGCCTCTTCGATGAACTGGGGCTGCCCTCGCGGAACGTCAACCTGGGTGAAAACGACCATTACCCGAATTGGCTTGAATGTATCAAGACCCGCGAGAAACCCCATTCCTTCGAGGAGATTGGCCATCGGGCCGCGGCGTTGGGACACCTGACCATGATCTGCTACAAACTGGGGCGGTCCCTCAAGTGGGATCCGGACAGGGAGGTCTTCCTCGGCGACGACCAGGCCAACCGTATGTTGCGGCGCGCCAGCCGGGCGCCCTGGAACATCACGGCATAAACCCCAATACGGCATGGATCCGGCCCGCCGTTGGCACGCCCAAAACCGTCATCCCCGCGAAAGTGAGGACATGTCCGGCGCTTGATTCTCGTGCGGCCTTCGTTCACACTCTTGTCGCTTCGTTTTACCACCCTCAAGGAATCCAACCATGCTCAAGAAAACATTCCCTTTCGCCACGTCCCTCTTAATCCTGATGGGGACGGTCTCGGCCGCGCCCTATGCCGGGCAACCCTACACCGACGGTGATCTCCACGCCGATACCTGGGTGGCCACCGATGCCCTGGGCCGCACGCAGCCCACCATTGACGAGGCCCGGCCCGTCCAAAAGGACAAGTGGGTGGGCATTTTCTACTGGACCTGGCACGTGCCGCGCGGTACGGGCGGCCCCAACGACAACACCAAGATCCTAGCCACGGCGAAGGACGGCAAAGTGAATTGGCCGGAGAATGGCGCGCCCCACCATTGGGGCGAGCCGGAGCTGGGCTACTACATGATGACCGACCCCTTCGTCATTCGGAAACACGCGAGCATGCTCATTGACGCCGGCGTGGACGTGGTGCTCTTCGACTCCACCAACGGGAATCTTACCTGGAAGAATGAGTACGAAGCGCTCTGCAGGGTCTACACCCAGATGCGGAAGGAGGGCAACAGGACACCCGCCATCGGTTTTATCTGTCCCTTCTGGGACCCCACCCCCGTGTTGAACCGTGTGTGGAAGGAACTTTACCGGCCCGGCCTCTGGCCCGACCTGTGGTTCCGTTGGGAAGGCAAGCCCTTCATCCTTGCCAACAAGGATTTCGTCAAGGACCCTGAAATACTCGATTTCTTCACCTTCCGCCGTCCCATGCCGGACTATTGGATGGGCCCCAGTGGCCCGGACCAGTGGAGTTGGCTCGAAGTGTTTCCCCAACACGTGTTCAAAAACAGCCGGGGCGAGGCCGAGCAGATGAGCGTGGGCGTGGCGCAGAACGCCCTGCCCAACACCCCCGGCCCGGCACCCATGTCACACAAGCGCGGCGCCATGGGCCGAAGCTGGCACAACGGCGCGAAAGACACCCGCGAAGGCGCGGTGAACCTGGGACTCAATTTCGAGGAGCAATGGCAACGGGCCATGGCGGTGGACCCCAAGTTCATTTTCGTTACCGGATGGAACGAGTGGATCGCCGGACGTTACAAGAAATGGAGCAAGTACACCGACCAGGACGCCTATTACCCCGGCGGCTTGTTCGTGGACCAGTACAACCACGAATACAGCCGGGACTGCGAGCCCATGGCGGGCGGACACACGGACAACTATTACTACCAACTTGCAAGCTGGGTGCGCAGGTTCAAGGGCGTCCAGCCCATGCCGAAGGCGACAGGACCGAGCAGGATCCGGGTGGATGGCGGTTTTGGCGACTGGACGGATGTCACCCCCGAGTTCCGCGACACCATCGGCGACGTGGCCCACCGCAACCACAAGGGCTACGGAAAGCTCGTCTACACGAACACCACCGGGCGCAACGACTTCGTCATCGCGAAAGCCGCCTATGACGCGAAAAACCTCTACTTCTTCGTCCAGACCAGGGACCCCATCACGCCCCGCACCGATCCCATGTGGATGATGCTCCTGCTGGACACGGACCAGGACGCCGCCACCGGCTGGTTCGGCTACGACTACATTGTGAACCGGGAAGTGACCGGCGACACCACGACCACGGTAAAGCGCTGGAACAACGGCGCGTGGGGGCCCGCCGGAACCGCCAGCTACCGGGTCAACGGCAACGGCCTGGAACTTTCGGTCGCCCGCGAACGGGTCGGCGAGACGGGCGACGCCCCGGCCTTCGATTTCCACTGGGCGGACAACATCCAGGCCTTCACGACCATCGCCGAACTCGGCGTCAACGGCGACAGCGCCCCCAACCGCCGCTGGAACTACCGCTTCGAGGTGGCGAAATGACATGTTCCTGCATTTGAACGAAACGGGAGCCCCTGAGAGAATAGGCGTGCGACATTCTTGTTGGCCCCTATCCGTGGGGTGGCGAACACGCAGGTGCGAAAATGCGTCCAAAAATCAACGTGCCGAAAACAAGACTTGCGGCATTTTGCCGGCAAAACGGAATTCGCCGCCTGGCGTTTTTCGGTTCGGTACTCCGCGATGATTTCTCGCCCGCGAGCGATGTGGATGTTCTCGTGACGTTCGAGCCGGGTACACGCGTCGGATTGATTACCTTGGCGGGAATGGAAATCGAGTTAAGCCGGATACTGGGGCGCAGGGCGGAAATACACACGGTCCGGGGATTGAACCCGCATTTTCGGGAGGATGTGTTGCGCTTGGCGGAAGTACAGTATGAGCAGACATGATGACGAAGTCAGCCTGAGGGACATGTTGAGCCATGCCTGCGAAGCAGTGGAATTGCTGGGTGGTTCAACCTGTGAAGACCTGGAGCGGGACCGCGTGAGGCAATTGGCACTTACCCGGTTGGTGGAGATCGTTGGGGAAGCGGCGAACCGGGTTTCCGAAGCAACCCAACAGCAGTGCCCCGCAATTCCCTGGCCGCAAATCATTGGCATGCACAATCGGCTCGTCCACGGATATGACGTGATCGATTGGGCGTTGCTCTGGGATACGGTAACGACCGACCTGCCCCCGCTTATTCAGGCGTTGCGCCAATCCTTGGGGGAGGCCTGACGTCGTCGCCGGATTACTCAAGAGGAATACCCAATGACCATGACACGGCGCGATTTTCTGGGTAGTTCGGGACTGGCCCTGTCGGGCGTTGCCGCCGCCGCGAAGGCGCAGGCCGCGCCCATGAAAAAACGCTCGCGGCCCAATGTGATCTTCATCCTCACGGACCAGCACAATGTGCGCGGGCTGGGATGTTATGGCGGGCCGGATGTCCATACGCCGGTGCTCGACGGTCTCGCCCGCGATGGCGTGCGCTTCGATCAGGCCTATTGCCAGGTACCCGTGTGCGTGCCCAATAGAAGCGGCATCTTCACGGGACGCTATCCCCAGGCCCTGGGCACCTACACCAACAGTTGCCCGCCGAGTCTCGCGGAAACCATGCTCCCGTGGTACTTCGCCCAGGAGGGCTACGTTACCGGCGGCTTCGGCAAAACCCACTTCTCCCATAACAGGGAGCGTGGGTTTATGGAAACGGACATCAGCTTCCAGAACTACAACGCCTTTCTCGCCACGAAGGGAATCGACTCAGCCTTCCCCAACCCGCCCACGCCGAAGCAATGGCCGTTCTGTGGTTTTGTGGGCGACAGTCCGATCCCGGCCAATCTGAGTCACGCCAACTGGGTGACGGACAACGGCATCGACTTCATGCGCCGCCATGACGAGGAACCTTTTTTCCTTTACCTGGGCTACTACGGTCCCCACCCGCCCTACCAGGCCCCCAGGCCTTACGCGGAGCGCTACGACGCGGCGGCGTTGACGCTGCCGCCCCGCTACACCATGGCGCAACAACAGAAGCGTCCGATGGCAGTGCGCGGTTTTCAGCACTTGACCGAGGAACAGTTGCGCGCCACGCTCCGGCAGTACTACGGCCTCTGCACGCACATCGACGAAAACATCGGGCGGGTGCTGGCCGAATTGAACGTGTTGGGCCTGGAGGACGACACCCTCGTCGTCTTCAGTTCGGATCATGGCAATCACCTGGGCAGCTATAACCGCTTCGGTAAAACATGGACCCTCCATGATTCCTGCCTGCACGTGCCCCTCATGATGCGGTGGCCGGGCCGCATCCCGGCGGGGCAAACCGTGGACGCCATGGTGCAGTCCATCGACCTTCTTCCCACCATGCTTGACCTCGTGAGCATGGAAATACCGGACACCGTGCAGGGAGCAAGCCGCGCTTCCCTGGCCACGGGCCGCGGCGGCGACGGGCGGGAGGCCGTCTTCGCGGGAACGTGGAGCAAGTTCACCCCGGCCGACGCGGGCAAAACCGCCTGGGGACAGCAGTGTATCCGAACGCGCACCCACAAGCTCATCACGTGGACCACGGGCGAGGAGGAACTCTACGACCTGGTGGCCGATCCGTGGGAATACGACAATATCGCCGATACGCCGGAAGCCGCCGAGGTGCGGGCGCAACTTCAGCGGGACCTGCTCACGTGGTGGCTCACGTCACAGGACACGGTTGGCGCGAAGCACAAGGCTCCCACGGCGGACAAGGCCGCCATTGAACAACACCTGGCGTTCGGCAAGCGTGGAAAAGTACGATAGCGGCGCTCCCGGTGTTCCCGCGCAGGCCATGATCAAACCGCCCAGAGAAAGCGACCTCTACGCCCCCGTGCGGGACTACCTCGTGCGCAACGGCTATACCGTGCGCGGGGAGGTGAAGTCGTGCGATATCACCGCGGTAAAGGGGGACGACCTCATCGTGGTGGAACTCAAGCGGCACCTCTCCACCGACCTGCTGGTACAGGCCGTGCAGCGTCAAAAGCTCACCGACTCGGTCTATATCGCCGTGCCCCGCAACCAGGAGATGGGCTACGGCCGGAAGTGGCGGGGACTGCTGCATCTCCTGCGCCGCCTGTAGCTGGGCCTTATCGTGGTGTCCTTCAGCGTCAACCCGCCCCATGTTGAAATTGCCGGCCACCCCACGCCCATACAACGACGGAAACAGAAAAAGGCCCGCCGCGCCGTGCTCACCGAGATGGCCGAACGCTCCGGCGATTACAACAGGGGCGGCAGTACCAGGAAGAAGCTCGTCACCGCCTACCGCGAACAGGCCATCCGCATCGCCGTCTTCTTGAAAGAAAAAGGCCCCAGTTCCCCGAAAGTCCTTCGTGAACTGGGGACGGGAAAAAAGACCACCGCCATTCTCCACGCCAACTTCTACGGTTGGTTCGACCACGTCGGACGTGCGCGCTACGCGCTGAACGCCGAGGGCGAAAAGGCGCTGGAAGAATACGCCGGTCTGGCGGAGTCCATGCGTGCGGAACTACGGAAACAGGAATCCGGGCGTTCAACCACGAAAGACACGAAAACGTAGACATAATGGACCGACCGGCTCGGATCGCCTATTCGTAGGTTAAGCTATACTTAAGGTCCACCGTAGCCCAGCGCTACATACGAAAGGAACCGGTCATGTCCATGAAGGAGAATATCATATTTGTTGGTCTGGAC
>JAJRTN010000008.1 GCA_024278275.1 Candidatus Hydrogenedentota bacterium
CCTCCCAGAAAAACTGTGCCTCGCCAAATCAAATACCGCGAAAAACCAACAAAACCCGCTGCCGGACGAAGGAAGACTAACCGCGAGGCAACCGCGGAAGCAAGGAGACATAGAAATTCACCTTTTTGGGACAGGCTCTATTTACAAAACACCGGGACCGAACGCGGTCCCATGAATGGCATGTAAGAAGATCCCGATTACGCAACGGCCTCACCCGTATGTCCGTTTTCCGAAAAGGCCGCCGTTCATGCTTTTCCCGAGCCGTCATTGAGGAAGCCAAGCGTCCGTGGCAATCCGCGTACATCCAAAGCCATTCCCTTGTAACCCGGCTTGCCGCTTCACGGCGTTTTGCTCCGTTCTACTTCACCGGTTTCAGGAGCAGGTAGTCCAAACCAAACATATTGCCCGGCCTGGCATCGGGGTTGGCGCCGATCACCTCCGCGGAGAAGGTGTTCTCACCCGCCTTCAGGTCAAAGGTCCCCAGCGACAACTCTTCCGTGGGTTTTACGTCGTCCTTGAGGTAGAAATCCAGGGGGTCGCCCGCTTCTTCACCATTAACGCGCAGTTGCAGGATGCCGTAGTCGACCGCCCTGGTGAAGACGGCCCGCACCTCGTAGCGACCGGCAGCCTCCACCGGGAAGCCCAAGGTCAACGTGTCGCCCACCGCGCCGTGGGTCCACCACAGTTGCTCGGATCCGCTCCAATTCCAGGTGAAGCTCTCCTGGGTACGGGTGTTGCCGCCCGTCTTCGACAGAATCTTCAGTTTCTCCCCCTCCAGGGCGCCCTTCACCTGTTTGATATCGGGCAGCTTTACAACCGGTACCACCATGTCCCTGGGGTCAATCTTCGGGAAGTTGTCGGTGCTCTCCGCGGTGGCGTACCAGTAGGTCATGGCGGACTGGCTGATAGTCACGTCTTTCCAATGCCACACTTCCATGTCGAAGCGGAAGGACCGGGTGAAGGGAATGTTATCGAGAATGTGGAAGCGGCTCACGCAGGTCTGGCCGAAGTTTCCGGGGCCGTCGCAACGGACCTGGTTGTGGTAGGCGTGGGTGAAGATTTCGTTGCTGCACCAGGCATAACCGAAGTAATCCTCCGAACCGGTGCCGAAATGGCTGGGAAAGGTCTCGCCATCCACGTAGATCTTCTCGTCACCCTCGCCCCACCAGCTTGTGGTGGGATTGCTGACCTGGAGCATGTCGCCCACGAAGCGACCCTTGCCCGCCAGGGTGACGAAGTTCCAGTCCCGCCGGGGCCGTGTGGGCATGTCGTGCCCGGCCCGCCACTTGGCATGGAAGTACAGGTCGCCGTCCCGCCACGGGCGTTCGCCATACTGGTACGTCATGGTAACCCGGCACGTGTCGTCCGTGTGATTGATGAGACGTATGCCCGCGATCCGCTGGTAGGGCATCACCCAGTTGCTGAAGAGCACGCCATTCTTCCCCGCGCCGCCCACGAGGGAATTGAAGGGGTTGATGCCGGGGGCCGTGGCGAAAAAGTCTCCCAGGGGCGCTTGAACGAAGGCCGGGAGATGACCGTCGAAAAAGATCTCGATGAGACATCCGCGCAGGGCCTTTTCCACGTCTTTGGCCTCCACCTGCGCGGTGAGGTAGTAGATCGCTCCCGGCCCGGGCATTTTGTAGAGTGGGGACTTTCGTCCCGGTGACATGGGGAGTGAGAAATTGCCGATCCGGAGATTTTCCGCTTGGGTCTCGAAAGCCTTTTTGGGATCCTTCAGGGCTTCGGCGATTTTCTCGACCTTGGGCATCGCCGCCTGCGCCGCTTCCATGGTGAAGGTTTCGACCGGGGTGCCGGCGGCGTAGGTACGGTAATTGATTTGGTAGTAAAAGCTCAGGTCGCTGGAAGTCACTTTGCAATGCTTGCCGTAGGGGATGGGCAGGTAGCTGTTCCAGCCTCTGCCGCGTACGCCCGAAATGGGTTCGAGGAAGGGCGCGGTAGATCCGTCGAGCATCTTCTCCAAAGGCATTTCAATGGCCGGTGTCGGGGCGTGGTCGAGATAAACCCGTACCACGTCCGCATCGTCGGCGTTGGCCGACCAGAACCGCACGATGGCACCGGGACCGTCCACGTCCATGAGCACGTATTCCGTGCCGCGCGGCCCTTCTTCCACGCGAATGACCTGGCCGCGGTCGGCGTTGGCGAACCAGTTCGCGTCGGTCGGCACGGCGGGGTCCGTGGAGGCCCGGTCATAGCTGGAGAACTGCTTGCAGGTATAGGGCGGGTCGGGCAGGCGGGTCAGGGCTTCCAGATCGATCAGCTCGTCGAGCATGGAATCGAAGGTGATTCGGGGCGCCGCCAGGGCGGCCAGGGCCGGGCAGAGCACGAGCGAGAAGAAGACAAGTCGTTTCATTGGGAGCATCTCCTTGCGTGGAACACAACACCGCGTTACATGGGAACCTAACAGCTTTGCACGGGCCCCCGGTGCGATGCAAGGCGGCGAATCGGGACCTATTGCACGTAGCCGAGGGCTTCAAGGCGCTGCAATTCTTCTTCCGAGAGCGCTTCGGTTTCATCGGCCGCCCTGGCGGAACCGGGCCAGGGCTTCACGGGAACCACGGGTGAGACAATCGGGCGGCATCGAATCGCGACAAGGTGGAAACCCTTTGCCTGCCGGGTATCGAAGCGAAGCGTGCCCCGGTCCGTCGATGGCGTAATGACTACCTGGAAAGTTTTCTTCTCTGGGCGGGCCTTGTAAAACGCGTAGGTGAAGAAGGGTTTGGCGCTTTTCGCCGTCACTCCTTCAAGGCGCACCGGCCCGCTTTCGAGGGTGTAGTCCACTTCCAGCAGGTGCTGCCGTCCCGGCGTGGTGAAGACGAGGGGGATGGCGCGCAGGGGGCCGCTGTCCCCGGGAAGTACGATGGGGGGCGATGGCAGGAAGGAGAGGGTTTTGGGTCGTGCGGGCAGGGCATCGGGGGTGGCGTATTCAAAGCGCGGGCTGGCGGCGCGGAGCAGGCGGTTCATGGCGGCCAGACGTTCGGGTTCTCGCGCCGCGAGGTTGGTTTGGCAGGCGGGATCCTGGTCGAGATGATAGAGCAATTGCCGGATGGGCCAGGGATCCCAGGGGCGTGTAAAGGCATTGGCCCGGAGGTTCAAATAGTACAGCCATCCATCACTGACCATGACCCCCACGTCGCCCCGGCGGGGGCTGGCCTCGGAGAAGAGTGGCACGGCCGCGAGGGTTTCGCCCCTGAGCGCGGGAAGAAGGCTCCGTCCCCGCGCGCCCCCGGGCACGGGCATGCCGTAGATGTCGCAGAGCGTGGGGAGAATGTCCGACAAGCCGACGGGAGTTTCCACCGTTCGCGCGTCAAGACCGGGATATCGGATCAGCAGGGGCACATGGATCTCCTCGATGAGGGTGCTCTTGTTGTGACCGATAAAGCCGTGTTCGTAGAATTGCTCGCCATGGTCGGCGGTGACCACGAGCAAATCCTCCTCGGGCCGGTAGTTCAGCGCGCTCAACAGGTCGGGGAAATAGGCGTTCACGTAGCGGATTTCCCCGTCATACTGGGACAGGGCCTGCCGGATGTCCGCCGCCTGCACGTCGCTGCTTTCGGCCCAATAAGGTTGCAGGCCGATGGCCTCCTTTCCGTCAAAAGCGCGCATGGACCCGTCCCGGAAGGTTTTGCGTCCATAGGGCTTGGCCCACAGGTCGCAGAAGGGCGCGGGCGGCGCATAGGGGTGGTGGACATCCATGAGGTGGACGTACAGGAACTCCTTCCCCCGGCTCTCGCGGTAGGTCTGGCGAATGGCGCGAATAACATGCTCGATGCGGGAGTAGATGACCCCCGAAGGCCACAGTTCATGGAAGTTATCGAAGCCCTGGTCGTAATGGGTTCGCTTGCTGACGTGGGGGTTGGTGCTCCACCCGAGGGTGCGGAAACCCGCGTCGCGGAACAATTCGCCCAGGGTGATGTTTTCTTCGAGGAGGCCCGCCTCCCACGGCGGATCCTGGTAAAGCTGGCTGTAGAACTTGCCGGTAAAGATGGCGGGCATGGAGTACACCGTGCCGTCACCGTGGGCAATGGTGAAACGGAAGTTGGCGGCATGCTTCGATAACGCGTCGAGGTAGGGCGAGGTGTCGCGGTCGTAGCCCATGTAGCCCAGGTGATCCGCCCGGAGCGTGTCGATAAGCACGAAAATAACCCGCCGCGGCGCGCCATTCTTCGTGGTGGTGTCCGCGGACACGGTGCTTTCGGCGGGCACGGGGGACGCCGGGGGCTGCCGCTCCGAGAGAAACGCGATGGATTCCACGGCAACACGCCAGGGCCTGCCTTGCGCTTCCGCCGGACCGTGAACCTCGATGAAGGCGTCGCGGATGGTACCGATCCAATTCCCGTGGGTGCCCATGTCACCCCGGTAGACGCCCGGATCTCCGGCCACGGCTTCCAGGGCGACGCTCCGGCTGCCGTCGAAGGGCCAGTTCGACCCCCGCCCCACATCCGCCTGGCGCGCCCAATAAAGCCGCACCGAACGCGGCGCGGCCTGCACGATCCCTCCCGCCGTGTCATAGGCAATACCGAGTTTCACGGCACAGGCCGAAACATCCAGCGCCCGAAAGCGGAGGGCCTGGTTCCGCAGGATGGGACCGTTCTTCACTTGCCGGAGGGTCACGCCCCGTGCGTCGAAACCGCCCGCCTCCCCACCCGCAACACGCCACCCGGCGTCGGGGCGTTTACCCGGCGCGGTGAAGTCCCACGCACGGTAAACGTCGTAATCCACGGAAGTTTCACCGGCGCCCGCGCCCTGGGCGAGGGCCAACAGCAGCGCGGTGCAAAGCAGGAAGGAACGAGGTAGTGCCGGCATGCTATTCATCATGGTTTCCTGACGGTTGGTGTGTGGACCTGAATTATAGGCAGCCCCTGTCCACTCCGTCCACTATGTCCACTTCGTTCATGAAACGCCTCCGCAACAAGGGCGCAACGGCCTTTCCAGGTTCAACCACGAAATACACAAAATACACGAAAAAATTAGTAGACAATTCTTGATTCCGGCTACGCCGGGTTAGGGTAAAAGGGAGCGCTATGGCGATTTCTCACAAACGACCCGCCACTCCCACGCCTTCCACCGTATCGCCGCCCGCCCGGGTATGGGAATGCCCCGGCAGAGGTTCGAAAGGACAGGCGCAGGGCCATGCAGTATGCATTTCCACGCAGAGCGTGGGAACGGGAAAAGAGGCACGTTGCGCGATCCAGGGCCTCGATCCGGAAGAAGAACATTCATTTCGCTATTCCTCTTGACAATGAGCAGGGGCATGGCCTACCTTGGTGGACGACGGGCGTAATGGGTCCGGCAGGGGTCACGCTGCCATTCCTGGTGATTCCTGTGTTGCGGAACAGACGGCTCCGGGTGTTTTTGCCGCTTCGGTACACGGCTTGGGCACCTCTTGCCGTCAACCGTCCGGGATGGTACTGTATTCCACGGAAAGGGGAAAACGCTGTGTCTAGCGAACACGAAATCACGGCCGCGAAAAAACTGGATGCCCTCTACGAGTTCGAACGAGAACCGGTTACGGAGGATAAACTTCTTCCGGGCCGCCATTTCGCAGGCATGTTTGCCGGCGAACACGTGGCCGGCACGGAGTTCACCATTGGCGCGCTCTTCGTGGCCTGGGGCTTCAGCGCCTTCGATGTCTTTGTCGGCCTGGCCATTGGCAACCTCATGGCGGTGCTCACGTGGACCTTTATCTGTGCGCCCATTGCCGTGCGCACGCGGTTGACCCTCTATTGGTACCTCCGCAAGATCGCCGGGCCGGGCACCACCCTCGTTTACAACGTGTGGAATGCGTTCCTTTTCTGTATTCTCGCGGGCTGCATGATTACCGTGTCGGCGTCGGCGGTGCGCATACCCTTCGGCATTCCGCCGAACACAGAGTGGTATCCCACGGATTACCGTTTCGTTCTCGTTGTCCTGGGCGTGGGGTCGGTGGTGGTGCTGCTGGCCATTCTCGGCTTCAAGCGCCTGGCCCAGTTCGCTTCGGTCTGCTCCCCCTGGATGGCCATCATGTTCCTGGCGGGGGGCATGGTCATGCTGCCCTGGCTGGCCGCGCAGAAGCTGGCGGGAGGCAGCATCAGCAGTTGGGGCGACTACTGGAAGCTCGCCAACGATTTTATCTGGACCGGCGTGCCGGCGGAAGGCGGCGAAAAGGCCAGCTTCTGGCAGGTGGCCGCTTTCGCCTGGGTATGCAACCTCGCCATGCACGGCGGCCTGTCCGACATGGCCATCTTCCGCTATGCCAAGAGCCACTGGTACGGGCTTTTCTCCGCCTTCGGCATGTTCATCGGCCATTACATGGCATGGGTCTTCGCCGGAACGATGGGCGCCGTTACGGTACTCATGCTCAAGGCCGGCGCGGGGGTTCTTCCCGCCTCCGTCTCCGCCGATACCGCCGCGAACCTGGCCCGTGACGGGCTGACGCTGGCCGACTCCACCATCGCCTATATCGATCCCGGCGCCATGGCCTTCACGGCCCTGGGCGTGGCCGGCATTCTCGCGGTGATTATCGCCGGCTGGACCACCTCCAATCCCACGCTTTACCGCGCGGGCCTCGCCATGCAGGCCATCACCCCCGGCTGGCCCCGCTGGGCGGTCACCCTGGCCGTGGGCACCCTCACCACCGTCGTGGCCTGCTTCCCCTTCGTCTTCACCGGACTGCTCAATTTCGTGGGACTCTACGGCTTGCTCCTCGTTCCCATCGGCGCCATCGTGTTCACCGAACACTGGATCTTTCCCATGATCGGTTTGACCCAGCTCTGGTGCGAGAAGAAGAAACTCTTCATCAGTTGGCCCGCGTTGATCAGTTGGTTCGCCGGACTTGGCTTTGCGCTCGCCCTCAACCATTGGCCGACGCTTGTCGGGTGGTTTTCAAATCTGGGCGTTAATCTTCCGTTCAGCGAATTTGAAGGCGTTAATCTTTTCTACCTCTTCATCCCCACCTCGCTGGTCTCCATGGTGCTCTACATCCTCCTCGCCTCCATGATGGGCGCGCGGGAGAAGTTTCCCGAGACCGAGGAGGAAGCCGCGGCCAGGCTCAAGGCCGAACAGCCACCCGCGCCCGTCGCAGCCTCCCCGGGCCCGGATGCCGACGCCGTGCTGTGGCTGGCGCGCATTGTGGCTCTTGCCTGCCTCGCCGTGTGCCTCGGCTGGCCCATCTGGATCTTCCTGCAGGGCGGCGACGGTTTCGATGAACGCTTTCTTGCTTTCCGCAAATGGCTGATCGTTCCCACGGTGATCTACTTTATCTTCGGAACGATCTGGGCGGTGAAGCGTGACAGGGCCTCGTAGAGGCATTGGCGAAAGAAAGGATCTTTATTACGTGCCGTTCCGTTTGTTGCGACCGGGAGCGCCGCACCAGGCCCAAGCAGGAGGGGGCGGTGGGCCGGAAATCATTTTTTCGCAAATGGCGCGTGAAACATGGTGTTCCAGCCCATTCTGTGCTATGCTCTAAGTGGAAGCGCCGATGCGTGCGGGGCGGTCCGTTTCCGCGTGGGGTGTACTCCTACGCGGGCCGTCGCGATACATGGCCGGGGAGAGTGGTTGTCATGGCTGGGAGTACCGAATCGCGTGAGTTTTCACGCAGTTCCGTTCGGACACGCGTGGAAATTCGCCTTGCCACCGGCGTGCTGGTCGAGGGAGAAGCGCGGGATGTAAGCCTGAACGGACTCTTGTTCGAGACGGAACGGGCGTTGCCCATTGGGCATGAGGCAAAAATTTCCCTTATCCTGTCCGGGGGTTCAAAGGAACACCGCATTGAGACCACCGGGCGCGTGGCACGCATCGAAGCACGGGGCGTGGCATTTACTTTCGATCGTGTTGACGCGGAAAGCCTGGAGCACCTGCGCCAATTGGTGCTCTTTAACGCCGATGACGTGGAACAGGTGGAGCAGGAGTTTTCCGAACACGTGGGATTACGCCGCAAGGGGAACTGAAGGACGGACGGGAATAAGGGCCCCCTTTTTAACCGGGCGGGGGAAATCATTGACAGCCCAACGGGGCTTATGTTACGGTTTTTGATGAATTAGGCCGTCCTGTGCCGCGTGGAACCGGGGAAGTGGGTTTCGCGGCGCCGGGGCTGAGGGCGTGTGCACAGGTACTCGTCTTGAAACCAGGACACGGGCTGACAACGGGAAGACACTTGAGCACGCAAACGGGTTGTGTCGTTCAGGTGAATGAATGAGGATCGCCATGACACGCAAGTTCACCAAGATGGCCGTTTCGCTCTCGCTGGTAATATGCTTCGCCGGCGCCAATGCTTCGGCCTGGGAAACCCAGGCCCGCCAGAAAATCGTTATAATGGCGATGCAACTGCTCCGCCCGGCTCACCCCACCTTTTTCCGACCCCTCGAAGGGGATCTCACCTATGAAAAGGACGTGATCCAGGGGGCGACGGATGGACTTTCGGCGTTGAAGGATCGTATTTCCTTCACCAGCGCCCCGGAACTCATGGAGGCGATTGACGCCCAGATCGAAGTGCTTCGCGACGTGCGGCCCTATGGTCCCACATCGTACTACGCCTACCGCATGGGCGTACTCGCGGCGCTTTCAGCCGACCTGGTTCTTCCCTACGGCGTCGTTTTCTCGGAATCCGGGAAGAAGCTGCAATCTGCCATTAACCGCGATATCGAGGCGAATCTCCCGGATTTAATCTACACCGGCGGGGAGCGGGAGCTCGTTTTCATCATGGACGCCGTGAAGTATTTCGGGGCACGGCGCCGTTTCTACACCAGTGACCAGGCCATGATTGCCAGCGATTATGCGTCGGGCAAGGGTTACAAAGGCTATCTCGCCGACAGCGTGGCCCAGTATTTCACCCGGGCCGCGGAGTCGGTGGCCGATGTGTGGCACACGGTGCTGCAACTCAGCCAGAACCGGGGCCGTGCCGCCACGCCGAGAAACGTCAAGGCCTGGTATTTCGTCGATGAGATAGATTACCTGCTCAACAACAAGAATAACCTGTTCCTCGCCGACAAGGTGTATCGCAATTTTGAGCAGGTCAGCGAAGACCTGCCGGACCCTTATGAAAAGCTCGGCGATCTCTACTACCAGTACGGTGGCGAGGAAGGCGTGGCCCGGGGGGTTCGCGAGTGGCGTGTCGCGCACAGCGTGGCCGGTCCCAGCCGCAACCGTATTGCAAAGAAACTTTCGCACCACTTCATGGAAGTGGGTGATCGGCTCATTGATGCCTCGAAGGTGCCCGGGGCCGACGACATGACACTGCCCAACGCCCTCAATGCGTTCAAACAGGCCCTCGACTATGACCGCCGCAGTGTGCGTGCCGAGGAGCGCATTCAACTGGCCAACCAACTCATTCAGGAGCGGAAAGCCCGCTTCGAGGACAACATGGCCCTCTTGGCCAAGGCACAGGAGACCATGGAAGAGGGCAACCAGTCCAGGCGCGGCGGCGGTTACACCAACGCCATCATCGCCTACCAGAAGGCCATCTCCATCTTTGACTCCGTGAGCGATGAGTTCACCAAGATTTATTCCGCCGCCCAGGACGGCCTCGCGGAGGCCGATGATGCCATCGAAGGCGTGGTTACCGAGGTGCTTGGCAAGGCGGACGGCGCCATCGCTGATGGCGAGGCCGCCGTGGATGCGCATCGCTTCGAGCAGGCGGTCAACCTCTACCAGTCGGTGCCCGCCATCCTGGGTTCCATTCCGAAGGGCGCCACCAAGGATTCCGACGCCGACAAGGAAGAACTGAACAAGTTGGCCAAGCAGAAAATCGAGGAGGCCAAGATCGCCAAAACCCAATGGGAGAAGCGGTTGGCCGAGCAGGAAGCGGCGAACCAGGCGGGCAACGCGCCCGCGGCCCCCACGGCGCCCGCGGCCCCCGGCGCGGGACAAATGCCTGGAATGCCAGGCATGCCCGGGATGCCGGGAATGCCCGGAATGCCAGGCATGCCCGGAATGGGCCAGTTCCCGGGCATGGGACAAATGCCCCAAGCCCCGGCGCCCCGCTAGCCGGGAACGTTTCAGACCATGTGCGCCGCGGTGGATGGAGTCCATCGCGGCGCTTTTCACAGGGGGATAAGGAAACACCACGGCGCGTAGGGGCGTGGTGCCGGCAAGAAGCGTTTACACCGTGGCGGTGACGCCCCCGGTGGCCAAGGCCATGATACGTTCCTGCGTGGCCTCGTCCCGCGTAAGCTCACCCGCGAGGCGTCCCTCGTGCATCACCAGGATGCGGTCGCACATGCCCAGCACTTCGGGCAACTCACTGGATATCATGAGGACGGCCACGCCCTCGCGCACCAGGTTATTCATCAGGCGGTAGATTTCGACCTTGGCGCCCACGTCGATTCCCCGTGTGGGTTCGTCGAACAGGAGTACCTTGCAGTCCGTGAAGAGCCATTTTGCCAGGACCACCTTCTGCTGGTTGCCGCCGCTGAGATTGCGCACGGCCTGTTCGATGCCGGGCGTCTTGATGTTCAGGCTCTCGACGAACTCCCCGGCCACGGCGCGTTCGCGACGGCGGCGAACAAAGGGGCCCATGGTCAATGCGTCGAGATTCGCCAGGGTGGCGTTTTCCCGCACGCTCATATCCAACACCAACCCCTGGTTTTTCCGGTCCTCGGTCAGCAGGCCAATGCCATGCCGAATGGCGGCCTCGGGACTCTTGCAGATCAGTGTCTCGCCGTTGAGATGGACAACGCCGCCATCCACCGGATCAGCGCCGAAAATGGCCCGTGCCACCTCGGTACGTCCCGCGCCGACAAGCCCGGTGAGTCCCACAATTTCGCCCTCATGGAGGGAAAAGGAGATGTTCTCAAACACGCCCCTGCGCGTAAGCCCCTCCAGCCGCATCCGCTCCCGGCCCTTCCGGAAACGTTCCTTTGGAAACTCTTCCTCCAACCGTCGGCCCACCATCATGTGGATGAGCCGTTCCCGGTTCGCGTCGCGCACGTTCTCCGTGCCCACGTACCGTCCGTCGCGCATCACCGTCACCCGGTCGCCCACCTCGGCGATCTCTTCGAGGCGGTGGGAAATATAGATCAAGCCGATCCCCTGTTTCTTGAGCGAAGTGATAAGGGCGAAGAGTGCCCGCAATTCGTGGTTGGTGAGCGTTGCCGACGGTTCATCCATCACGATGATCTTCGCGTTGACGGAGAGGGCCTTGGCAATCTCGACCATCTGCTGTTCCGCCACGCTCAGCCCGCTCACGGGACGCCGGACATCCATCTCCACGCCAATACGGCCCAGTATGGCCCGTGCGTCCGCGTAAAGTTTTCGCCAATCAATGAAAGGGGTCGGGCCGCGCCGCGGCTCCCGGCCCAGGAAAATGTTCTCCGCCACGTTGAGGTTCGGACTCAGGTTGAACTCCTGGTAGATCATGCTGATCCCCAGTTGCTGCGCATGATAGGGGGATTGAGGGCTGCGGGGAACGCCCTCCAGAAGCAACGTCCCCTCGTCCATGGGTTGCGCGCCGGAAAGAATCTTCATCAGGGTTGATTTGCCGGCGCCGTTTTCGCCCACCAGGCAATGCACTTCCCCCGCGCGAAGGTTAAGCTGCCCGTGATCCACCGCCAGCACGCCGGGAAAGCGCTTCACGATGTCACGCATTTCAAGAATGTATTCACCCATGGATGTTCTCCTGGTCTCAGAGCATCACTGTAGCCGGGAAGCGCCGCCCTTGGCAAGCCGATGGACAAACACGGCACCCTTCACGCCCACCCAAACCGTCATCCCCGCGAAGGTGGGATTGACGGCAGGGAACTGCCCGAAAAAAGAGCTTGACAAAACGCATACGCTCGTATATTTTAATGTATACGAGCGTATTTAATAAAAGGAAACATGCCATGAGCGACCGGTCAAAGAAAAAAAAGGGCCACGCGGAACCGGAGTCCGTGCCCTCGGCGGAACTGGAGGTGCTGGCCTGCCTGTGGCAGCGAGGCCGGGCCACGGCGCGGTCCATTCGCGAGGCCATGACGCCCTACCGTCCCATGAGCCACGGGGCCATGTGTACCCTGCTCAGGCGGCTGGAGGAAAAGGGCCTGGTGTGCCGCACGGAAGAAAAGGTGGGCAAAGCCTTCGTATACCGCGCCGCGGGCACGCCGGAGAAAACCTTCGGCGAACTGTTGCGCGAAATGCGGCGGCGCATCTTCGGTGGGAGCGGGGTAACCCTGGTGGCGTCCCTCTTCGAGTCGGCCCCGCCGAACGCGGAAGAGCTGGAAGAACTCGAGCAGTTGCTGAGCAACCTACGCCGACAGCGTAGCAAAAGGGGCGAGAACGATGGAAGCGACGGTTAGTTATCTCAACACCGCCGCCGAATCCTGGTGGCCTCACGTGTTTCACGGCGCCTGGCAGGCGGCCCTGGTGGCCCTGACGGCCTTGGTGGTGGTCGGGTTGTTCCGCCGCCGTCTCCCGGCCACCCTGTGCTACGGGCTGCTTTTCCTGGCGGTGATGAAGTTCGTGGTCCCCCCCATGGCCGCATTGCCGACGGGTGCGTTCAGTTGGGGCCCCGCCGCCACATCGGAGACACCGGGCGAGGCCACGCTGCTCGCGCCGGTGACCGGAGGTTTCACGGGGGCGTATGAACCTGTTCCGGCGCCACCGGTGGCGCACCCGGTCCCGGCAAGACCGCGTGTTCCCGCACCCATGGCCGCGTCATCGGCATCCGCCACCATCACATCCGCATCGGCCGTGCCGGAACCCGCCGTGGCCAAGACGCCGCTGCGTCCCACCTGGCTGGGGCTGCTGTTCGCCCTCCATCTCGCGGGGATGGCCGCCATGGCCCTGTGGATCGCGGGATCCACCCTGGGGCTTTACCGGCAAGTACGCCGCGTCCGGGCCGTCCGGAGCGGGGCGGCCCACGAGGCGTTGCAGACCCTCCGCGCGCAATTGGGCATCAAGCGGGAGATTCGCCTGCTCATCGGCGAGGACGACCGACCACCCATCGCGTTCGGCCTGTTTCGTCCGGCCGTGTTGCTGCCCGCGGCCTTGGCCGATCAACTCGACACGCCGGAAGCGCGGGCCATCCTGGCGCACGAGCTGGCCCATCACCGCCGCCGCGATCCGTGGGCCATCGCGCTGGAGAACCTGGCGCTCCTGGTGTGGTGGTTTCATCCGGTGCTCTGGCGGCTCATTCACCGTTCGCGCCGAACGCGCGAAGAATGCTGCGACGACGTGGTGCTGAGCCTGGGCGTGAGCGACGGCGCCACCTATTGCGAAGGCCTGCTACGCACGGCGGTGGCCGTCTCGGGACCGAAGCGCTTCGCCATGCCCCTGGGCCACGCGAACGCCCTGCACCCCCTCGGGCCGAGGATGAAGCGTATCATGGACACCACCTTGCACCGCCGTCCGAAGCTCTCCCTGGCGGGCCTGCTGACCGTGGTGGTCCTGGGACTCGTGGTGTTGCCGGGGCTGCGCGTGGCCGATGCCCGCTCGGGTTCCGGGAGCGCGGCAACGGAAGCCCTTCCCGCCGCCCAACCGGCCAAGCCGCCAGTGTTTCGGCCCCTCGCCACGGCGGGCAAGGTCATCTTCAGCGGAGCGTACCAGCATTTCAGCCGGGGCGGCGCGTACCCTGATCCCGGCGACGTGGAGATCCGCGAGGACGAGGACGGCACCCTCACCGTTACCGGTTTGTTTCGTGACACGGGCTACCAGGCCAAGTCCGGGCCGGGGTTAAGCACCGGCGAATACGCGACCGGCCAGTTGTTTCTCGACGGCACGGCCAAGTACAGCATCCATCTGCAAATGGAGGACGGCACGGCCTTTCTCACCCGGCGCGGCATTCGAGAGGATGTCGATGACAAGCCACTCTCCGTGCCCAAAGGCGCCGTCTTTGATCCCAACACGCGGCCCGACCCTTATCTCGTCGCGCAGATCATGATGCGGCGGTTGAACCTGAAAGAGGGCGAGGAGAAAACGCTCCAGGTTTACGATTGGGACAACGCGGGCGAAGGCATGGCGGTCTACGAGATCGCCTATCGCCACCAGGGCCGGGAAACCGTCACCGTCCCGGCGGGCACCTTCGCGGCGAACCATATCGTGCTCGAACAACGCACTTCGGCGAACACGTGGTTCAAGAAACGGGCGGGCCACCTCACCGATTTCTGGGTGCTCGACAATGGCGTGATCGTGCGCATTCTGCGCCACCGCGAGCCCTACGAGCTGCGGTTGTCGCGTTGCAGCATTCCCACGCTGGAAACGGCTACGCCTCCCGTGTCGGAGGCCGTGCCGGATACGCCCATCACCCCCGTGGACTTTCCCAAGGCATCGCCCACCTGCACGGTGGACTTCACCGCCGAGGAAGACCGCAAGGGCATGGTCAAATGGACCGACATGCCCGTCATGGTGGAAGAAGGCGACATCCTCTACATTCAGGCCTCGGGGAGCATGGGCTTTTTCGCGGGTTCGCCGGACAACGTGATGGGCGGCCCGAACGGACAGGGTATGCACCCCCTCTACCAGAAGTACTTCCTCTTCTCCGACCGGGCGTTCATGGCCCTAGTGGGACTCATCGGGCTCGACCCCATCGTCTCCGACGACGAGCGCACCGGGATGTATGGACCGGGGTTTATCGGCGCGGGCATCAAGGCGACCAAACGTACGCCCGGCGCGGCCCGGCTCCGGTTGGGCGTGAATGATTCGACCGGCAGGAACCCCGGTTCCTACCAGGTCCGCATCTGGCTGGTGCGCAACGGGGCCGTGTTGTCACGAGACGAAGCGGCGGCGGCTCGGCCGCGCAAACCGGACCCCGATGCCCCGGCCCTCGAAATCCTGGAAGCCCGCTATGGCCGGGGCACGCGCTGGACGGATGCCACCGCAGCGCTGAAACGGCGGGCCGCCGACGGAAGGCTGGTCCTAAACGTGACGGACACATTGGGCCAAAATCCCTGGCCCAACGTAAACGACTCGCTCCATGTGCGTTACCGCGTGCAAGGCGTCGAGCAAACCATCATCGTCCAGGAAGGGGAGACCCTGCGGATTGGGGCGGGGGAGAAATCCGCGCCCACCGTGTACGTCGATGTGTCGAAGCCCTTGCACGCCCTGCCCTTCACGGAGGACTTCAACGACGGCAACTTCACCGCCAACCCTGCTTGGAAGGAATACAACCTGGGAAGCCACTTGGGCACCGTCGAGGTAGTGGACGGCACGCTGCGCATCGTTCGAAGAAGTGACGTCGTCCGACGGGTGAACGGGAGTGACGGCGGTACGGGCATCACCCTGGAAGCCGATCTGCCCGTTACCGATGCCACGGAAGTCGTATTCGATGGCAAGGTCGTCTTTCGCGACATCCCGGGCGGCTCGGGCCTGAGCGGCAGAAACCATCCCGTAAGCGTCCAGGTCATCGTGGATGACGTTGAAGGAAAAGAGGTCATCGTCCGCTACGGCCTGAACTATGGCAACGCCGTAAGGCGAGTGGACACGACAGCATACAAACAGGCCGGCCTCGCGGTTCTCCAAAACGAGTGGACCCGGAACGTGCGGTTCAGGATCCGCGCTCTCTGTCCGAAGGCCGTGAGGGTCACCAACCTGGGCATCCTCGCCTATGGCTGGGACTACGAAGGTTATGTGGATAATCTGCGCATCATCGACACGCCCGCTTCCCTGGAGATCCTCGCTGCCCGCTACGGCGCGGGAGGCAAGTGGGTCGATGTGACGAAAGAGTTGCGGCAATGCGTGAGGAATGGTGCATTGACCGTGAGCGTATCCAACGATCTCGCGGGGGATCCCGTCGCCAACGTGGAAAAACAACTGGAGGTACGCTACCGCTTCGCTGGAGAAACGGGAGAAATCAGCGCCAGAGAAGGCGAGATGCTTCGGATTCCGGCGGATGCCGGGAAGAGCGCGGCGCCGCAAGCGGCGCCCGCGAAAGCGGCGGAATACCACCCCCTGCCCACAGCGGGCAAGGTGATCTTCAACGGCCAGTACAAACACTTCAGCCGGGGGCGCGCGTATCCCGATCCCGGCGACATAGAGGTCCGCGAGAGCGAGGACGGCACGCTCACCGTGTCGGGCTCGTTTCGTGGCGGGGGCAATCAGGCCAAGTCCGGACCCGGACTAAGCATCGGCGAATACGTGAGCGGCCAGCTTCTGCGGGACGGCACGACCAAGTATGAAATGCGCTTGCGAATGCGGGATGGCAAGGTTCTTCTCACCCGCCGTGGCGTGCGGGAAGATGTTGACGATAAGGCGCTTCCCGTGCCCGAGGGCGCGGTCTTCGATCCCAACTCCCGGCCCGACCCCTATCTCGTTGCGCAGATCATGATGCGGCGGTTGAACCTGAAAGAGGGCGAGGAGAAAACGCTCCAGGTTTACGATTGGGACAACACGGGCGAAGGCATGGCGGCCTACAAAATCGTCTATCGCCACATGGGCAAGGAAACAGTGACCGTCCCGGCGGGCACTTTCGAGGCTAACCACATCGTGCTCGAACAGCGTACCTCGGCGAACACGTGGTTCAAGAAACGCGCCGGGCACCTGACCGATTTCTGGGCGCTCGACAACAGCGTGATCGTCCGCATCCTGCGCCACCGCGAGCCCTACGAGCTGCGGTTGTTGCGTTGCAGCATTCCCACGCTGGAAACGGTTGAACCTCCCGTGTCGGAGGCCGTGCCGGATACGCCCGTCACCGCATGGCGGGTGGCCCAAGATTGCTCGCGAGTACGTTCGCGATGACAGCGTGGTACGGATTCGAGATGACACGAGGCGGCATGTCCCCCTTTTTGTCATCTCGAATGTAATCATGAGAGATCCGATCCCGTGAGCGGTGCGCCCTGGGCATCGAACAGAGGCCGATGCGGGCGGGACGCCCGCGACAGGCGTTCCCACGGAGGACCGTGGGAACGAGATAACTTGGTAGTGACGCTTCTCCGACCACCGTCATTCCCGCGAAAGCGGGAATCCATGAAAAAGGTCGATGTCTTGTCGTTGGCCCGTGGATCCCCGCGTGCGCGGGATGACGATCTTGGCGGTGTTGGGAGTAACGCGGTTGGCAGGCGGCGCTTCGGGTTATACAACGATGCGGGCGAGACGCCCGCGACATGCATTCCCACGGAGGACCGTGGGAACGAGGATATAGCTTGGTCACGAAGGGCAATACTCCAGAAAACCGGAAGGAGGACCGGAACCGGGTTCAGACTGCCTTGCTGCTGTTGCTCTGCCGGGATCCTCGCGAAGGCGCGAAGACCCACCTGAGCGTGCTCACTGCTGGGGACTGGCGGAACCTTGCACGCAAGTCACGCGCGCTGGGGGTAGAACACCAGGCAGCCCATCCTGGCGAGGTCATGTAACTGATGCCCATGTGTACGCGGGACCAGACCACGAGCAACGATGACGGTGAATTCTGTTTCTCTCCCCTCGTCGCGGGCGACATGAAGTGGATTACATGGGTCTCTCTCTGCCTGTCACGATCTCCGCGGGGAAGAGCCGGGGCGGTCTGCGTTTATCCTGACAGGCGGGATGGCGCGTAAGCAGATCTCTATTCCTCGGATCCTCAATCGGGAGAGGGCTGAGTTCGTCCATCGGCGTTTCTCTGCTATCATGATATCCATGGAAGCCAAACAGCCGCATTGGGATCATGACGCATTGGCGCGCTATGTGCCCGCGTCCGCGAAGACGGTTTTGGATTGCACGCCGGCCCCTTCCTTTGCCGCCGCGGCGCGGTCCGCCGGGCGCAAACTGTATGGGGCGGATTTTTCGGGACGGGAAGGCGCCTTTTCGTGCGAGGGCTATGATGACATGGTGGCCGTCAACCCGGATGAACCACTTCTCCCCTTTGCCGATGGCCAAGTGGATTGTGTCATTGGCGGTGACGTGCCGGCCACGTTGCGTGATCCCGGTCCGTTGGTGCAAGCATTGGCGCGGGTGCTGGCACCGGGCGGCCTGGCCGTGTTCATCTTTCCAAACCTGCAATACCACCGCCATGTCGTCGCGCTGGCACGGGGCCAATGGCGAAGCGGGACGCCGCCCGCGCTGGTGCGTCGATACCTGCGTTACTTCACCGCCTACGAGATCCACATGCTGCTGGCGCGGGCTGGTTTTCCGAACCCCCTGTGCGAGGTGTTCGCGGGGGATCACCCGGAGGAAACGCCCCTCGACGAGCACGGCTGCATCGTCCATGGGCGCGTCACCCTGGGCCCGCTCACACCCGGTGAACAGGCCGCCTTTCTCGCCCGGCAATACCTGGTGCTCGCGGCGAAGTCTCCGGATGGATAAGGGGGGTGCAGTGCGTGTCCCATCACACGGCGTTTCCCGCGGGGTGATGCGTGCCCGTGGAAAAGGGAGGGGGATGGCATGAATATCCTGGCCATGGGATTGCCCCTGTGGAGGGACATGGAGCACCTTCGGCGCTATAAATCGCATGCGGGACACGAGGTGCGCCACCTGGCCGTGTCGGACCCCGCGCACTACCATTTCGCCGCCCACGAGACGGCGGCGGCGGTGATTGACCGCATTGCGCGGGAGTGGCCGCCCGATATGCTCATCTGCTTCTGTCCCGAGTTCTACCCGCCGCCGCGCGAGGTGGAGCACTGTCCCGTCCAGACCGCAGCCGTGATTTCCGACTGGAATCTGTACCAGCCGCAACTTGCGTACAACCTGGCGCGCTTTGATGTGGTGCTCACCGACCGCCTGGGTTCTCAATGCCTGCGGCTCGAAGGCGCCACGCCCCGGTACTTCGAGCCTCTTTACGCGCATCGCGCCTTGGTTCACCGAAGATTGAACCTGCCCCGCGACGTGGACATCATGTTCCTCGGCAACCTCAACCACGCCATTCACAGACGGCGGGGACGTATCCTCGAAAGGGTGGCCGCCTTGAGCGAGGAATACCGTGTTTTCATCGCGGGCGAGTTTACCCCGGAGGAGTACGCCCGGCACCTGAACCGCGCCCGAATCGTGGTAAACCATGCCGTGCGCCGCGAGATGAACCTGCGATGCTTCGAGGCCACGGCCTGCGGCGCCCTCCTGTTTCAGGAAGCAGACAACCTGGAGGCCCATGATTGGCTTGAAGACGGAAAGCATGCCGTGTTCTACACGGAAGAGAACATCACCGGAAAATTGCGGTACTACCTGGAACACGAGGAAGCGCGGGCGCGCATTGCCGACCAGGGCTGGCGGCGCTCACAGGAATTGGCCGCGGAGCGGCGCATGGACCGGCTCTTTGACTGGATAAGCCGGCAGCCCCGGTCCGGGCGCCGTTTCCTTCGCTTTTCCTCCAGGACCCGCGCCCTGGCCGAAGTGATGCTGCTGGCCTCCAGCCAGGTTCCCGCGCAGGCGGAATTGCTGGCGCCCACCCTGGAAAGGGCGCGGGCCGACGCGCCCGACGATGTGGGGCTGTTGCTGGCCGCGGGATGCGTGGCCTTGTCCGGGGCCGGCGGCGCCGAAGGCAAACGCCGGGGGGATTTGGGTCGCGAAGCCATCGCCTGTTTTCATGAGGCCACGCGCCTGGCCCCGGAACAGGCGGTTCCGTGGATTAATCTCGCCATCGTTATTCACCAGGCGGGCCGCGCCGCGCTGGCGGCCCGGGCCTTGGAAATGGCCGTTGGCGCCACCGGGGCGGCGCATGGGGGCTTTATGTTGGGTAAAATCGACGATCCCTATTACGCCGACTGGCGCTTGGCCCTGGCCTGCGGGGAGGCGGAGGTTTCCTTGCTTCACGGGCTGGCGGCTTGCCGGCTGGCCTTGTTGGCGCTTGAAGACGGCCGGCCGGAAGCGGGCTGCGATTGGGCGCGCCGCTCCATCGAAGCCTACGGGGAGGTCGCCCGACCGTACCGCTTCGCCGCGATTGGGTGCAGCCAAGTGGGCGACTTCGAAGGCGCGGCACGGTACCTCGAAGCGGGCCTGGGTCTGACCGCCTTTGATGCCGACTACCGCATGGACCTGGTGACCGTTTACAACGTGACCGGGCGGCGGGAGGAAGCGCGGAAGCTGGCCCGGGCCTCGGCGCGGATCTTTCGGGCCTGCCCGGACAAGGCTTCCACGGCGGACGAATTCGCCGACTTGTCGAGACATTCGTGAAATGGACAATCGTTTTACGTGACCTGCGGAATCCTGTATCTTTTTACAGGAAGGCCCCGTTTGCACCGCCGGGTTGGATTGTAGCAGACTGGGTGACAACCTGATACACTGCTTTGAGTTTGTCGAGGCATTTGCGAAATACAGGCGCTTTTTGCGTGCCATCCGTGTGACCGCGGTTGGCCCCGGTATCCCGTATGTTGCGGCCAGGACAGCCGCGACATGGGGGAGCATGTGGCGGTCCCGTTGGAAATGGCCTTTTCGCAAATGGCGCCTGTTGGCCCAAAACATATTCCCGGCTATCGGGGGAAGAGGAAGGATTATTCCATGTTTCACCGATCTCACCACTGTGCGCCATCGTTTGTCCGAAGCACCATGGTGCTTGTCCTGGCGGCCATGGCGCTATTACCCGCCCAGGCCGTTCATGCCGCCGGAAACACGGCGCTTGTTCCCGTTCCGCAGTCCGGGGCCTGGTGGGCCCAACGGCACGAGGAGAAGTTGGCGCGGGTGCGGCAAGGCGATATCGACCTGCTCTTCGTCGGCGATTCCATTACCCATGGGTGGGAGGGCTATGGCAAGGCGGTCTGGGAGGAATACTACGGGGATCGGAAGGCGGCGAATATCGGCTACTCGGGCGACCTGACCCAGCATGTGCTGTGGCGCTTCGACCATGGCGAGCTGGATGGCATCGCGCCCAAGCTGGCCGTGGTGATGATCGGCACCAACAATTGCATGTCCAACACGGCCGAGGAAATCGCCGAGGGCGTGGACGCCGTGGTGCGGGGGTTGCGGGAGAAGCTGCCTCAAACCCGGGTGTTGTTGCTGGCCATTTTCCCGAGGCGGGATGTACCGAAAGAGATTCAGGATAAGTTGGTGGAAACCAACGCGCTCATTGCCGCGTCCATCGACGACGACGCGGTTCACTACCTGGACATTGCGCCCTGGTTCCTGGAGACCGACGGTGCCATATCCAAGTCGATCATGCCCGATTTGCTTCATCCCAATGAAAACGGCTATCAGCTTTGGGCGGAGGCCATCGAGCCGAAGGTGGCGGAGTTGCTGGGTGAGGATGCCCCCAAGGGCTGGGAGTCCATGTTTTTCGGCGAGGGCCTGAACGGCTGGAAGGGCCTGGTGGAGAATCCCGAGAAGCGGGCGAAAATGAGTCCGGAAGAATTGGCCGCCGCCCAGGTGGAAGCCGATAAAGTGATGCGGGAGCACTGGAAGGTCCAGGACGGTATGTTTGTTTTCGACGGGCATGGCAGCCATCTTTGCATGGCGCGTGACACGGAAGATTTCGACATGCTGGTGGATTGGAAGATCGAGGCCGGCGGCGACAGCGGCATTTACCTTCGCGGTTCGCCCCAGGTGCAGATCTGGGACACCGCCCAGTGGCCCCAGGGATCGGG
This sequence comes from Candidatus Hydrogenedentota bacterium, assembly GCA_024278275.1. Lineage (GTDB taxonomy): Bacteria > Hydrogenedentota > Hydrogenedentia > Hydrogenedentales > JAJRTN01 > JAJRTN01. Next base: position 21,384 of record JAJRTN010000008.1, read on the forward strand.
CGGCCTCTACAACAATAAGAAACATCCCTCCGACCCGCTGGTCCGGGCCGACAATCCCGTGGGCGAGTGGAACCACTTCCGCATCCGCATGATCGGCGAGGAGGTGACCGTCTATCTCAACGACAAACTGGTCGTGGATCGCACCCCCCTGGAAAACTACTGGAACCGGGATATTCCCATCTATCCGTCAGGCCAGATTGAATTACAGAGCCATGGCTCGACCCTGTGGTTCAAGAACCTCTATCTCCGCGAAATCCCCCGGGGCGAGGGTTGGGCGCCTTTGTTTAATGGAAAAAACCTTGATGGCTGGAAACAGATAGGGTCGGAGTCCTGGAAAGCGGAGGATGGGGTGCTCTATACCGTGGGCGGCGAAGGCGGTTGGCTCAGCACGGAAAAAGAGTATGGCGACGTGGAGCTTGAGTTGGAGTTTCGCGTGCCTCCCGGCGGCAACAGCGGCGTCTTTTTCCGCGCGCCCCGCGAGGGCAATCCCGCCTACGGCGGTTTCGAAGTGCAGATTATCGATGACTACACGGATGCCTACGGTGAATTGAAGCCTTGGCAGTACACCGGTTCGGTGTACGCCGTGGCCGCGCCTTCGCGCCGGGTGACCCTGCCCGCCAATACGTGGCAGAAAATGCGCGTGCGTCTCCAGGGCTCGCGGGTAAAGGTGGCGGTCAACGGATTCCCGGTGGTGGACGTGGACCTGGCCACGGCCAAGAGCCAACACGGCGACCATCCCGGAATGCGGCGGGAACGGGGTTATATCGGTTTGCAGAACCACGGTTCCCGGTTGGATTTCCGGAACATCCGTCTTCGCGAGCTTAAGTGAAGCCGGGCCTCGGAACCCGTAACCGGCATACCCGCCTTGCGGCGGCCCGCCCTGGTCGTGGTCGGAGGGGACGGCTCTTCCCGGCTTCGCGCGGCTTCACGCGGCCCTGGATGGCCTCCAGGGGATATTGCCGTGGGCACAAGGAAAGGCATGGCCCATGGTATAATAGGTATGGGAAGTGAGATGGCAGTACGGGGTTTCGGAGCCCTGCTCCGGCTCTCCGGCAGTACAGGAGGTGAGGTACGGTGGAGATGTACGGGATTCCGGAAAATCCGGGCGTGGTGACGTATTCATGGCTGCGGGCGTGGTGGTTGCGTTCGGTCTGGGGCTACGATGTGGTGCAGGTGCGGCGTTCGCCCCGCATGAGCTGCTTCGGAGGCCTGGCCTACGACGAACGGTACCTCATGTCACCGAAAAACAAGTCCCGTTAAACGGCGTGCGGGCCAAACGCCGTCCGTAGAAGCCGGCGCCCAGCCGCTTTGAAAAGGCTGAAAGTTCCGTAGAGCCCGCGTCCTATCGCCGAAACAGGCCCCGGGTCCGCAGGCAGATTCGAACCAGCATGAGCATGACCGGCACTTCGATGAGCACGCCGACGACGGTGGCCAGGGCGGCGCCGGAGTTCAGACCGAAAAGCATGACGGCGGTGGCAATGGCCACCTCGAAGTGATTGGACGCGCCGATGAGGGCGGTGGGCGCGGCGTCGCCGTAGGGGAGGCGCAGGGCGCGTGAAAGGCCATAGCCGAGGGTGAAAATAAGGACGGTCTGAAGGAAGAGGGGCACGGCGATCCAGAGAATGGTGAGGGGATGGGCGACAATAACATCGCCCTTGAAGGAAAAGAGGAGCACGAGGGTGACCAGCAAGGCGGTGATGGTGACGGGGGTGAGCTGGTGGAGAAAGTTCTCCCTGAACCAGGTTTCTCCCTTGAGCGCGAAGATGAGCTTGCGGGAAACATAGCCCGTCGCCAGCGGCAGGGCGACGTAAACGGTGATGGAGAGCAGCAAGGCCTGCCACGGTACGGGCAGCCGCCCGACGCCGAGGAGGAATCCGCCCAGGACGCCGTAGAGGACAAGCATGGTGAGGGAGTTGATGGCGACCATGACCAGGGTGTGCCCGTCGTTGCCCTTGGCGAGGTACCCCCAGACGAGGACCATGGCGGTGCAGGGGGCGACACCGAGGAGGATGCAGCCGGCCAGGTAACTGCGCCACAGGGGGATCTGGAGCATCTTGACGCCGTCGGACAGGACAACGGTACCCGCGCCATAGGCCGCGCCGGCCGGCAGGTCTATGCCAAAAGGCAGTTTCACCAGGTCGACAGCCTCCGCGCCGATGAAACCGCGAAACAGTACGCCCAAAAACAGCAGGGAAATGCCGTACATGGTAAAGGGCTTGACACCCCAGTTGATGATGAGCGTGAGGCTTACCGGCTTGAGGCTTTTTCCCGCCTTGATCACTTCCGCGAAATCAATCTTCACCATGATGGGATACATCATGAAAAAGAGGCACAAGGCGATGGGCAGGGAAATCACGGGCGCTCCGTTGACGGTGAGGGTCATGCCGTCCAGGATTCGTGCCACCCCGGGGGCGGTGCGGCCCAAAAAGACGCCGCCCGCGATGCTGAGTCCCACCCATACGGTGAGGTAACGTTCGAAAACGCCAAGGCCCTTGCCTGGGGTGAAGGTACTTGTGGTGGTGTTACGGGGAGGCAACGGTGGAAACCTTTCTTCTTTGGTGAGCGTGCTTTTTGTAGGGGCAAGCGCCCGAATAAGGAACCGGGCAAGAATGACTCCGTCAATCCCGCAGGGGCTTGCGGGCGCGGATGCCCAGGCTGGTGATGAAATCCCCCGGTTTGGCGCGGGGAGGAAGGGCCGCCAGGATCCGGGCATAAAGCGGATCATTCGTGCCGGCCATGGCGTCGAGAAAACCGGGATTCTTCTCCAGGGTTACGTCGATCAGTCCCGCCGCCAGGGCCATGCGCTCCGTGTCCTCCACGAGCACCGCCCCCGCGATACATCCCACGAGAGCTTCGGCCATCTCGGCGATTACCGCCGGGAGCGGTTGTAACAGGGCCAGGTCGGAAACGGCCACCCGCCCCCCGGGCTTCAACACGCGCGCCATGTCGCGCCACACTTGCGGCTTGTCCGGCGACAGATTGATGACGCAGTTCGAGATGATGACGTCCACGCTGTTGTCGGCAAGGGGCAGATGCTCGATTTCGCCGAGACGGAACGCTACGTTGTCCAGCCCGCTTCGCTCGCGATAAACAGCCACGTTCCGCCGCGCCTTCGCGATCATCTCGGGGGTCATGTCCACGCCGATGGCCCGACCCGCCGCACCTACCCGCGCACCGGCGATAAAAACATCAAAGCCGGCCCCGCTGCCCAAATCCACCACCACTTCGCCCGGCGACAGGGACGCCAGGGCCACCGGGTTGCCGCAGGAAAGCCCCATGTTCGCCCCTTCGGGCAAGGCCTCAAGGTCATCCAACCCATAGCCGATGGCCTCGGCGAGGGCATTGTTCGCGGGCGTTTCACCGCCGCAACACCCCGCGCCGTTGCGGGCGATGGCGGCATAACCCGCACGCACCTGCTCCCGCATATCTTCGGGTGATGGCGAATGGCCACAACACTTATCCATGGTCACACATCTCCACGGTTGCAAAGCAGTCCGTCTCCATCCGCCCCTGGCAGCAATCTTCCATCAGGTAGGTAAGCAGCGCCCGTACACCGTCAAAGCGGACCGCGTAAATGATGGACCGTCCCTTCCGTTCGCTGCTCAGCAGGCCCGCACGGGTAAGGTGGGCCAGGTGAAACGACAGGGTGGCCTTCGGCACGCGCAAGCCCGAGGCAATCTCGCCCGCCGGCAGCCCCTCCCGTCCCGCGCGAACCAGCATACGAAAGACCTCCAGGCGAGTCTCCTGCGCCAGGCTGGCGAGGGCTTCCACGGCGTCTGATGCTTCCATGATTCCAATAATATCAAACTATTACGGGAAAGTCCAGAAAACCGCGCGGGGGGGCATTTGCGCTGACTTGGACTGGAGACCGGCAGCCAACGGGATGCAACCGCTTCGCCGCCCCCGGCTCCGTGCCCTATATTCGCCAGCGGGCACGGGCATGTGGCCGGTTAACGTTCGAAATGACAGGGGAAGCCGTACACGGGCACAGGTGAGGCGACTTTCCCCCACGGTCGAAGAGGCACTCGACCCTCCCCATGCTTCATCCCGGCCGCGTCGAGAGGGTGCTGTCCCCGGCCACCGCGTGAATGGTGTTTCCTTTCCCGCCGGGAAATACCGCTTCTACAGTCGCCAGGGGGCGCGCATGGGATAGCTCAGGAGGCGGTCGGCCTCGGGGTCGTTCACGAAGCGCTCCTTCGCGGGATCCCATTCAAGGCGGCGGCCCAGTTTCAGCGCGATGCCGCCGATGAGGGCCGCGGAAGTGGACCGGTGAGCCACCTCGACAGGGGTGATGGTTTCGCGGCGCGTGCGGATGCACTCCAGGAAGTTGCGCTCGTGAAAATCACTCTTGTAGAGGTGGACATCGTTCGGACCGACAAACGCCTTCGCCAGGGATGCGGGCTCACAGGTGATGGCGCCACGGGTGTGGATCCAACCTTCCCGGCCATTGAATCGAACACCGTGGGGATTTTTTCCCGTGTCGGTCATGGTGATGGTGATCCCGTTGGCGTATTCAAAGGCGAGGTCGAAGGTGAGTACCGTGTCAAAGAGGCCGTCCCTGGGGAAGACGCCCTCGCCTTCGACAGCGATGGGGCCGGTGTGCTCCGTGTCCATGCCCCAATGGGCGATGTCGAGATCGTGTACACCATAGCCCGCGACCCACCCGGCCTTGCTGTAGTCGGAGACAAAGTACCAGCCGGGCAGTTCCCCGGGGGCCTTGACCCGGCGCGTGGTGTAGGGTTTGTAGGGCGCCGGGCCAAGCCAGCGGTCGTAGTCGAGGGTGGCGGGCGGATCCATGAGGGGCTGTTGGCCCACGGCGAGGCCGGGCGGTGATCCGATGGTGACGGACTGGAGTTCGCCGATACAATGATTCCGAACCAGTTCGCAGACGTAGCGGATGTTCCCGAAAGACCGTAACTGGGTGCCGTGCTGAAACACCACGCCCGCACGCTTCACGGCGTCGACGACGGCGCGGCCTTCTTCGATGGTATTGCTGAGCGGCTTTTCGCAATAGACATGTTTCCCCGCGTTGGCGGCGGCGATGGTGATGAGGGCATGCCAATGGTCCGGCGTGGCCACGAGAACGGCGTCAACGTCATCGCGGACTATCAGGTCGCGGAAATCGAGGTACGCCGCCTCGGGCGGAAGTTGCGTGCGCTGAAGAGCGTTGTCGCGGGCGGTCTTCTCCACATCGCACACGGCGACGGGTTGAGCCTCCTTGCAGCGCATGAAGTTGGCCAGCCCGCCGGTGCCCTTGCCGCCCAGTCCGATGAAGCCCATGGCAATACGGTTACTCGGCGCCACGGCGCCGTTGAGTCCCAGGGCGGAACCGGGAATGATCAGCGGCGCGGCACCCAGGGCGGCGGCCTGCTTAAGAAAACGGCGACGGCTGGTGGTCTTCATGTCGGCGGGCTCTCCTGTTGGGCCGCGTCGGGGCGGCCGCCCGCCATGATACCAAAAAGGGCGTGCCCCAATCGCGGTGCCTGATGGCGCATTTGCGCAATGAGGATCCTGTTGCGTGTCATCCGCAGGACCGCGTTCGTTCGCGGTTGTTCATGCGTATCCCGGGAGGCCTGTTTGCAAAACGGTTTCAGGCCCCGGCGTCGTCGGGTCCTGCGAGGATGCCTGTCGCGGGATCGGGCTGCCAACCGTCAAGGCTGATCGTCACGTCGCGGCGTTGCCAACCCTTTTCGATGCGGGCCCGCAAGGTTTCCCACGAGGGAACCCCGCTCACCGCGTCGGCCTGCTCCACGCAAAAAGCCCCGGTGCCCGAGGCGGCCGTGAGCGCGTCGGCTATCGGCACGTTTTGGGCCAGGGCCGCCAGGAAACCGGCGATGGAAGTGTCGCCCGCGCCGGTGGTGCCGACGACCTCCACCGTGAAACAGGGGGCGACCATCTCCCGCCCGATCCAAGAGGCATCCACGGCGGAAAGACCGCGTCCCGCCCGCGCCATGCGCTCCGCATCGGCAGTGGTGCGAACGTACAGACCCTGGTCGCCCAGCTTGAGTCCCGCCACGGCGGTTCCCAGGTCGAGCAGTGTGTCCGCCACTTCATGGAGCAGTTTCCCGTCGGCGAGGGGGGTGATTTCGGGCGAAGCCAAGGTCGATTTCATCGTTTCAAAACGCGCCCGGTCCAGCATGAAGAGAACCTCGGGCAGACTGGGCATGAAAATATCCACGAAAGGCAGAACGTTTGCCAACAAGGCCCGCCAGTCGATGCGTCCCGCGTCCGTGTCCGGGTCCGGCGTGCTCATGTCCAGGGACGTGGTGAGTCCCCGGGCCTTCGCCGCCGCAAACATCCGTTTGAGTTCGGCCCCCTGGTCGCGGCGCATGGCCGCCATGATGGTGGGATAACCGAAGTGGAAAAACCGTGCGCCCTGGAGCGCGTCATAATCGATGTCGTCCGCGCCGTACGTGTCATTCGGGCCGGAATAGTGAAGAAAACATCGATCCATCCCCGGAGGCTCCATCACAACCGAATAGGAACTCGACTCGTCCTCGGCGATGATCATGCCTTCGGCCAGGTGTTCCCCTTCCCGCCGGAGGATATCGAGCGTCGCCCGTCCCAACACGTCGCCGCCCACCTTGCCCAACAATCGTGTCGGCACGCCCAGCCGGTGACAGGCCAGGCCCGTGTTCGACACGGCCCCCCCGGTGCCCGTCACGGCGGGCTTCATCTGTACCATGCCGCCCGGCACGAACATTTCCTGGGCGGCGTTGTCCTTGGCGTCGGGGAACGTGGGGATAATGTCCAGGCAGATATGGCCGGCGACAACAATATCGGCGTTTGAGTACATGGATTAAACTCCTTTCCGCATTGGTTTCGGGTCATGGTAAACGCTTGGCGGGGAAAAGAACAAGGGGGGAAGCGGAAAGGGGGAAGGAGCACCCGCGAAAGCGGGCATCCACCGAAAAGTTCCGTAGGATGGGCCAAGGCCCACCAAGACAGAAGCCTTGACGACGAAAGAGTCTCCCCTGGAATAACGGCCATGGTGGGCCAAGGCCCACCCTACATTTTCCCGCGAAGGCGGGCATTACGGGAAAAAGACCGGGCGTTCCCCCACCCCAAGGCGCCCCGCCTTCGCGGGGGTGAGTCTAACTTATCTGTCATATCTGTCTTATCTGCCCATGGGTCCCCGCCTTCGCGGGGAAAAAGGGCGGGCTTCGACGTTTTATACGGCGTCCTGGAAACCGTTACCGGCGGCGCCAGGGACGCAGGAGAAGCGCACCGGCGCCCGCCAGGGCAATCGCGAAGGGCCACCAGGAAACCGGTACGTTTCCACCAGATTTCACGAGGTATTTTTCCCCCGATGAAAAACCGCCCCGCATGAAGGAGCCCACCGTGTCCACGATGGTGGCGTCGTCGCGGACCCGAATGCCGAGCCGGCCGGTCCCTCTGCCCGTATCGACATCGACATACCACAGTATGTCCTCAATTTCACCGTTGTCACTGTAGGTGTCCAGAACGATGGGCGCCACCGGAAAATACCGGTTCCCGATATCCACGTCGAAATCTTCTATGGAAACCGCCTTCACAAGTTCATTGAACAACACGCGAAAGGTGACAACACTGTCTAAGGGGACCAGGGAGCCCTCCCGGAAGATCCCCACGACGCGTGGAGGCATCTCAAAGGCCACCAGGATGTCCTGGTCCTCGCCGATCTCCCCACGCAGGTCTTCCGTGGAAGACCATGCGGCAATCCATTCGCCCTGGCGGTCCGCGAGCAGCATGGGATGGGTGTCCTGACCACTGTCTTCACCCGCATTGATATTGAGCGGGACGGCGGGAACCCATGTTTCGCCAAAATCGCGTGACAAGGTCACCATGATGTCGTGGTCCGTGCCCAGCGTGCCGCCGAAGGAACTGTTCGTGTTCCATGCGGCCATCCAGTGACCGAGGCGATCCGTGGCCACCCAGGGGTTGAAGTCACCCACGGTCACCGTCGTCTCATCGTTGAGGGCATCGTTCACCGGGCGCGGGTCGGTCCAGGTTTCTCCGAAATCGACGGACTTGGACATCATGATGTCAAAGTCGTTTCCCACGCCGTTGAGGTCTGCGTTCGAGGCCCACAGGCACAGCCAGTTTCCGCGGCCGTCCGTATCGATGGTGGGCGAACGGTCGATATCATCCTCCCCGTCGATAAGGCCCGAAGACAGGGCGAAAGGCGCGCTCCAGGTGTGGGCGTTATCCGTCGAACGTGCCAGCAGGATGTCCCCGTCCGTTCCGGTGGTGCCGTTCAGGTCGGCGTTGGATTCCCACGCCACCACCCAGCGTCCCCGCTCGTCCGTGGTCACCACGGGATTGTCGTCGCGCCCGGCTTCGGTGTTCGTGTTCAGCCGGGCTGGTGTCGACCACGTCGCTCCGTTGTCATCGGAATAGCTGTAGTAGATAAAGTCAAACTGCAACAGTTTGCTGTGCCGCCACACGACAAGCCACGTACCCCGGCGGTTGGTGCCGATGCGCGGGGCGCTGTCATCAATATCGCCATCCTCCCTGGCGCCGTCATACAGGGGCATGGGCACCGACCACGTCAATCCGTTGTCGGTGGATTTCGAAAGAAAGAGGTCGTCGTCCGTTCCCAGTCCGGCCACATCGAGAGACGCATTGTAGACAATGTACCAGTTGCCTTTGCCGTCCGCGGCCACGTCCGGGGCCGCATTGGCCGTAGCCGCGCCGCTTAGGTTGATAAGCGTCTGCGGTTCGGACCAGGAACGGCCCGCGTTCGAGGACCGCGCATAAACCACCGCGTAGCCGGTAAATGACTTTTCGTCCGGCTTTTCCCCTCCCGTGTCTCCGGGCGCCAGAAAGAGCTCGGGCGAATCCTTGCGCAGCGTTGTCCACACCGCGACCCAGTGCCCGCGTCCATCCGCGGCCACGCGCACCCGTCCATCGGTGGAAAACTGGGTGGGACCGCTCAGATCGGTGTAAGCGGTATCATTCATCACCCCCGGCGTGACGAACCCCAACTGGGCCTGCGAAGCGAATGGCAGGAGCAGCAGGATGAACATGAGGAACATGAGGCCCAAGAGGGGGGGACACGGCCTTCCATCAAGCGGCCACAAGGCCACGTATCGCCGGTCTTCGACCCGTTCCATCCTCATTACGCCCTCGGATAGCAAAAGGAAACACGTCCACGCTACCGTGCCACTGGAGAAGCATGGCGTCCGCGGCTTTCTTGGCCCCGATCGAACGTGACTACCCGGACCATTTACATTATAGCTTAATATCCAACGGCTTGCCAGTGCCCGGGGAGAAGTTTGCGGAATTGGGGACCTGTTCGAAAGCCCGCGTTCGGTCCCCGTGTTCTGCAGGTTGCCGCTACGGCAGCCGCTCACGACCCTTATCGTGGCCACGTTGGTTATCCACGGCCGCCGGCACGGAGAGCGCTTGTGAATGCACCGGGTTTTGAAAGGCACGAATGGTTACAACCGTGGCAGATTGATCGTCGCTACAGGGAAGGCCGGCGCAGTGGACGAGACGAAAAACCGCGGAGAAAAGGCGAGACGGCTCTGTCGCGGCGGCTTATTTTCAGAACCACCCGCCCTTCCTCCGCTGGAAAAACGTGCGAATCGCCGTGCGTTCACACGGCAACCCGGCGATAGCAGGACTGGAGAAAACGGGGCCACTTTCCATGGTGGAGGTGAACAGAAAGCGGGGAGGCCCCGTTTTCTCCACGGGAATGAACCGATTGCCGTGGCAATCGGTGAAGGGGTTCAACTGTCAAACGTCTTCGTGGAAACACCTTCCCCGACACGACCTCACTGGGAGGGGGATATCAAGGACGACTCCTTTCGAACCGGGATGGACACCGCATCGCGGGCTTTCCCGCCGACGGGTTCCGCCGGTCCTCGCGCCCCGGGCATGCGGAACGCTTCATCGGCGAGACGATCCTGCAAAAAGGCAGCCAGCACTTCGTCGACAGCGCCACAAATATGTTTCAAAACCCGGATGCCGGAGGCTTTCAATTCAACTTGTACACAGCGCGACACGGCGCAACAAACCACCACGTCAACACCCAACGCCGCAAGGACACCCACCAACCCCCTTTCCCTGATACCCGCCATGGATACCTCCCGACGGGCCAACACCCGACCATGGTTGGTGTCCACTATCTGAAACCGTTCAGCCGTATCAAGCAAAGGTGAGATGCGCCGCCGCCACGTGGGTAGTGCGATTCTCATAAATAGGGAGAGCAACTGGCGTGCCATGTTGGCGTGGATGGGAGACACCTTCGTCAAACACAATGGCTCTTTACACGGTAAGGCATGAGATGACAGTGGGTTATGGATAAAGACAAGAAACGGCAGGGATTTTCGTGTCTTCGTTTCACCGCCTTCCAGGTGCATTTCGAATGGATATGACCGCCATTAGACATGCAAATTGCAAGAGGCTTGGAGGAGATGTTATTGCATAATGCAACAATAGGCCCATGTGGGGCATTTGCGAAATGGCGATTAACCACAAAGGAAAGGGCCGTCCCGCGCTTCATGGCCAATCGCCCCTTGTCCGGGCGTTCGGTCAAGGTTCGAAACGTGGAAAGGGGGAAAAGGCTATCGTGTATCAGGCGTGACGCCCGTCCATCTCCGGCGTTGCGATCCCCATGGCGCGAATTTTCCGATACAAGGTGCTGGGATTGATGCCCAGATCCAGGGCCGTTTTCGTGCGGTTGCCCCGGTTTCGCCGCAGGGCCTCTCTAATGTGCAGTATCTCCCATTCCTGGAGCGTGTGGTTTTCGGCCGGCGCCCTGCTTCCTCCCAGGACGTCCGAATTCCGGAAGGCCGGCGGCAGGTGTTCGCGGTGAATCAGGCCGCCGGGACAGAGCACGAAGGCATGTTCGATGCTGTTGGCCAACTCGCGCACATTGCCCGGGTACGGGTGTTCCAGAAGCGCCACCATGGCATCCTCGGAAACGCCCACGATATCCTTTCCCTTGATGCCGTTAAGTTGACCGATGAAATGATCAATGAGTGGCGGGATGTCTTCGGGGCGGTCGCGAAGCGGCGTAAGATGGAGGCACATGATGTTGATGCGGTAGTAGAGGTCCTCCCGGAAGCGGCCCTCGGCCACGCGTTGGGCCAAGTCCCGGTTGGTGGCCGCCACCACGCGCACATCCAGGGGGAGGGTTTCCACCCCCCCGAGTGGTTCGTAGACCCGCTCCTGCAACACGCGCAGGAGCCGAGTTTGCATGGCGGGCGATATATCGCCGATCTCATCCAGCAGAATGGTGCCCCCATCAGCCAAGGCAAACCGCCCGGGTTTGTCCGTCCGGGCATCGGTGAAGGCCCCCCGGCGGTAGCCGAAAAGTTCTGATTCCAGCAGCGTGTCCGGAAGGGCGCCGCAATTAACCGCGATAAAGGGCTTATCCTTGCGCCCCGACAGGCTGTGCAGGGCGCGGGCGACGAGTTCCTTGCCCGTACCGCTGGGTCCCTGTATAAGCACCGTGCTGTCGCTTTCGGCCACTTGAGGCAGGATCTCGAAAAGCCGTTGCATGTCCGCGCTGCGCCCGATGATATCCGAAAAGGTGTACTTGCCATGCAGGGCCTTACGCAACTCCTCGACCACGGTAAGGTCGCGAAAAGTCTCCACACCACCCACCATCTCCCCGTGGCCGTTCTTCAACACGGCCGTGGAAATGCTGATGGGAATACGCACGCCCCGGGCGTTGACGATGTACACCGCGCGGTTCACCACGGGTTTGCCCGTCCGCATGGTGGTGTTGAGGACACAAGCGCTTTCACAGATATTGGCGTGAAACACATCGCAGCAGGGCTTCCCCAGCGCCTCCTCGCGGGGAACCCCCGTGATCCGCTCCGCGGCCCGGTTGAAGGAAGTGATGTTCCAATCAAGGCCGACGGTGAACACGCCATCGGCGATTGAATCAAGAATAACCGCGTGTTGTTCCGCCTGAACCATTTCTTGCATTTTGCACGACTCCTTGGGGAAGCATACCTTGCGCCACGATATGGTTCAAGCTGAGCCCTTTGTGAAGTATAGGGCCCGTTCCCCGCACCATTCCATCGGTCGCGTTTCGACAACCGCAACAGACCATGCGCCGCATGGGAATGTATACGGCATGGCCCCGGGAGGTGCGCGGTCGCAGACGCCGGGCCGTGTCAGGCGGAGGCCTGGTGGGACCGGGGGCCTTCGAGGAAGCGCTGCCAGCCGGCCAACTGTTCCCGCTCAAGCACCATGCCGAAACGGGGGAGCCAGCGCGGCGCCGCCGGGTTCCGCAAGAGGCGCATGTTGGCCTCCTCCGGGGTGCGGTCGCCTTTTTTCACGTTGCACTTCTGGCAGGCGACAACCAGATTTTCCCAAGTGTCTTTTCCACCGCGGGACCGCGGGATGACATGGTCGATGCTCAACTCGTGACGGGGAGGGCGCTTGCCGCAATACTGACACTGGTGCCCGTCACGCAGAAAGAGATTGCGCCGTGAAAAATGGACTTCCTTCCGGATGAAACCGTTGAAGACACCCAGCAGAATGACTTCCGGCAAGAGCACCGTGAGGTTGGGAGAATGGATGTAACGATGCCCGTTCGGTGTCCCGCGTAACTGCTCTTCGGAAAACTGCACCCACTCCTCGAAACCGTAGAGACCAAAGTTGCGGGGATGGACGACCCGGGCATGCCCCTGGCACAAGAGCACAAGCGCCCTGCGGGCGGTGGCCACATTGACCGCCACCCAGGAACGGTTCAGTACCAGTACACCCGAATTCAACATGGGGCACCTCGGAAACACGGGCCGGGCCGCACGCAAGTGATTGCCCAAGAGTATAGGGCCACAGGGAGGTGTTTTCAAGAGGCCGAATCGAGACATGCGAGATTTTACTGGGGAAGGTATCGTCGCGCCATTTACGATCTTACCGGCCAGAGAAGCGCGGCATACAGGATCGCATGGCGGCCTCGTTGAAAAACGTCTTTCGCAAATGCACATGATTCGGGGCAACACCTTGACTTTTCCCGTGGATTTCCGTGTTCGCGGGAATGACGGAAGGGGAGAAAACATTTAATCGCAACCATGGGTACAGAACTTCATGGGAAAGGGACTATAATCCTGCCGGGGGGGATGACGGCGCGGTTGTCTTTCGCGGCGATGGCAACTCGGGCAGGATAAAGCTTACCGGGGACGCCAAAGGTGGATGGGGCGGCTTACCACCGCCTGAACGGTTACAGGCAAAGAGAGGCTGAGCATCGAATCCATGGGCAAGGTTTATCTCGTCGGCGCGGGTCCCGGCGACCCGGGGCTGTTGACGCTCCGGGGACGGGACTGCCTGGCCTGTGCGGAGGCCGTGGTTTACGATGCCCTCGTGGACCCGGCGTTTCTGGCCTTCGCGCCGCGGGCCGAAACCGTTTACGCGGGCAAGGAAGCGAGCCGCCACAGCCTCCCCCAGGCGGATATCAACCGCATTCTCATCAGCTTGGCCCGCCGCCATGCCGTGGTGGTGCGGTTGAAGGGGGGCGACCCCTTTGTCTTCGGCCGGGGCGGAGAAGAAGCGGCGGCATTGGTCGAAGCGGGGATCCCCTACGAAGTGGTGCCGGGTGTCACGGCGGGCATCGCCGCACCCGCCTACGCGGGCATTCCCCTGACGCGGCGCGGGTTGGCCTCCACCCTGTCGTTCATCGCGGGTCACACACGGGACAATGACAAGCCCTTCGATATCCCGGCCATGGTGGCCTCGGGGACGCTGGTTTTCTACATGGGCGTGCGCAACATGCCCCGCATCGTGACGGCGGTCCTCGCCATGGGCCGTTCGCCGGAAACCCCGGCGGCCGTCATCGAGTGGGGTACGCTGGCGCGGCAGCGCACCATCGTGGGCACCTTGAGCGACCTTCATGCCCGCTGCGTGGCGGCGGCCGTGGAGGCGCCCGCCCTCATCGTGGTGGGCGAAACCGTGGCCCTCCGCGAGAACCTGGCCTGGTTCGAGGCACGGCCACTCCATGGCCTGCGCATCGCCGTGACCCATACCACGCAGCGCCGGGGCGCGCTGGAACGCCGCCTCACGGATTTGGGCGCGGAGGTGTTTTCCTTCCCCACCCTGACCATCGAGCCGGTAGCGGACAGCGCCATGGATTTCACGCCGGGCGAGTATGACTGGGTCGTTTTGACCAGCGTGAACAGCGCGGACCTCCTCTTCGAGGGCCTTGCGCGCCGCGGGCAGGATGCGCGGGCGCTGGCGGGCGTGCGCTTGTGCGCCGTGGGAAATGCCGCGGTGGACGCCATAGAGCGCCGCTTTCTGCACGTGGACGCCGTGGCACCGGGCTACCGGCCCCACGAAGTATTGGCCGCCATGGGGCCCCTCCGGGACAAGCGGGTTCTCCTGCCCCGTGCCGATATCACCCGTTCTTCCCTGGCCGCGGCCCTGCGCGAGGCCGGCGCGCGCGTCACCGAGGTGGCGGCGTGCGAGACGCGCCCCCGAACACCGGACGCCGAAGCCCTGGCGGCTCTTCGCGACTTTTCGCCCGAGGTGGTGGTGTTTACCAATGCCACGGCGGCGGCGAACTTTGCCCGTGTGGCAGGCGATACCGTGGCCCCGGAAACGGTTTTTGCTTCCATCGGACCGGTAACCACGCAGGCAGCCAGGTCCGCCGGGCTGGCCATCGCCATCGAACCGGCACGCCACGACCTCCCCAATCTAGTCGAAGCCATTTGCGCTTGGCGGGCAAAGAGCGTACAACGTGATTCCTGAGCATAGGCTCCCTGTCCCGTCAGCAACATGGGAATCTTCGAAGACCCGTCGGATTTTCCACGATAAGCGCAACGAGATCACCCGTTTCGCTATAATCGCCCGAAACCGACAGGCGATGGACCGCGATAGAGTCCGGACCGTTTTCCGACCCGCTCAAATCAATTGATGTGGAAGCGCTCGTGAGACGGGGTGTCGTTGAAGAAAAGAAAAAGAAATGACCGGCTACCATCCAGAGGCATACCTGCACGGACTTGTGCGCGAATTGTGTGCCTTGCCACACGAGACCGAGTGGGCTGAATTCAAACACAACAACAGCGATCCGCAAACCATTGGCGAGTATCTGTCGGCCTTGTCCAATGCGGCCGCTCTGAACGGCAAAGCCTCGGCCTACCTTGTTTGGGGGATTGAAGATACTACCCATGAAATCGCGGGCACGGCGTTCTCTCCCCGTGAAGCCAAGAAAGGCAATGAGCCGCTGGAAACATGGCTTCTCCAGGGCCTCACCCCCAAGGTGGATTTTCGCTTCTATGAGCTGACGGTGCATGATCGGCGTGTTGTTCTATTGGAGATCGGGCGAGCCTTTCGTCACCCCGTTCGGTTTCGAAGTATGGCCTATGTTCGGGTAGGCCCGGTCAAGAAACCGCTCAAGGAGGCTCCGGAACGAGAGCGCGCGTTATGGCGCATCCTTGATGTAACGCCATTCGAAGAACATGTTGCGGCAGAGCATGTTAGTTCGGACAAAGTGCTTCGTCTTCTGGATTACCCGGCCTATTTCGACCTGTTGGAACAGCCGCTTCCGGCGGACCGCGATGGTATTTTGGCGGCGTTCGTGGATGACTGCCTGCTCCGCCGTTGCGAGGCTGGTGGGTGGGACATTACGAACCTGGGGGCCTTGCTGTTCGCTAAGAACCTGGGACACTTTAGTGGCCTCAAGCGGAAGGCCATGCGCGTGGTTCATTACAGAGGCGCCGGGCGCATGGACGCCCTGAAGGAGCACGAGGAAACCAGGGGCTACGCCAGTGGGTTTGAAGGACTTGTCGCATACATCAATAGTCAGATCCCGTCAAACGAAGTCATCGGGCAGGCATTTCGAAAAACGGTGCCCATGTTCCCCGAACCTGCCGTGCGTGAATTGGTGGCCAATGCGCTTATTCATCAGGATTTTTTCGTTGGCGGCGCGGGACCCATGGTAGAGATATTCGATGAAAGAATGGAGATTACCAATCCCGGTGAACCTTTGGTAGATACGCTGAGGTTTGTCGATACGCCCCCCAAATCCCGCAATGACGCTCTCGCATCGTTGATGCGCCGATTCCGCATTTGTGAAGAGCGGGGTAGCGGAATTGACAAGGTGGTTGCATCAATTGAAGCCTTCCAACTTCCGGCACCGATTTTTGAAGCCCCCGAAGGTTTCACAAGGACCGTCCTGTTCGCTCACCGGCCCCTGTCGGAGATGGACAAGGAAGATCGTGTGCGGGCCTGCTACCTTCATGCGTGCCTGAAGCACGTAACGCGGGGCTACCTTACCAACGCCTCTCTGCGCGAACGGTTTGGGGTGGAGGAGAAGAATAAAGCGGCGGTTTCCAGGTATATCCGGGAGGCCGTCGATGCCGGAAAGATCCGTGCCTACGACAAGACGGCTGGAAAAAAGATGATGAAATATGTCCCCCACTGGGCATGATGTTTTAATTGACAGGTATATGGCTGAGACGCATTATCGCGACGTGCTTGAATTGTAACTCATTTTATTAAAACAGGTTAGAGAAGCCTTGTTTGATTGACGGGTAATTGACAGCCTCTCGGGCCGGGATGTTTGTTTCTGTCGGTTTGCAGATGCCGCAAAAAAGTGAATGCCGGACAGATGTAAAGGTTCCAACATGGCCCCAAGGCATATCAACAGCAACACAAAGCGGAAGGACAACGAAACATGACGGTACGAATCGGATTCATCGGCGCGGGCGGAAACTCGAACTGGCACATGGACAGCCTGGCCGAGGTGGCGGACGCGAAGGTGGTGGCGGTGTGCGACCTGGACCCGGCGAAGGCCAAGACCACCGCGGAGAAGTGGGGCGCCAAGGCCCACACAAGCCACAAGGAGCTGTTGGCGGAAAATGAACTGGATTGCTGCTACATCTGTATTCCACCCCACCAGCACGGGGAACCGGAAATTGACGTGATCCAGAAAGGGTTGCCCTTTTTCGTGGAAAAGCCCCTCGCCCTGCGCATGGAACTGGCCGAGGATATCCTGGAGCGCATCGAGAAGCGCGGGATCAATACCTGCGTGGGATACCAGATCCGCTATCTCGATATTTGTGACCGGGCGCGGAAGATGCTCGAAGGCCGGCAGATCAACGCGGTACACGCCCATTACACCGGCGGTTGTGTCGGCGGCTGGTACACCCGCCTGGCCCTCTCGGGCGGGCAAATCACCGAGCAGGCCACCCACCTTGTCGATCTCATGCGCTTTATCCTGGGCGACGTGGAATGGATCGCGGCGGCGAAACGGACGGGCGCGGTGGTGACGGAAGATACCCTGGACGGAACAACCCTCGGCAAGGGTTCGGTGTCGAGCGAAGCGGCGGGGCTCCAACTGCACGACTACAACATCTGGGACGCCACGGCCATGCTGATGCAGTTTGAATCGGGCGTGCCCGCCACCTTCATCTGTTCCTGCCAGGCCCCTTACCAGTGGGATGTAATGTTCGACATTTGGACCACCGAGTTCCGCCTCCGCCTGAGCTTCGGCGGAATGGAAATCATCCACGTGGTGGACGGTGAACTGAAAACGGAAAAGATGGAGGCCGTGGCACCGAAGGGTATTGACGCCACTTTCGTGGACGCCGTGAAGACCGGCGATTTCTCGCAGGTACGAAGCCATTACAGGGACGCCATGGAGAGCCTCCGCGTGACCCTCACGGCGGCGGAGGCCGCGGTGAAGGGAGGCGTGTTGTCCGTGCGGGGGTAGTGCGCGGCGTCGGCGAAGGGCTTTTGTGGACGGAGTCCCCTTTTCCCGGAGGGGGCTTTTCCCTTTCGTTCGCTCCTTTCGCTGGTGGTCCTTTTCTGCTATACTGCGCTCCAACCACAATATATTGTATTCTCAGGAGTTGAGCCGTGGAAGGTCTGAGGCGAAAGGTGCATTTTGTCGGCGCCGGGGGCATCGGCATGAGCGGGCTGGCGGAAATCCTGCTCAATCTTGGCTACGAGGTCTCCGGCTCGGACCTGTGCGCCTCGGACATCACCCGGCGGCTGGAAGACTACGGCCTTTGTTTCCACGAGGGGCACGACGCGGCCCACCTGGGCAACGCGGGGATCGTGGTGGTGTCGGCGGCGGTGGGCGATGACAACCCGGAGGTGGTGGCGGCGCGGGCGCGGGGCATCCCGGTGATCCACCGCAGCGAGATGCTGGCCGACCTGATGCGGCTGAAGCCCAACGCGGTGGCCGTGGGCGGCACACATGGCAAGACCACGACCACCTCCATGATCAGCGCCTTCCTGGACCGGGCGAACATTGGCGCCACGAGTATCATCGGGGGCATCCTCCACCGCAGCGGCACGAACGCCCGATGGGGCACGGGCGACTACCTGGTGGCGGAGGCCGACGAGCATGACGGCTCGTTCCTTCGGCTCCACCCGACCATCGCGGTGGTGACGAACATTGACGCGGAACACCTGGAGTACTATGGCACCATCGACCGCATCAAACGTGCTTTCACGGAGTTCTGCAATGGCGTGCCCTTCTATGGCCATGCCATCGTCTGTGGCGACGACCCGAACGTGCGGGACATCCTGCCCGACATAGAGAGTGTCTGCCTCACCTATGGCCTCGGGGAAGGATGCTCCCTCCGCGCCGAGAACATGACGCTCACTTCGATTCGGCCGGACAGCGGCGTGGCGGAACGCCTTCGCGGACTTCGCACCCGCTTTGATGTTATCTGCGAGGATGACCGCTTGTCACGCACGGGACGGCTGGGGGCCATCGAGATTGCCGCACTGGGGGAGAACAATGTGCGCAACGCCCTGGCGGCCTGTGCCGTGGGGCTGTGCCTGGGAATGCGCTTCAGCCTCGTGGCGGACGGTTTGCGCCTTTTCGACGGGGTGCGACGGCGGATGCAGGTTCGCGGCGAGCGGCGCGGGGTGACCGTGATGGAGGACTATGCCCACCATCCCACGGAGATCGCCAGTACCGTTGAAGCGATACGCCGTGTGACGCCCACGCGCCTTATCTGCGTATTTCAGCCCCACCTCTATAGCCGGACCAAGTTCTTCTGTGATGATTTCGCCCGCGTACTCTGCACCGTGGATCGCGCCATCGTGACCGACATTTACCCGGCGCGCGAAATGCCAATGAAAGGGGTGGACTCGGGCCTCATCGTCGACGCGGCCCGGGAACTGGGCGAGGGACGGGTTGAACTGGTGAAGGACATGAACCACGTGCCGGACATGCTGGCCCCGGACCTGGAGCAAGGTGACGTGGTCCTCGTCCTCGGCGCCGGAAGCATCAACCGCATCGCGGCCCCCCTCCTGGAGTCGCTCGGGGGCGGATGATGCCCCAACCGGCCCTGACATACCAACAGCGCCGCAGGCCCCCGCGCCGGCGTTCCCGGTCATGGTTTTACCTTGCCGAGGCCCTTATCTGCATCGTGCTGTTGGGCGGTTTCGCCTACGGAATCGTTCATTATGTGACCCGGTCGCCCACCTTCAGGGTGCGGGAGATCGTCGTGGATGGGGCCAATGTCCTGCGGGAAGAGCATATTTGCGCGGTGGCCAGGGTGACGAGCGACGACAACCTCATGTTGTCCGATGTAAACGCCATTCAGCAGCGTGTGCAACGCCTGCCTTACGTGCGCTTTTGTGAAGTGCGCCGCGCGCCGCCCCATACCCTCATTATCCGTATTGAGGAACGTGTTCCCGAAGCGGCGGTTTTCACCAACGGCCGCCTCTACGAAATTGACGCGGAGGGCTTTGTCCTACGGGAGTTGGATCCCCTGGCCGACCATGTGGGCCCCCTCATCACCAACGTGCCCGGCCTGGGGGTGCCCGAGCCGGGCCGGCCCCTGAAGGCGGATGCGCTCACCGAAGCGCTGCGCGTTTGGCGGGCCGTGGCGGATACGAGTCTGCTCGAGGCGCTGACCATCTCCGAAATCTCCGCGCCCGACACGCGGAAGATTTCCATGTTTTGCGACGAACTCCCCTATGAAATCCGCTGGGGCCGGGGGGACTACGCCATGCAGGCCGCGCGGTTTGAGACGCTGTGGGAAAACCAGGGCGGCGATCTGCCGTGCAGGGAATACCTGGATCTCCGCTTCGAGGGCGACCTGGTGTGCAAATAAGGAGCGGGGATGAACCCATGGGACGAACAGGAGCGATGGGACCAATAGGATACGGTGAAGCTCACGCCTCTGTCTGATAAGATCCTCCATTCCGCAAATGCTTTACGTTCTGTGGTTTGCGGCCCATGGCGGGTGATACTATGAGTACGGGCCCGGTGGCGGCGCCGGCGCCCAAACGCCCGCAAGACAGCTTCAGGAGCCTGTTTCATGAATATCGGCATGTCGGACGAATTCCATACTTTCGACCAGCACGCGGTGATCAAGGTCTGCGGTATCGGCGGCGGCGGCGGAAACGCGGTGGGCCGCATGATTGAAGCCGGCATGTCGGACGTGGAGTTCATCACCATCAACACGGACGCCCAGGCCTTGCGCACTTCCCCGGCAGGCACCCGCCTCCAGATCGGCGTTGAAATGACCAACGGCCTGGGGTCGGGCGCGAAGCCCGAGGTGGGCAAATCCGCGGCGGAAGCAGATCGCGAGCGTATCCGGGAAATCATTCGCGGTGCCGACATGGTATTCCTCACCGCCGGGCTGGGGGGCGGCACGGGCACAGGCGCCAGCCCCATCGTGGCGGAGGAATCCAGCGCGGCGGGCGCCCTGACGGTGGCCATCGTCACCTTGCCTTTCGACTTCGAGGGCAAGGAACGCATGGACAACGCGCTGAAAGGGCTTACCGAACTGGAAGACCACGTGGACACCCTCATCGTGGTGCCCAACGACCGCGTGGCGGAACTCTGCCAGAGCAACATGTCGCTCCTTTCGGCTTTCGCCCATGCCGACGAGGTGCTCCACAACGGCGTGCGCGCCATTTCCGAGCTGATCACGGTGCCGGGTCTCATCAACCTCGATTTTGCCGACGTGCGCACCATCATGCAGGCCCGGGGCCGCGCACTCATGGGCATCGGTGTGGCCGAAGGCGAAAACCGCGCTTCCCTGGCCGCGGAGGAGGCCATCGTCTGCCCCCTGCTTGAGCAGTCCAACATCAACGGTGCCAAGGGCGTCATCGTAAACATCAAGGGGGGATGCGACATCGGCATGCGCGAAGTGCAGGCGGCGGTAACGGCGGTGAAGAAGGCCGCTCACCCCGAGGCGAATATCATTTTCGGCGCGGTGATCGACGAGGAGGAGCGGCCCGAACTCCAGGTGACGGTCATTGCCGCGGGC
Source organism: Candidatus Hydrogenedentota bacterium (assembly GCA_024278275.1). Classification (GTDB taxonomy): domain Bacteria; phylum Hydrogenedentota; class Hydrogenedentia; order Hydrogenedentales; family JAJRTN01; genus JAJRTN01. The sequence goes on from JAJRTN010000008.1 coordinate 42,563, forward strand.
TTTCCCCGGGTCGCCCCCGGCACACAACCGGCCCCGGGGCAACCGGCCGAGACGCCCACGACCGTGACGCAATCGCCCCCGCCCGAGAAAAAAATCCCCGAGAAGAAATCCCCCGAGGCGCCAGGCCCCGCCGCGAAAGAGCCGGCACGGGAAGAACTGATACTCCCGACCACCGGGCAGGAAGAGCTGGAACTTTTCCCGCAACAGGAGCCGGCGCCGCCCGCGTCCGACATCGAGACCGAAGAGGATTTGCGTTTACCCACCTTCCTTCGGGACCGCTGGAAAAGGAAAAAGAAAAGTGACTAAGCAGGATTTCCTCAAGCTCTTTCAGCGCGCGGTGCAGTTGGATGCCTCTGACATCCACATGAAAACGGGCAGCCCGCCCTATTTCCGCGTTGACGGAACGCTGGCCGCCCAATCCAAGGAACCCCTCTTGCCGGATGATCTGGAAGTGGCCAAGGACATGCTGCTCAACCAGGAACAGAAAGCCCATTTCGCGCGTCATGGCGAGGTGGATCTATCCTACAACGAGAAAGGCATCGGTCGCTTCCGCGTGAACATGTACCGTCAACGCGGCACGGTTTCGGCGGTCATGCGCCGGATCAAGACCAAAATCCTCACCTTCGACCAGTTGAACCTGCCGCCCGCCACGGAAAGCTTCGCCACCATGGTACGGGGCCTCATCCTCATCACGGGAACCACGGGCAGCGGTAAGTCGACGACCCTCGCGTCGATCATCGATTATATCAACCACCATCGCCCCTGCCACGTGGTGACCATCGAAGACCCCATCGAGTACGTACACCAGGATCACCTGGCGGTGATCAGTCAACGGGAGATCGCCATCGACACGCGGGACTTTTCCTCCGCCCTGAAAGCGGTGATGCGACAGGATCCCGATGTGATTCTCGTGGGCGAAATGCGCGACCTGGAAACCTTTCAGGCCGCCATCAGCGCGTCGGAGACGGGGCACCTGGTCTTCAGCACCCTGCATACGACAAACGTCATGCAGACCATCGACCGCATCGTGGATCTTTTCCCCTCCACCCATCACGACCAGGTGCGCAGCCAACTGGCCATGCAACTTCGCGCGGTCATGAGCATGCGCCTGCTGCCCCGGGCCGACGGAAGCGGCCGCGTGCCCATGTGCGAGATCATGTTCGGCACGCCTGCCGTGCGCAAGCTGATCAAGGAAAACCGGATTACCCAGTTGGAGCAGGCCATCCTGCAGGGACGGGAACAGGGGATGCAGACCTTTAACGAGAGCCTCTACATCCTCCTGCGGCGCAAACTGATCACCCACGAAACCGCCATGGAGATTTCCGACAATCCCGAGGAATTGAACATGATGCTCCAGGGCATTCAACTCAGTTCACGGCGCGGCGGCATCCTGAAGTAGATGAAATACCGCCGGGAAGGCGTCGCACAGGGCCGTGATCGGTTTCGGCGGATTGCCCCTTCCCCGGGAAGCTTCGGGGGCTCTCCGGTGTTTCTTCTACACGTTGCAGCATCGAAAAACGACTCGCCGGGCCGCCGTGATGGTGGCAGGAGAGAGAGGTTCAACCCCCGGGAAAAACGACCATGCCCGCCTGGTTTTCCAAGGTTTTCAAATCGGAAGAGAATGTCCCGACACCCGCCGCGGGAGAAAACGACGCCCTGGCGCGCCGTGCGATGGAAGCCACCGTGCTGGACGTGAAGGATGCCAGGACCGGAAAGGATGGCGGTCTTCCGATCAAGGCCCGTCTCGAACCACGTCAACGAACCATCACCTTTCTTCCCGGCCACCCGGTACTGCCGGGGTATTCCTTCTGGTGTCCCGATGCGTACACGGCAAACGCCTACGCTCCCCTGGCCGCCGCGCTTTTCAACGCGGGTGACGTCGAAACGGTGCTGCTTCACGACGCCGCCATCACGGTGACCCTGCGTGAAAACGGGGCTCCCCTGGACGAGGCGGCACGTGAACTGGGCGGCCAGGTACGCGCCCATTTGCTGAGCGGCATGCCTGTAATCCTTCCGGAAATCCTCGAAAACATGCCCGATGAGGACACCATCCGCGCCGGCCTGCAACGGGTGATTGATGAAGAACTCAACCCCGGCATTGCGGGGCATGGCGGGTTTATCGAACTGAGGCGGGTTGTGGGCAACACGGTCTACATCACCATGGGCGGCGGTTGCCAGGGCTGCGCGGCCGCGGCGTTCACCCTCAAGCAGGGCGTACACCGGGCCTTCCGGGAAGCGGTGCCCCAAGTGGGCGCCATTCTCGATGAAACCGACCACGACGCGGGGATAAACCCCTATTTCGCCGATGCTTCGTTCCCCGGAGAAGGTTGAACCATGCCCTGCAACGACCTCTCCGAGCGAATTGCCGTCACGATTGATGACGCGGACCGGTTTCGGTCCTACCGTTTCATCAAACGAAGCTGTGGCCGGGGCGTGGGCGTGGATGACCTCCTCTCCGGCTGGCTTGCAGGCCAATCCATCGAGGCGATCCTGGCCATCACCCCCCGCCAGTGTCTCGAAGATACCGGCGTTCCTGGAGGGATCGAGGAATTCCTGGCACTGAAACACCTCGTCGCCGTGCAGGCCGCCCTGGAGGCCCTCCTTGGGCGAAACAACGGGGAGGAGGACGGTTTCTGCACGCCCCTGGAATGCATTTATGAAGACGGCCAAACCACCCTGCACGCCGCGATTCGTGTTGACCTCGTGACCGGCCGCATCGAGTCGTGCGGCGGTTGTAAGGGATGCGGCACCCAACGCACAGCTTTCCTGACGGCTTGAAACCTTATTGGCAGGCGGGGCATGCGCCGTCATACAGCCCCCGGGGATGGCGCCCGGCCCGCCCGAAAAGTTGCCGAGAAACGCTTGAAATCCGTATGATCGAAGCGACCCGTACAAGCCCCATGTGTCCGCCGCCAACCCCTGTTCCGGAGGCCGCCATGTCCATCGCCAAACGACGCCGGACCATTCCCGTCATGGTGGGAAACGTGCGGGTCGGCGGGGGCGCGCCCGTGGTGATCCAGTCCATGACCAACACGGACACGGAAGACCCCCAGGCCACGGCAGCGCAGATCCTGCAATTGGCCGAGGCCGGCTCGGAGTTGGTCCGCATCACGGTGAACACCCCCCGTGCCGCGGAATCGGTCGGAGAAATCGTGCGGCGGGTCCGGGACGCCGGCTGTACCGTGCCCATCATCGGCGACTTTCATTACAACGGCCACCGCTTGCTGGGCAAGTGCCCGGCCTGCGCCGAGAGCCTCGACAAGTACCGCATCAATCCGGGCAACGTGGGCAAGGGCAGAAAACGGGACGAACAGTTCGCCACCATCTGCGCCATTGCCCGCGATCACGGCAAGCCCGTCCGCATCGGCGTGAACATGGGCTCCCTCGATCCCGAGCTGGTGATGACACGGATGGCGGCGAACCGGGACCGTCGCCTGGGAAAAAGCCCGGAAGAGGTGATGAACGAGTGCATGGTCGTCTCGGCCCTGGAATCCACCAGGCAGGCCCTTGCGTGCGGCCTGAAACCCGAACAGATCATCATCTCCTGCAAGACCAGCGTACCACGCCATCTTATCGCCCTCTACCGGGAGCTCGCGGAGCAAACGAACCAGCCCCTGCATCTCGGACTCACCGAGGCGGGCATGGGCATGAAGGGCCAGGTCTGGTCCGCCGCCGGCATGGGAGTTCTCCTCGCCGAGGGCATTGGGGACACCATTCGCGTATCGCTCACGCCCGAGCCGGGCGGCAACCGTTGCGAAGAAGTCTACGCATCACAGGAGCTGCTCCAGGCACTGGGCCTGCGTCAATTCGCCCCCAGTGTCACCGCCTGTCCCGGCTGCGGCCGCACCACGAGCGCCACCTTCCAGAAGCTGGCCCGGGAGACGCAGGCCTACATCCGCGAGCGCATGCCCGTGTGGCGGCGCGCGTACCCGGGGGTCGAGAATCTCACCGTGGCGGTCATGGGCTGCATCGTCAACGGTCCCGGCGAATCCAGGGCGGCAGACATCGGCATCAGCCTCCCCGGCAACGGTGAAGAACCCGTTTGTCCCGTCTTCACCGACGGCGAAAAGCGCGCCAGTCTGACCGGAACGGGGGAAACGCTTTCCCTGCAGTTTCGCGATTTACTGGAAAAATACGTGCGGGACCGCTACGCGACCAAGGCATAAGCACCCTTCCCCCAATTCCTCTTTCCCGGCGTCAGCCGTTGCTGGCGAGGCCGAGGGTGCTGGCGAAACGGCGGAGGAAGCCTTCCTTCTTCTTCTCGCCGGGCACCGTCTGCTGATGAACCAGCCGGCGAGCGAGCAATTCGACGCAGCGGGTGGCGGGGGCGGCGGGGTACTTGAGACTGAAGGGCCGGCTTTGCATGACGGCCTGGCCCACGTGAGGGTCGCGGGGAATGAAACCAAGGTAGGACACGGTGCGGCTGAGGTACTGGCGGGCCACGGTGGCGAGCTTGGAGGCCACGGCCTGGGCCTGGGCCTGGTTGGCCACCATGTTCACGATGAGCCGGATGGGCAGGTCGGCCCGTTGGGCGTGGAGCGTCTTGACCATGGCGTAGGCGTCCACGATGGCGGAGGGCTCGGGGGTGGTGACAAGCAGCACTTCGTCGGCCGCGGCGGCGAAGGACACCACGTTGACGCCGATCCCGGCCATGGTGTCGATGATGATGAAGTCGGCTTCGTCCTGAAGCACCGCCAGGCACCGCAGCACGTTGTCCCGCGCCTCGGGCTCGAGGTCGGCCACTTTCGACAGGCCCGAGGAGCCGGGTACGATTTCGATGCCACCGGGTCCCGGCACGAGGATGTCGAGCATCTCCCTGGAGCCGTCGATGACGTGGCCCAGGTTGAACATGGAACTGAGGCCCATGAGGACCTCCACGTTGGCGAGACCCAGGTCCGCATCGAGGAGGATGACGCGGTGTTGCCGCGCGGCGAGGGCGATAGCGAGGTTGACGCTGGTGCTGGTTTTCCCCACGCCGCCCTTGCCGCTGGTGACGGCGATCACGTGGGCGCGGGTGCGCGCCTTCCACACGAGGTCGCGAAGGTTTTGTGCCTGATCAGCCACGATTTTCCCTGCCTTCCAGAATGAGGCCGGCCACGTTTCCGGGGCTGGCCACGCGAATATCGTCGGGCACGCGCTGGCCCACGCTGAGGTAGCCCAGGGGCAGGCCCGTCTCCAGGAGCGCGCTCAGCATGACCCCGTACCGGCGCGTTTCATCAAGCTTGGTGAACATGACCGACGTGGGCGACAGGCATTTGAAGTTCCCCGCCACATTGCGCAGGTCCTCCAGTTGCGTATTCGCCCCCATGACGAGCATGGTTTCATGGGGATTCACGACGGCGAGCATGTGCTTCAACTCGTTGATCTGTTCCAGGTTGAACTGGCTTCCGCCCGCCGTATCCACCAGCACCAGGTCATACTCCGCGAAGGCTTCCAGGGCCTTCGTCATCTCCGGGTGATCGTTGGCCACCCGCATGGGGATGCCGATGATGTTGGCGTAGACCCGGAGTTGTTCGGGCGCGGCGATGCGGTAGGTGTCGGCCGTGACAAGGGCCACGCGGATTCGCTGACGCACCGAGAAATGGGCGGCCAGTTTCGCCAGGTTGGTGGTTTTGCCCACGCCGGTGGCGCCGCACAGGGCCACCACGTGACGGCGACCCGGCTGCAAGGCGATGCCCCCGGTGACGGGCACGATGCGACGGATCTCGTGGCCGAGGCGCTCGACGAAAACACGGGGGTCGCGCAGAATGTCCAGGTCGCTGTTTTTAAGCACGGCGCCCAGGAGCGCCGCGGCAATGCGGCGCGACACGCCGCGTTCCGTGAGGGTGCGGTAATGGGGCGCGAACTCCGTGGGCAGGCCGGCCCCGGGGTGCTCCGCGTAGAGCACCTGCATCATCTCGCGGATTTCCTGTACTTCACGCCGAAGGCTGCCCTGCTCGCCGGAAGACCGGTCGGGCGTGGGAAAGGGTACGACCGGCGCGGTGGCGGCGGCGGACGTGCCCTCGGCGGCGGAACCGGTCCTCGCGCGGCCCTGGGCGTTGCGGACGATCTCCTTGAAGTACTTGACGGAATCCTCGATTTGCGGGTCCCCGCCGCCCGGTCGCTGGGCCGCGTACTTGCGCTCGGCGGCGGAGGGACGGCGACCCTGGGGGGACACGGGGACGGATACGGTCAGCTCCACGAGTTTGCGCCCGAAAAAGCCCAGGAAACCGCCTTCATTGGCTTGGGCCGTGTTGAGCACCACGGCATCCGCGCCGAAGCGCTGCCGCACGATGCGGTAGGCCTCTTCGAGGCTTCCGGCCCGGACTCTTTTCAACACCTGTGCCATGTTACGCGCTCACCTGTCCCAGGCTTTCCAGGGTTACGGCGGGATCAATCTCATTATACGAGAGTACCACAATCTTTGGAATCCGCCGCTCCACGATGCGGCGGAAATAGCGCCGCACGGGGGCGGAGGTCAATACGATGGGATCCTGTCCCGCCGCCAGGAGCGGCTGGAGGGCCGTCGCCGTGGATTCGCTGATGGCGTCGGCGCGCTCGGGGGACACGGGGATAAAATCGCCCGCGTCCATCTGGTTCACGGCGTCCAGGATTTCCTGCTCCAACTCGGGCGCCAGGGAGATCACGCTCAGCTTGCCGTCCTCATCCACGTAACCCGCACAGATTTCCCGGGCCAGGGCGTGGCGCACGTACTCCGTGAGAATATCGGTGTCCTTGGTGCGCGGACCGTAATCGGAGAGGACCTCCGCGATGGTTTCCAGGTTGCGAATGGCAACCCGTTCGCGCAGAAGATTGTGCAGCACCTTCTGTAATTCGCCGTGGGTGAGGATCTTCGGCAGGAGTTCGTCCACCACCGTGGGCGCCGTTTCCTTGAGATGGGTGACCAGGGTCTGCACGTCCTCCCGGGTGACCAGTTCGTCGGCGTGAGCGTAAATCAACTCGGTGAGGTGCGTGGCCAGCACGGCCGTCGGCTCGACGATGGTATAGCCCAGGCGCTCGGCACGGTCCCGGTTCTCTTTCGAGACCCACACCGCCTGCAAGCCAAAGGCCGGCTCCTGCGTGGGTATGCCCTGGATCTCCTCCTCCACGAGGCCCGGGTTCATCGCCAGGAAGTGATCGGGATAGAGGGTGTAGTTGGCGATGGTGGATTCGCGCAGTTTCACGGCGTATTCGTTGGGCCCCAAGCGCATATTGTCCACAATACGGATGACGGGCACAATGAAACCCATGCGCGTGGCAATCTGCTGGCGGATGATCTGGATGCGGGTCAGCAGGTCGCCGCCCTGACTTGGGTCGGCGAGCGCGATAAGGCCATAGCCCAATTCGATTTTCAGGGGATCCACATCGAGCAGATCCTCGGTGCGCTCCGGGGTTTCCTCGCGCCGGGCCTCCTCGGCGGCGGCCTCCTCGCTCTCGGCCTCGGCGGCCCGTCGCGTCTGGAGCTGGGTCGCCGTGTAAGCCATGACGCCCAGGGCGATGGAGACGATGATGAAGGGAAGGGTGGGCATGCCGGGCACAACGGCAAAGAGCAGCAGCATGGCCGCGGCGACACCCAGGGCACGGGGATACTTGAGGGCCTGCACGCTGAGGTCGCTGCCCAAGTCATCCTCGGAGACCGATCGCGTGACCACCAGGGCGGCCGCCACCGAGATAATGAGTGAAGGCACCTGGGACACGAGACCGTCACCGATGGTCAGTTGGGTATAGACCGCGGCCGCCTGGCTCAACGTCATGCCGTGCATGGAAACACCGATGATGAGGCCCATGACGATATTGACCAGGGTGATGACAATACCGGCGATGGCGTCACCCCGTACGAACTTGGTCGCGCCGTCCATGGCCCCGTAGAAATCGGCCTCCTGCTCGATGGCGCGCCGCCGCGCACGGGCCTGCTGCTCGGTGATAAGCCCCGCGTTGAGATCTGAATCAACGCCCATCTGTTTGCCGGGCATGGCATCGAGGGTGAAGCGCGCGGCCACTTCGGAGATGCGCGTGGCTCCCTTCGTGACCACCACGAACTGGATCACCACGAGGATCACGAAGATCACGATGCCCACGAAAATGTTGCCCTTCGTGACGAAGCTGCCGAAGGCCGCCACCACCGTTCCGCCGTAGGCGTCGGCGAGAATGATACGCGTGGTGGCCACGTTGAGACTCAGCCGGTAGAGGGTGAGCATGAGCAGCAACGAGGGGAAGACATTGAACTCCACCGGCCGCTTCAGGTAGATGGTCGCCAGGAGAACCACCACCGAAACGGAGATGTTGATGGTGAGCAGCACGTCGATGGCCCAGGGGGCAATGGGCAGAATGAGCACCAGCAAGATGCCGATGACGCAGACCGACAGGGCCACATCGGGGTTCGCCGTCAGCGAACCGCCCATGCGCCGCAATCTCTCCGCAGGTACCGCCATGATCCAGGATCTACGCCTCCACTGATTCGGAATGCCACCGGGGACGGTGGCGCCATGCCTTTCCACGGGGGACCATGGGAATGAGCGTGTGGTTCGGTCTCATGCGTCCCATAGGTCCTCTTGTGGTTCTCCGCTTCATCGCTCAGGCCGCTCCCGCCATGTAGGACTGACGCTCGCGCACCTTTTCCGCGCGCTGGTCGATGCGGTAGACGAAGGAAAGCACCTCGGCCACGGCCCGGAAAAGGCTCGCCGGGATGGCATCCCCCACGTCGGCGGTCCGGAACAGGGTTCGGGCCAGGGGTGGATTCTGCACGATGGGAACCCGGTGCTCTTCACCGATTTCACGGATGCGTTGGGCCACCAGCCGTTGTCCTTTCGCCACCACCACGGGGGAATCCATGTGGCCCATGTCGTAGCGCAGGGCCACGGCGTAGTGCGTGGGGTTGGTGATGATGACGTCGGCCGTGGGCACGTCGGCCATCATCCGTTGAGAAGCGATCTGGCGCTGCAACTGGCGGACGCGCCGCTTGATGTGGGGATCGCCCTCCAGTTCCTTCATCTCTTCCTTGGCCTCCTGGTGCGTCATGCGCAGTTCCTGGAGGTGCTGCCAACGCTGGTAGCCGTAGTCGAAAATGCCGAGAATGATCATGGCCAGGGCAATCCGCCACCATACCGTGGCAATGAGTTGGGCCACCGCGCTCAGCAGGCCCAGCGGTTCAAGTCCCATGAGCATAACCACGTCGTTCAGGCGCGCGCGGAAGGTAAAGTAAACGATAACCGACACAATACCCAGTTTGAACAGCGATTTAACCAACTCGACGAGGGAACGTAAGGATGTGAACTTCTTGAAGCCGCTGATGGGATCAAGGCGGCTGAGCTTGGGTTGCATCGGTTTTCCGGTAAGCAGGAAACCCACCTGGCCGAAATTGACCAGCAGCCCCCCCACCACCATGACCGCCATGAAGGGCAGCGCGCACAGGCCCATCCGGTAGACCGCGGACCACGCCAGGGCCTGCGCGGGAATGCGCTCCGGCGTCAACTCGGGCGCGTTGCCCAGGTAGTATTGAAACGAGTCGAGAAGCACAACCGTCATCTGGCGGCCCAGGATGAGTAACGCCAACAGGGCCAGCGCCAGGGACAAACCGGAGGTGAGGTCCTGGCTTTTGGCGATATTGCCCTCTTCGCGCGCGCGTTGTATTTTGCGCCCACTCGCTGGGAGTGTTTTTTCGCCACCCGTGTCTTCCGCCATGATCGCCCTATCCCATGCCCCTGATCAGGGTATCCACGTTGCCCATCATGCGCTCGAACATGCCGTCAAGCACGTTCAGGTAGATGCCGATGATGAAGGCCGTAACAAAAAGCCCCGTCGCGATGGTGATGGGGAAACCCACCACGAAGAGGTGAATCTGCGGCACCACGCGTCCCAGCAGCCCCATGGTAATATAGGCCAACAGCATGGATGCCGATATAGGCGCCGAGATGATCAGCCCGTCGATGAACATGTCGCGGCCCCAGCGGCTCACTTCATAAAGCAATTCCGGGTGTACGGCAAGGCCGCCCACCTGAATGACTTCATAGGTGTGGGCCAGGGCACGGATGGCGGTGTGATGAAAGCCGAGCACCAGGAAATAGAGCACGGCAATGATGAAAAGGAAAAAACCGAAGATAGGAAACTGGGTTTCAAGGGCGGGATTGAACACGTTCATCATGCCGAAACCGCTCTGCATGTCCATGATCTGGCCGCCCACCTGGATCGCGGCAAAGAAGATGCTCATCACGAAGCCGATCATCAGGCCGATCAGCATCTCGCCAAGCGCCATGACACCGAAGGCCAGCGGACCGCTCGGCAACGGCGCGGCCAACACGGGGATGGTGGGCGTGATAAGAAGCGCCGTCAACGCGGTCAGCCCGATCTTCGCAATCGCCGGGAAATTGCCTGATCCCAGCACCGGCGCCGAGACCATGAGGCCGCTGAAACGCACCATGACCAAGGCGAAGAGCTTGAAGATCTCCACTTCGGCCATGGGCTATACCCCTCCTTCAAAGCTAATGGGCTTTCACAAGCTGGTCAAACGTCAACAACAGTTCACGCGTGAACCCAAGCACGGTCTCGGACATGAACGGCAGAAACACCACGAAGGCCACCAGCACCACCACGATCTTGGGCACGAAGGTCAGGGTGATTTCCTGGATCTGGGTCACCGACTGAAACACGCTGATGAGCAGGCCCACGATCATCCCCGCGAGCAGCATGGGCGCGGCCGCCAGGAGGGTCACCATCATGGCGCGCTGGGCGATATCCACAATATCATCAATCGTCATGGGGGGGCTCCCACAGCGTTTTCCGCCAACCGGACACAACATGCCCGATCTTAAGAGTAATGTTACCACAACATATAGATGCAGTCAACAAACAAGAACATTGCTAAGCCTTGAAAAAACAGGGGCTTAGCACGAGGATGCCATACAAGCGATTAATCGTCGCCACCATATCTTGGGGCACGCCCGGCGGGACCATCCGCCATGTCCACTGCCGTTCCACCCGGGGCCCGGCTTCGGTTGCATTCACGAACCCCGTCCCTTAGGATTGCGGCCGGAAATGCCGGAACCAAGGGAAGGACAACAGGCTTCGTGTCCGTTTCACCTCGTAAATCGCGGGAATTGCCACGTCAACAGGTCTTTCGTATGTTCGACCGCATTGCGCATCGCTATGACCTGCTCAACCGGCTCCTCTCTTTGGGCCGCGATGTGGCCTGGCGAAAAAAACTGGTACGTCACCTGCCCGAAGGGCGGGACCTGGAGGTGATCGACCTGGCCACGGGAACCGCGGATGTGCTTCTCGCGCTGGAAACTTCCGGCAGGGTACGCCGGGGGATCGGCGTGGACCTGTCGTGGGGCATGCTTACCTTCGGGCGAAAGAAAGTGGTGGCCCGGGGGCTGGATGACCGGTTGCTGCTGGTGCGATCCGACGCGACGCGACTGGGGGTTGCGGGCGAGGCCTTTGACGCCGTGACCATCGCCTTCGGCATCCGCAACGTGACCGACGTGGCGGCGGGCCTCCGTGAAATACACCGGCTCCTCAAGCCGGGGGGCCGCGCCCTCATACTGGAGTTTTCCCTCCCGCAAAACCGGCCTTTCCGGTGGCTCTACCTTTTTTATTTCCGCCACGTCCTGCCCCGCCTGGGCGGCCTTATCTCCGGCGACAGCCAGGCCTACCACTACCTCAACCGGACCGTGGAGACATTTCCCTACGGTGCCGACTTCGAGGCGCTCATGGCCGACGCGGGATTCCGTCACGCCAAGGGCATCCCCCTCACCCTGGGCATCGCCACGCTCTATATCGGGGCGAAATAGTCTTTCGGCGCGTGCTTCGTCACGGGACGGACAGGACGCCCCGCCTATCACCCCCTTTCGGCGTGTCCATGTGCAGATGGGGTCCGGCCAAGGGCCTGGCGAAGCAAGGCGGGCGACCGCGTGCCGTGCCACGGACGGCTTATCCGCCAACGCCTTTGCGCCAAGGCGCTCCATGAATAATGTATCCGCAGATTGCGCAGATGAACGCAGATTCTCCCGTTCCCACGCAGGGCGTGGCGAGTAGGGACAAGCGCCCGCTTGTCCGTTGTGACCGAAGTGGGCTGCGTTTCACATGGAGTTTTGTCAGACAAGCTACTTGGCACGCTTGGCCTACACGCACAATAATCCCGCGAAGCATGGCCTGGTCAAGGATGCCAAGGAGTCTTTCCGCCGAACGGTATGTTCCATAAAGTATGATGATGTAAACGTAATGGATGACTTCTAGCACGCAGCGGCAGCCCCAATATGGAGTGCGGCAGCTTGCTGCCGCTTTCCTTACCGGCGGCTTGCCGCCTCTTAAAATCATCTATGATATTCGAGGATCCATGAAAACCGCATCGTGCCCAGTCG
>JAJRTN010000009.1 GCA_024278275.1 Candidatus Hydrogenedentota bacterium
AGGGTCATAATGGACTTTTCCCTGACGCCGCGGCTTTCCATGCGCGCCCCGCACGAACAGCGCACCCTCTCCGCACGCCGTCCCACGCCCACATCGCGCAGCAACCCCTCCAGCACCGATGCGCCCGCGGCCCGCTGGGCCGCCTGGACCATTCGTGTTACTTCCCGGCTTTGTTCAACCGCGACTTGAGCCCCTTTTTTACCCGTTCGACCATTTTTGTGTCTTTGGGGGCCAACCGCATCTGGTGCGCAATGCCTTCGCCAAGTTCCTGGTACTCCCTACACAGCGCCGCAAAGCGCCGGTGGTTCCCCACGGCTTGCTCGGCCCATGCCACTTCATCCTCGTTCTTGAGTCGAAGGCTGCGGGTTTTCCCGCCCTCCTTCCACGTCAGCACGGGGTACGGCCCCCGCATCGTCCCAACCGGTGCTCCCTTTCGCGTGCTCGGTACCCGTTGATGTGAGATGCTTCCTTTCTGCATAAAGTGAATATGGGTCAATTCGCGGCCAATTGCCTGTTGACGCCTCAACATCGCCTGCATGTTCATGGGGCCTCCTTTCGTTGTTTGTAGTATATTACACTACAAACAACAGGGCTAAAGCAACCGACAATGTGTCAAACCATCTTTGGTGACGCAGGCCCACCCTGGACCATGGCCTTGATCCAAGCTGTTTTCGTCTGATACACTGCGCCCACATTAGCCGCTTCGAAGATTAAGACGGCCCAAACGTGGGGATGTAGCTCAGTTGGGAGAGCGCATGACTGGCAGTCATGAGGTCAGGGGTTCGATCCCCCTCATCTCCACCATCATTTTTTCTTGACACCTCTCGCCAACCCTTGTCTTTGCCGGCAAAGCCCCTAAGCTGCGTGGCCGGAACCAAGCACGCTATAGCCGTCCCTCCACGGCCAACCGTCATCCCGCGAAAGTGGGAATCCAGGGGAAAAGTCGTGATATTGCCCTGGCATGGAGCCCCGCTTTGGCAGGGATGTCAGGTGGGTGGGGCTTCTCGGAGCTATGCACCGACTCCACGAGTGTCCAACAGGCGCGCGCCTATGTCTTCCGCTTCGGCCTGGGGAACACGATGGCAGTGATTTCCAACGGCATTTATGCGCCATGATCCCGGTCCCATGACAAGGGGGGCGCCATTACACGGAAATTCGGAGGACACAACAAGGGCTGAACGACGTACGACAATAATGGTGACTGTTATAACGGAAGGGGGACCGCGGAAAACGGTTTTTTCGCTTTTTTACCGGCCCATCTCCACCGCGAGGATCCCCCGTGGCGGAACGGTCATAATCCCCTGCCCCGGAATCTCCTTGCGGACAGGCTCGTCGCCATTGTTATAGTAGTACACCTCATTCACGCTCGCCCGGGTGGCAAGAACCCCATCATAAACGCCATCAAGGGGTTCCCCCGCCAGCGGCACGGACCAGGAAACATCCTTTCCGGACGAAACCAGCAGTGTCGCCAGGGGGTGGCGCCATTCGGGCCAGGTACCAGGAACTTGGATCACTTGCCCGTCGCCCAACGCGCCAACCTCCCAGGACTCCGTGCCGGGGGGCAATGTTTCGGGCCACCAGGACACGGGCCGATCGTCCACATTGCGGAGCGGGGCGAGTTCCTCGGGCAGCACCAGCACCCCGCCGCGCCGTATCCAGGCACCCAGGGCATCCAGCACGGGTTCCTCCACCGTATCGCCCGCCACCACCATCAGGCAGCGAAAGTCTCTCAACAATCCATCAGCCACCATGTTCTCATCGATAAACTCGAAGTCCATGATGTCGCGAATGACCTGTGTCCGCTCCATGAGTTGGCTGATAACGCTTGGATCCATGACAAGCGAACTGTTGGGTATTAACGCGGCGACCGTCAGCCTGGGGCGATTTCGCACCAGGTACCGGGCATTCTCCGCAAAAGCGATGGCGGTTGGGCTGGGCCTGTCGGGCGGATCAACCAGCGTCTTAAAATACAGTCCCGATGCTCCCCCCGAAAGGGCATCGAAAATACGGGCCGCAATACCCTTCGTCGTATTCGCGCCGCCCGGTTCAGTCGTGTAATAGCCGCCGTAGAGCCGCGTTGCGGAAGACACCATACGTGTCACCGAAAAGTTCCCCGGTCCATCATCGCTCTGGTTCGTGATACGGATTCCCGCGCCATACCTGGCACACATCCGCGCCTGAGCCGCGAAATCCGCCGCCAGCTCCGGCTGTCCATGGCCTCCCGTACACAGGTAAATGGGCGTGTCCGGGAAAAGTTCGCGGGCGGTGCGCACCCAGAATTCCGCATAATCCGTCATGGAACGGGTGTACCACGCGAACAAGTCCGCGGCGGCGCGGCGGGAGGGCGCCGATGCGGGGATGAAGGGTTCCACCTGTGCCCATTTCGTGAAAGTCGTGTTCCACGCCGCATTTAACGCCGCCAAGGTCTTGTAGTGTATCCTGACCCAACGCCGCCAGTCTTTGCGGGCGTACTGATCCCCGCACCACCAGCCCAGATGGGAGTGCCGGCCCTTCATGTCGAAGCCGCCGCCGGCCACGACAATGGACTCGCCCCAATTGCCGGAGATGCCCAAGTTGAGCGCCTCAATCACTCCCGGTTCATAGTGTGCCTGAAACAGTTCCAGAAAGCGGCGCACGCCTTCCCGAAGCGCGGGATTCCAGATGCTTTGTATCGGCGTGGCGATGCCATGCTCAAGGCAGACCGAAGAGACTCCCCGCTTATCGCGAAACCATTTCGGCGTCGCGATCCTGGGAGCGGTGATCAGGAAAGGCAGCCACTTGAGTTCATGTTTTCTCAGTTGTTCCACCACTGGATCATACAGGCTGTAGTCCGCTTTCCCTTCCTCCGGTTCAAATTGAGCCCATCCAACGTAGCTCTGAAGGCTGGTGATACCGATATCCTTTGCCACCTCATAGGCCGAATCGGCAAGCTGGTTGTCCGGGATCGCTTCGTGGATCTGCCACTGCTGGATTATGGTCATCCCCTCTTGCACCTCGACGGACGGCCGTTCCGCAAAATAGGAAAGCGGGTCTGTCGACGGCTTGAATCCAGCCGGGCTCACCGTGGAGAGCGATACACGCGCCACGGCCAGCGGACCATCGGCATGTATGCGAAAATCGTTCCCGCCATTCTGCCGATTCTTGAATTGCGCCGCGCGAAGCGTGAAGGTCTCCGTTCGCCAACGCCTTGTGCCCTGTTGTGGGTAGGACTCCGGTGCCTGACGGTACGCGCTTGCGCCCTCGCCGGCATCGAAATCCAGCGAAACAACCCCCCGCCGGTCAAAAAAGTCCACCGAGACAAAGAGCGTTTCCGGCGGTGTCATTTCATCCACGTCGAAATAGAAGTACGTGCTCCCGCCGTCAACATCCGTCTGCCGGCACTGTCGTCCGCCATAGGCCGTCTCGACGGAACACCCGTCCGGCTGGCTCGAAACCCGCAGTCCCCTACCCCTGTCCGTTGCGCCAAGTTCCACCCACCAGGTGTCCGCGCCCATGTTTCCCGGGGCCGCGTGGGCAACACAGAAAATCCCAACCATGCACATGAACACAGCGCCTAACTCCTTCCACTGATTCAGACCGCCTGTTGAACACCTGTACGCTATCAAATACTCCGAACCTGTGCAACGGAAACCGGGCACGGGGTCCCCCTTGAACACGCCCACTTTCGCCGCTATACTTCGCGCCCCATGCAGTCCGAATCCGGCCACTGCCGGGGAAAGGAGGGAGAACACCCAATCCAACAACTACCGCGTGCGCGTGTAAAGGGAAGTACGGTGCAAATCCGTCGCAGACTCGCTGCTGTAACCGGGGACGACGGTCACATGCCCTCGCTCGGCGAGGGCGGCCACTATCCGCCAGAACGGGGATGGGAAGGCGTGACCCGAGGACGAACCGGAAGCCAGAAGACCTGCCCGCGCACATCCCTGTTTTTCTGTGTCACTTCGCGAGAGAGTTGCACGGGTGGACAACCGTCTTATCCCTCCCGGCGCTCCCTCACCAAAACCCTCCGCATCCTCGCGGAAAGGAAGAGGGAAAAATCATGCGTTTCATGCACCCCCATATCACGACGGCGCTTCTTGCCGTCCTCGTCTCCTTCGCCCTGCCGGCCCTGGCCGGTGATTTCGTCACTTTGGACCATTTCCCCGCCCCCGCGCCCGATGCCTACGGCGTGACCGGCACGGCCCTTAACGACGGCACGCTGCTGCTCTGGAACGGTGACGCCCTGTTTCGGCAGGCCGCGCCGGGTCTCGACCGTTTCGTACAAGTGGCCGAAGGCTATGCCGGTGATCCGGGCTTCGCCGCCCTGTCGCCCGACGGCGCGCTGGTCATCCTCGGCCAGGGCTACGCGGGCAACCTTTACGCCTTTGACCCCGCCCAACCCGCCGATTTCGCGCCGAGCGCCATCCGCGCCAATCAGTCCCACTTCGCGGGTGTATTCCTGACGAATACATTGCTCCTGCTGGACGCGGGCACGCCGGATTGGAACAGCGAACTGCTGATCATCGACGTTTCGGGCGCCAAGAAGGCCCCCCGGACCGTGGTCACCAAGTCCGCGCGCTTCGCCATCGACAAGCAAAGCGTCGTGGGCAAGCCGGGCTATTCGAGCGCCCTCACGGTGGACGCGGTCCACGGCCTGGTTTACGCCATGGGCGGGCAGACCCGGGAACTGCGTTTCTTCGTGAAGCAGGACTTGATCGACGCCTACCAGGGCAACACCACCCTGGATTGGGAGACCGACGGTACCCTCGTGGGGCAGGCGGGCGATTTCTTCGGCGCGGGCGTCAATGGCATCACCGCCCAAGGCCAGCTCATCATCTCCGGCTCCAACGGCTGGGGCGAACCGGGCGGCATACAGATCGTGGACCCACGCCTGGATGATCCCACCCAGGCCGGCATCGTGGAAACGTTGGATCCCACGGGCGTGCAGGGCTACGTAAAGGCCATTTACAACCCGATCACGGGGGCCATACTGGCGGTGGACGCGGGAAGCACCGCCTATGTCCAGTCGGACTACCTTGTTGCCGCCGCCTCCCTGGCAGATTTCCCGGCCCATCCCGGCGGCAACGGCTTCTCCGTGGTCGCCGATTTTGCCGGAGACGGGCGCATCGTGGCCTGGGATGGCAATGCGCTCTGGTTGCAGCGCGCTCCCGGCGCGGACCAGTTCGACCAGGTCACCACCAACGTACCCGGCGATCCGGCCTTCATCCAGGTCGCTCCCAACGGCACGCGCGTGCTCCTTGGCGCGGGCGGTTTTGGCCAGGCCCTCTACCTGGGCGATATCTACGAGTTCAACCTCGCCCAAAAGGCCCTGCCCGTCGTGGTGAACACGGACAACCATTTCTGGGCCGACTTCGTCGATAACGACACCCTCCTGGTGAACCGCGTCATGCCGGGCAACGCCGGCAGCGAAGGCGAACTGGTGCTGGTGGATCTCGCGGCCCATCCCATGACCGTGACCCCCGTGCTTCAGCATATTCCCGCCTACTCGGCCGCCTTCGCCGTGGACCGCGCCAACGGCCTGCTTTACGCGGCCTACTCCGATTTCTCCGCCGGTGGCCCGGTGCGGCGCTTTGATCTGCCGGCCGTCGTGGCCGCCACGGGCAGCCCCCTGAACTGGACCTCGGGCATGGAGGTGGGCGTATTCGACAACGGCCCCGCCGCCGTGACGGACCGTGGTCTGCTGCTGGTGCCCGGATTCAACGCCAAGTTCCAGGTCGTCGATCCCACCCTGGGCGTGATCCTCACCGAGATGAATCCCGCCAATCTCGCCTTCGGCGGCTATACCGTTGCCTACAGCACAACCCTGAACCTCATCCTCGCCGTGTCCAACGACTTCGGCGGCAACTTCGGCCTGTGGCTTGTCACGCCCCCCGATCTCGGCGCGGGCGACGGTTGCGACGTCCTCTGCCAGAACCCGGATGCCGACGCCGATGGTGACGGCCTGCCCTACTGCATGGAGTGCAACCTCGGCACCGACTGGCGTCTCGCCGATACCGACGGCGACGGTGTGAACGACGGGGATGAGATCGCCAACGGCTCCGATCCCCTCGACCCGGGGGAGGCCTTCCGGCTTCCCACGCTGAGTACCGTGGGTCTGGCACTCCTGGCGCTGATGCTGGCTCTGGCCGCCTTCACCGCCCTGCGCCCGCGCGCGGCATAGGCCGTGGCAACAAAAAAACACGGACGAACAGGGACCAGCACGGACTTGCACGAAGTTCCCGCGTCCCTGTTCGTCCGTGTCAGCTTTCACCCCCCGTAAAAGCGTTGATCACTCTGTCGAGGGGCCGTATACTTCGCCCACGAAGCAACCGGAGGTAGTGTCGATGACACGAAGTGCGAGAACCTTTCTAATCCTGCTGGCCGTGGCCCTGCCGGCGTTACCCGCCGCGATGGCCCAAGACTGCCCGCTGACGTCGGTGGCCATCGTTTCCCCGCGCGACGGCGCCACCCTGTACGTGGATGAAAGCGCTTCGCTTGAAGTGAACTTCGAGGCGGAGCCGGGGTGCGTGGCGGAAACGGAGAACATCGAGTTTTTCCTCGCCCAGCCGGGCAGTACGAACTTCACGTCCATCGGCGTGGATACGGCCTTTCCCTATCGAACAAGCTATACTTTTCTCGCCATGACCTTCGACGAGCCCTGGACGCTCCGGGTGGCGGCCACCCCCACGGACGGCACGACGGAGCCGGTGCAGCTTGAATCCACCTTTACCTTCGTCGCCGTGGGTAACGCCACGGACTCGAACGGCAACGGCCTGCCCGATGCGCCTTTCGCCGCGCTGAATGGAACCACCGATACGTGGCGCGCCACGGGACAGTTTGCCGACGCCGCCTTCACCCTGCTGGGCGCGGCCTCGGCCATGTACGGCTATACCATCGAACAGGCGCCCTTTCCCGACGCCACCAGCATCACCCTCGCCAGCCCGCACAACCCCGGGCAGACCCTGACGGTGAAAGCCTCGCAATCCCTCCTGGCGGAAGGGGAGCGGGGCGTGCTCATCGTGGCCATGGCGCCCGACGCCATCAGCCTCATGGGAAGCACCCACGCGGCGCGCGCCGATGGCGTCGCCCCTTCGACCGCCCTCGACCCCGATGCCGAATACATTCATGTGAGTCTCATCATCAGCGACGATAACGGGGTCACCTTCAACGAAGTACCCGACACCCGCCTGGCGGACCATCCCATCGAGCTCACCTTGAGTGGGCTCGACCTGGTGGGTGGTGAGGACTACACCCTGGCCCGTTATCCCGCTTATATCAAGGACTTCAACAATGTCGTCCGCATCGCCACCGAAACGGGCACCTGGAAAAGCGTCACCAACCAGGGTATCGACTACGAAACCGGCACCCTGACCGCGGACCTCACCACCATGGGGCTGTTCGCCCCGTTCCAACAGGCCGACGTGGGAACCGTCACCGATACCACCGGAACCACCACGTTCTGGATGATTCTTTCGCCCATCCTTTTGGCCCTCGGCATCCTCCAGGCAGCCGACGGTGGCGGTCCCTGCTTCATCGCCACCGCCGCCTATGGCACGCCCATGGCCGGCGACATCAACACCCTGCGTCTTTTCCGGGACAAGGCCCTGCTGACCTCCGCCGCGGGCAGTCTTGCCGTGGACACCTATTACCGCCTGAGTCCGCCCATCGCGGACGGCGTGGCCGCCTCACCCCTGTTGGCCGCCATCGTGCGCGTGGCCCTGGTGCCCGTGGTGTGGATCATTCGCCTAACCATGTCCGTGCCCCCCGGCATGTGGCCCCTGCTGGTCCTGGTCGCGGCCCTGCTCGCCCTTCGGCGTCGGCGCAAGACCGCATAGGGCGGGTGGCTGTCCCCGGCCACCGCCTCGCTTCGCGGTGCTTGAGGACAAGCACCCTCCCAGGGACGTTTACCCCGTCAGTCCTCGACCACCTCGCCGACGATGTAATAGGGTCTGCGCTGTACCTCGATATAAATGCGGCTGATGTACTCACACATGATACTCGTGCAGAGCATTTGCACGCCCCCCAGCACGAAAAACACGGCCAGCACCGTGTTGTATTCACTGAAGTTCCCGTCCACCAGGCGCACGTATCCCACGCGTATAGCCATGGCGAAACCGATGAAGGCAAAGAACGCGCCAAGAAGCCCGATGAGATGTACCGGCGCGGCGCTGATGGTGGTGAGCATGTCGAAGTTCACCTTGAGCAGGGCAAACAAGCCGTACTTGCTGTCGCCGGCGGTGCGGCTGCGGTGTCCCACGGGCACCTCGCCGAGTTTCACGCCCAGCCAGGCGGTCTCGGCGGGAAGGTAGCGCGAGCGATGGGTGGACAGGCACAGCCGGTCCACCACCTCGCGCCGGTACGCCTTCATGCCCGATCCCAGGTCCTGGATATCCACCTTGCCCAAGCGCGACACCACGCGGTTTACCACGCCTGAGGCCAGGAGACGGAGAGGATTGTCCTTCCGCTGTTGGCGACAGCCCTGCACGATGTCATACGCGCCCTCGTCGAGGGCGTCAATGAGCTTGGGGATATCCGCCGGTGGATTCTGCAAGTCCGCATCCAGGGTCACCACGATTTGGCCCCGCACGCGCTCGAAGCCGGCATAAATCGCGGGATTCTGCCCGAAGTTCCGTGCCAGGCGCACCACCCGCAAGCGCGGCTCCGACGCGCGCAACGCCACCAGCCGCTCGAAGCTCCCGTCGCTGCTGCCGTCGTCCACGGCGATAATCTCGAAGGACCGGCCATGGGCATCCAGGGCCTCCACGATCTCACGAACAAGCGTCTCCAGGTTGGGCGCTTCGTTGAACACGGGGGTGACAATGGAGATTTCGGGATCCTTCGCGGCCATGAGCCATCCTTCGCGCGGTTGCTCCTGCGAGGCAAGCATACTACAGCCCCTGGAAATGCGTCAAAGATCACGAGGCGGTTGCGCTGAAAACCGCCTTTTCGCAAATAGCACATTACGCGTGGGCGGTAAGCCGCAACACGCCGGGAAGCAGGTCGATGGTGGCGGGGAAAAAACCCGTCATTTCGCCATCCACCGCCACGGGAGGCGGGGCGGTGCATTCCAGCGAAACGTGGCGGGCCGTGAACGTCCGGATGATGTCCGGTCGCGTATGGAGCTTGCCCCGGTAGAGCGTGGGCAGGCTGACCAGGGCGTCGTGAAGGGCCACGGGACCGATGAGAAAGCCCTCGAAGCGTCCGCTGTCGAGCCGTGCCGAAGGCGCGACGTGCATGCCGCCACCGTCATACCGGCCGTTGGCGAGAATGAGATCCTTCACCGGCTGTTCGATGGCTTCCCCGTCGATTTCAATCCGCATGGGGGTATCGCGGTAGGTGAGGAGGGTCGCCAGGGTGGCCCGGAAGTACGTGATAAAACCGCCCCAGACCTTGGTTTTCCGATTCACCCGCTCGCATACCGCGCCCCCCATGCCCACATGGCAGGTGTTGAGAAAGTAGGTGGTCTCCATGCCCGCGCCGGACGGACGTTGCGCGCGCCCCACGTCCGCCGCCAGGGTGGGGCCCTCCGCGAGATAGGCCAGGTTGGCTGTCCCCTTGGGAATGCCGAGCGACCGGGCCAGGTCGTTGCCCGTGCCTTGGGGCAGGACGGACAGGACGGCCTCGGGCCGCACCGGGCCATCCTCATCAAAAAAGCCGTTCACTACTTCATGGTGCGTGCCGTCACCGCCCACGCTGATGACACGATCCGCCCCGCCACGAAGGGCTTCCCGGACACATTCCGTGGCGTGACCCGGACCGCTGGTTGCCACGCAATCAATCGGCCCCAGCACGGCCTCCACATGGCGGCGAAGTTGGGGCCAGCGCTTACCCGTCCGCCCGTGGGCCGATTGGGGATTCACAATGGCCACCACCCGTTCCATGCATTTTCCCCACGCCTTCGGTTATATTCCGCGAGGTGCCCGACATTCTTCCTCGTTCCCACGGTCCTCCGTGAGAATGCATGTCGCGGGCGTCTCGCTCGCATCGTCACGTAACACGGAGCTCCCCAAGCCAATGGGCGTGGCCGCCTACACCCGCACGTCCGAACTTACCTGCGCCCCCCCGGCGTGCCGGGCGAGAATGGGGTCCACCTCGCTTTCGATGAATTCCACCACCTGCTCCGGCGCGCGCCCGACGAATTCACGCAGGTCCAATACCTCCTCGATCTCCGCCCGCGTCATGCCGATGGCCGGGTCGCCCGCGAGACGCTCCAGGAGGTCGTTCTCCAGTCCGTGCTCTTTCACCTGCGCCGCCGCGGCATGGGAATGGGTGCGGATGACCTCGTGCAGTTCCTGCCGATCACCGCCGCGCTTCACCCCCGCCATGATGATGTTCTCTGTCGCCATGAAGGGCAGCTCGGCACGCAAATGCTTCTCGATAACCTTCGGGTAGACCTTCGGGTTTTCCATCACGTTCAGGTAGAGGTTCAGCATGCCGTCGGCGGCCAGGAAAGCCTCCGGCAGGCTCAAGCGGCGGATGGCCGAGTCGTCCAGCGTGCGCTCGAACCACTGGGTCGCGCTCGTGAAAGCACCGTGCAGCGGCGAGACCATGATGAACCGCGCCAGCGCGCAGGCCCGTTCACAGCGCATGGGGTTGCGCTTGTAGGCCATGGCCGAACTGCCCACCTGGGTGCTTTCGAAGGGCTCCTCGATCTCCTTCATGTTCTGGAGCAGCCGCATGTCGGTGGCCCACTTATGCACCGACTCGCCAAGGCCCGCCAAGGTGGCCAGCACCTGCGTGTCCACCTTGCGCGGGTAGGTCTGGCCCGTCACCCCGTAGGACCGCGCGAAACCCAGGCGCTCCGCCACCAGTTGGTCCAGCCGCGCCACCTTTTCCGCGTCGCCGTCGAAAAGTTCCATGAACGAGGCCTGCGTGCCCGTGGTGCCCTTCACGCCCCGGCACCGGAGCCGCTCCCGTTCCCGCTCCATGTTTTCCACGTCCAGCGCCAGGTCCTGTGCCCACAGACAGGCCCGCTTGCCCACGGTCACCACCTGCGCCGGCTGGAAATGGGTGTAGCCGAGCGTGGGAAGCTCCCTGTATTCCAGCGCGAAGGCCTTGAGCCTGCCCAGCACCGCCACCGCTTTCGCAAGCACCAGGTCCAGGGCGTCACGAATCAGCAGGAGATCCGTGTTGTCTCCCACGTAGCAGCTTGTCGCGCCCAGGTGAATGATGGGCTTCGCCAGCGGCGCCACATCGCCGAAAGCATGGATGTGGGCCATCACGTCGTGGCGCGTTTCCCGCTCATAGGCCCGCGCCCGCTCAAAGTCGATGTCGTCCACGTGATCCCGCATTTCCCGGATTTGGGCATCCGAAATATCCAGCCCCAGCGCCTGCTCCGCTTCGGCCAGGGCAATCCAGCACCGTCGCCACGTGGAAAACTTCCGCTGCGCGCTCCACACCTCCGCCATCGCCTTTGTCGCGAAGCGCTCCACCAGGGGGGACACGTATTCCGTGGTCATATGAAAGGGTTCTCCATGTGAGCAGACCGCCCGAAGACGAGATCTTCGTTCAAAACCGGCCCCTATCCTACCAGATTTGTGACCACTCACGAGAAAATGTCCGACAGGGCTCGGCCGGGTGTCCTATATCGCAGGGTGCGCTTCAGCGCACCATTTTGACTCGGGGAGGAAGGTTGTCCTCGGCCTCCGCCATCTCCGCGAGGGCACTTTAGGAAGGTCCCTGTTTCCGAAGGCCGCAACGCGCCGCAAACCCGGCGCCAAAGGAAAGTCTCCCTGTCAACCAAACAATGGTTTCTCAAAAAGCTGGCCACAGTACAGGCATTTGTGGTGGCGCGAGTTGGAAACCCGGCCGCAGGCAGGGCACTTCAGGGCGACATCGGTCACGCGGCCGTCCTCGATGCCGTCGCGCAGATCGATCTCCCGGGCCTTGGCCTCAAGTTCTTCCTGGGAAAGATGAAGCTTCTCGTGAAGAAGCTCCCACAGGGCCTGGTTAAGCAGTGAAAGCCGTGCAATCTGGTGGTTCAATTCCTTCACCACGGCACGCATTTCATTCGATCCCGTGGCCGTCGCTCCCTTCGTATTGGCGATAAAATCATCCATCGGACCTGGCGCATGGCCCGCTCCACCCATCCAAAACATCATGGTTTTACCCTCCCTGAAAGTGTCCTGATTTTCAATACACCCGGCACGAACCCTTATTCACTAGTGTAACGATTGCGGGGTACCTGGACAAGCGGCGGCGGCTTGCAAATGGCGCGGTTACCGTATACCTTGAGGAACATGGCGAAATCACTCAAGACATCGCTGGACCATCTGCTCGGGGAAGTCCGCGCCTGCCGTATCTGCGCGGCGGCCCTGCCCCTGGGACCCCGGCCGGTGGTGCGCCTGGAACACACGGCGCGGCTGCTCATCGTGGGGCAGGCCCCCGGCACGAAGGTCCACGAAACCGGGCTGCCCTGGAACGACCCCAGCTGCGACCAGCTGCGGCAATGGCTCGACTTGGACCGTGACACCTTCTATGATGCCGCGCGCATCGCCATTATTCCCATGGGGCTTTGTTATCCGGGGCGGGATCCGCGCGGGGGAGACCTGCCGCCGCGCCCCGAATGCGCGGAGCACTGGTTGAAGAAGCTGCTGGCCCACCTGCCGGAGCGGCGGCTCACCCTACTGGTGGGCGGCTATGCCCAGCGTCATTACCTGGGGGGACGGCGCAGCCTGACCGAGACGGTGCGGGCCTGGCGCGATTTCCTGCCGGAATACGGGGTGATGCCCCATCCATCGTTCCGCAACCACGCCTGGCTCCGGCGGAATCCGTGGTTTGAGAAAGAGACCGTACCGTACCTGCGGGACGCCGTACACCGGCTCCTCCGCTAGACAGGCCATCCGTTGCAACCCGTGACAGGCCAAAACGTTGCGCATGATGAAGGCCATGCGTTATACTCCCCCCTTTGTTGTCCCTACCGCACGAGGAAGCACCCCCATGACCCGCAGCATGACCGGATTCGGTCGGGCGACCGGCGCGCTGGACGAAGAGTCTTTCACCGTGGAATTGAGCGCGGTGAACCACCGCTTTTTCGAGTGCGGCGTGCGTCTCCCCAACGGCTGGTCGCCGCTGGAGGCGCCCCTGCGGGACCTGGTGCGGAAGGCGGTATCGCGCGGCAAAATAAATGTTTACATCCGCCGCGACCCGCAGGCCGCGACGCGGCCCTGTGTTCGTCTTGACGAAAACATGGCAAAGCAGTACGTGGACGCATCGCGCCAGTTGGCCCACATCATGAAAAGCACGGAAGCCCTGTCGCTCAATGTGCTGGCCCAATTGGAAGGGGTTTTCCGACAGGAAGAGCCCGAGCAGGACATGGAGGCGTTGAAGACCGCCCTGGGCGGGGCGCTCCAGGAAGCCCTGGCGCAGTTCAACGCGACCCGCGAGACCGAGGGCGCGGCCCTTGCCAAGGATATGCTGGATTCCATCCAGGCCATGGCGGAGGCCCTGGCGGCGGTCGAGGAACGTATCCCCGAGTTAAACGCCGCCTATGAAACACGCCTGCGTGAACGGGTGGCCGAGTTGAACGCCGAAGCGGGCATCAAGGAGGACCGGCTGGCGCTGGAGGTGGCTTTGCTCGCCGATAAGACGGCGGTAAGCGAGGAAGTGGTGCGGCTCAAGGCCCATTTCGACCGGGGCCGGGAACTATTGACGTCGGACGCTCCGGTGGGCCGGGACCTGAACTTCCTGACCCAGGAAATCCAGCGGGAGATCAACACGCTGGGCTCGAAACTGCGTGACGTGGGCGTTACCCGCGAGGTGTTGCGTATGAAGTCGGATCTCGAAAAAATGCGGGAACAGGTTCAAAACGTGGAGTAGTGGTTCCCGTGGCTAAGCGCGGTATTCTGGTGGTCATGTCGGCTCCCTCGGGCGCGGGAAAACGCACCCTCCTGGAAAAGCTTTGGGAGACCCGTCCTTCGCTGGAAACCACCGTGTCCGCCACGACGCGCGCCCCCCGGCCCGCGGAAGTAGACGGCGAGGACTATCATTTCCTGGACCGGGAAACCTTCGAACGCCGCGTGGCCGCCGGTGATTTCGTCGAATGGGCCGAGGTACATGGCAACCTCTATGGTACACTGCGTGAAGAGCTGGATCGGCGTCTTGCGTCGGGCCATGACATCATCCTGGAACTGGACGTGCAGGGAATGCGGAACCTCAAGGCCCAACGGGACGACGTGGTTACCGTGTTCCTCACGCCGCCCTCGCTGGAGGAACTGGAGCGCCGGTTGCGGAATCGGGGCACCGAGGACGAGGCGGTCATTGCCCTGCGTCTGCGAAACGCACGGGATGAAATGGCCGCCCAAGACGAATTTGATTACGTGATAGTGAACGACGACCTGGATCGGGCGGCGGCGGAGATGGAGAACATTCTCCGTACCGAACGGTCCCGGCAAACGGTATAAATGGAACACGACGAACCTGGATTGGAGCAAATTCAATGCCGACACCTTTTAGTGTAGATGATTTCAAGGGCAAAGTGGACAGCCTGTACCGGCTGGTGCTGTTGGCCGCCCGCCGGGCGAACCAGATCTCGAAGAACGAGTCACACGGCTTCGGCACCGTGACACGGTCGAAAAAGTCCACCGTCACGGCCCTCGAAGAGGTGCTGGAAGACAAGGTGGGCTACACCACGGCCAGCGATGAGGACGAGGCCCTCCTCGACTGATCCCATGTTCGAGGCCTTCGCCGATAAAGAGGTTGTCCTCTGCGTGACCGGCTCCATCGCCGCCTACAAGGCCTGCGATATTGCCTCGAAGCTCGTGCAGGCCAACGCGCGCGTCACGACCGCCATGACCACGGCGGCGACGGCCCTGGTGGGACCGGCCACCTTCGAGGCCCTCACGGGGCAACGGGCAATCACCGCCCTCTTCGAACCCCTGGCCAACCCGGAAATCGAGCATATCGCGGTGGCCCGGCGGGCCGACCTCTTTCTGGTGGCGCCCGCCACGGCGAACATCCTGGCGAAGGCCGCCCATGGCATCGCCGACGACTGGATCAGCACCACCCTCCTGGCCACGGGCGCGCCCATTCTCTTTGCGCCGGCCATGAACACCAACATGTACACCCACCCCGCGACGGGGGAAAACATCCGGGTGCTCGCCAAACGGGGTTGCCATTTCGTCGGGCCGGGGGAGGGCACGCTGGCCTGTGGCGACACGGGGCCGGGACGGCTCATCGACACGCGGAGCATTCTCGAAGCGGCTGCGGTGTGTCTTCGCCGGGACAAGCCCCTGGCCGGAAAGCACGTGCTCATCACCAGCGGCGGCAACCACGAGCCCATCGACCCCGCGCGCTATATCGGGAACCGTTCCTCGGGCAGGATGGGCCACGCCCTAGCCCTGGAAGCGCTCTGCCTGGGCGCGCAGGTGACCGTGGTAACCGGACCGGCGGAGGTGAACCCGCCCCACGGGGCCGAGGTGCTTCGCGTGAACACGGCACGGGAAATGCTCGACGCCGTGACGGCACGGATGGACAACACCGATATATTCGTCGCCGCGGCCGCCGTGGCGGACTATCGCGTGGCGGAAAGCGCTTCGGCCAAGCTCAAGCGTACCGGGGAAGAACGCACGCTCCGACTGGAGGAAAACCCCGATATCGCCGCGACGGTGGGCAGAAACAAGCGACCCGGCGCGATCCATGTGGGCTTCGCCGCGGAGACGAATGACCTGCTGGAGAATGCCCAAGGCAAGCTGAAGCGTAAGCACTTCGACATCATCGTCGTAAACCGGGTGGGCGGGGAAAACTGTGCTTTCGGCGCGGACACCATAACGGGGCACCTCCTCTCCGTGAAGGGCGAAGCCGAGGCGCTCACCTCCGTGGGAAAAACGGAGGTCGCCGCGCGCGTGTTGGGCCGGGTCGTGGAAATGCTGGGGAAGTAGACCCCGTGGACGCTGGGGACACGATCCCCCGGTCCACTTCGTCCACCATGTCCCCTTCGTCCCCTTTTCCCGCCCCCGCGTGCTACACTTCCGGGCATGACCCAAGACACCACACGCGCCATCGAGGCATGGCGTACTATCCTGGGGGCCTCCCGCCTGGACACGACCGAGGCAACACGGGCGCGGTACGCCCGGACCACCTCGCCCCGGGGCACGCGGCCCTGCGCGGTCCTTTACCCCGTCTCGGCGGACGAGGTGCGGACCATCATCCAGGTGGCAGCGTGCCACGGCGTGGTGCTTTACCCCATTTCGGGGGGACATAACTGGGGCTATGGCGATGCCTGCGCGCCCACGGAAGGTGCGGCGATTCTCGACTTAGGACGCATGAACCGCATCATCGAAATCAATCCCACCCTGGGGTACGCGGTGGTGGAGCCGGGGGTGACGCAAGGGCAGCTTCACGATGCGGTGCGCCGGGAAGCGCCGGGTTTCTGGCTGGATTGCTCTGCCGCGGGGCCGGAGGCCAGCGTGGTGGGCAATGCGCTGGACCGGGGCTTCGGCCACACGCCCTATGGCGACCACGTGCGCACCACGTGCGGCATGGAGGTGGTGCTGGCGGACGGGCGGTTGGTGCGGACGGGCTTCGGGCACTTCACGGACGCCCGCGCCACACACGTCTACCCCTATGGCGTCGGGCCGATCCTGGACGGCCTCTTCATGCAATCCAACCTGGGCATCGTGACGCGCATGGGAATCTGGCTCTATCCGGAGCCGGAGGCCTTCCGCTTCTTTCACATCGGTGTCAACCGGGACTCGGACGTGGCGCCCCTGGTGGACGCCCTCCGTCCCCTGCGCATGAAAGGCCTGTTGAACAGCGCCGTTCACATCGGCAACGACCTGCGGGTCCTGAGCAGCATGGTGGCCTATCCCTGGGAAGCCTGCGGCGGGACGCCGCCCTTGTCCCCGGAGCTGCGCCGGGTACTGCGCCGCGAATCGGGATTGGGCGCGTGGAACGTCACCGGCTCCCTCACGGGCCCCGCCGCCCAGGTACGGGGCGCCGGACGCGCCCTGCGAAAAGCGGCGAAGGGCCTGGGCAAGGTCACCTTCGTGACCGACCTCAGGCTGCGTTGGGGACAACGCTTGCTAAAAGGGTTGAAACCTCTGGGCCTGGGCACGGTGTTGGCCCGGCAACTGGAGGCCCTGGAACCCAACTATGGCCTGCTGAAAGGCGAACCATGCACGGCGCCCCTGGCGGGCGCCCATTGGCGGGTCCGGGACATGGGCAAGCCCCGGCCCGAGGATCCCCGCGACACCCACGCCGGGCTGCTCTGGATATCGCCGGTGGTGCCCTTGTGCGGGGAAGATGTGCTTCGTCTGCTTCAAGCCGTGGAGCCCCTGTTCCATGCCGAAGGCTTTGACTTGCTCGCCACCTTTACCATGCTGAACGAACGCGCCATGGTGGGCATTCTGAACCTGGCCTTCGACCGGCGCATCAAGGAAGAAGTGACGGCGGCCGACCGATGCTACCGGGCGGTGCTGAAACGGCTGCTGGCGCTGGGCTATCCTCCCTACCGCACCGCGCCCTGCGGCATGCCACTCCTGCGGGAGGAAGGCGACACTTTCTGGGAACTCACGCGGGATATCAAACGAGCATTGGACCCGAAGGATATCCTGGCGCGGGGACGGTACATCCCGCCCCTTGACCAGGATTGATCCGCGTCGCGGGGGAACGTAGGATCAGCCCGTGCGAAAAACATCTCTTGAAACAGGCGGCCGGGGCCGCGACCTGTTGTGCCTGCTCCTGCTGGCGCTGGCCTTTCGCGTGCTCTTTCTCGTCGCCATGCCGCGCGTACTCGACAACGCGGACGCCATTCACTATACCGAGACGGCCAGGGCTTTCCACGAAACCTGGGGCCACGCCGTGGTACCTCCGGGTCAACGGCCCTACGTCATCGATCCGAAGATTCCCGTGCTCTACCCCCTCTTCGGGGCGTTGGCATCATACCTGGTTCCCGACGTGGAATGGGCGTGCCGACTGGTCTCCTTCATCTCCTCGGTGCTGCTCATTTTCCCGGTCTACTGCCTGGCAGGGGACCTGCACGGCAGGCGGACGGCCCGGATTGCCGGGCTTATCGTGGCCCTGTGGCCGTGGCTGGCGGATTATGCCTGCCGGGTTTCCACGGAAGCCACGGCGGTCCTGTGGTGGGTCCTGGGGGCATGGTTGCTGATACGGGCGGCCCGTGACGGCGGCAAAGCGGTACGCTGGGCGGCTCCCCCGGCCTTCGCGGCCCTTCACTTCACCCGACCCGAGGGCACGGTGCTGCTGATCGCCGCGCCGGTCGCGGCGGCACTCTTCCTGCGCGGGGCCTGCCCAATCCGTCGCTGGTTGACACCGTACTTGGTTGTGACCGCCGCGGCCCTGGCGGGCTCCATGCTCTATAACCACGCCTTCGCGGGCGCGGCAAGCGCCAACGTGCGCGTCGCCTATATCGTACACGAATTCGACATGCTCCGTTTCGGACAGACCGCCCTTACCACGGTCAGCGACGTTTTCCCCATCATGCTGGGGCCCGTGCTGTTCCTCTTTCTTGGCGTGGGGCTCCTTCAGCCACGGGTGCGCAAGCGTGATTTCGGGGCCGAGTTTTTCCTGCTCTCGCTCTGTGCCGTGCAATGGGGGGCGAGCCTCTTCGTCCTCTCCCCCGCGCCCCGCTACCTCATGGCCCCGCTGGTCGTGCTGGCCCTCTGGTCCGCCCGCGGCATGGACCTGACCATGACTGAAACCGTAAAGGCCGGGCGCGGTCGAATCGTGACCGCCCTCCCGGTCCTGGTCCTCGTGCTGAGCATGCTGCTGGCCGCCTTCACCACCCTCGGCGCGGAGCACTTCGGACGCCGGCCCCGTCAGCCGCGGGAATACAAGGCCGCGGGCCTGTGGATGCGGGACAACCTGCCACCGGGCCTCATCTTCACGCGAAAACCGCAGGTCGGCTTTTACGCGGCCATGCCTTCGACCGGCCCCGCACTCGACGACAGCCTGGAAGAGGCCCTGGCCCGCGCCCGGAACGCGAAGGCCCGCTACGTGGTGGTGGACGAGCGCTACACGGCGCAGACCGTGCCCGCCCTGCGGCCCCTGCTGGACCCCGCGCAAGCGCCGCCCGAATTGGAATACCTGAAAACCTTCGATCTTTATCCGAAAACCAGGGTGGTGGTGTATTCCCTGCGCCATGGGGAAGGTTGACGCACCGTGCGTACGCTTTTCGTTCATTCCGGCGGCATGGGCGATTTCCTCCTCGCATGCCCTGCGCTGGCGCACTTATCCCACAACCGGACGGTGACCCTGGCGGGACACCGGGAGCGGCTTGAAATTGCCGTTGAGGCGGGCCTGGCGGAGAGCGCGGTGCGCCTGGACGCCATCGACTTTGGAAGCCTTTTCTCGACCCCAAGCCCACGGCTTCAGGCATTTGCTTCCAACTTCGACGAAGCCATCGTGTGGATGGGGGATGATGATGGCCTTATTACCCAGGGACTGCATGCGTGCGGCGTGGAGGAAGTGCGCTGTTTTCCCGGCCTGCCCCGGGCCAATTGGACTAAGCATGCCACGGCCTATTACCTCGACTGCCTTGGACTCCCCGAGACGGACGGTTTTCAAATAACCATTGCGCCGAACAAGACCTTCAACGGCTGGATTATCCACCCCGGCAGCGGCAGCGCCCGGAAAAACTGGCCCGTGGAGCGTTTCGCCGAGGTGGCGGACTATCTTCAGCATCGGGGCCGGACGGTCCGCTGGTGCCTGGGCCCCGCCGAGGAAGCATTCCAGTTGCCGGACGGGGCCGTTCCTTTGCGTCTTGCGTCACCGGTGGCACTGGCCCACTGCCTGGCGGCCGCCGAGGGCTACGTGGGGAATGACAGCGGCGTGTCGCACCTGGCGGCGATGCTGGGCTGTCCCACCGTGGCCATCTTCGGGCCGACGGACCCCGGGATATGGGCGCCCCGCGGACCACGGGTCCGGGTGGTGCATGAGACGCCCTGGCCCACGGTCGAGAAAGTGCTGACGGCCCTACCCTGACCCGGCGCAGCCGGAATCATTTCCGCGGAGAACCGTGGTTCCGAGGCAAAGTAGAAGAGGCTTCCAGCCTCTTCAAAGCGGCTGGAAGCCGCTTCTACATTACCGTCATCCCCGCGAAAGCGGGGCTCCATGATTGGGACAAGCCCTTGACCTTCCCCGTGGATTCCCGCATTCGCGGGAATGACGAAAGGGGGGGAGAAACACCTTTTTGTACCCTTTTGCACAGAACTTCACGGGTAAGGGACTATGGAGGCTTTAATTTCGTGTATTTTGTGTATTTCGTGGTTGAACCTGAAAAGGGCCGTTGCGCCCTTATTGCGGAGGCTTCTACCCACCTGAATGTTGGACAAGGGACCGGGCGTGCCGGTAAGATGGGAAGGTGACGGGTGGTGAAACACGGGTGCTTTGACAGGTTTGCCGAAGGCCTTGGGTCGCATAGGGCACGTGCCGGGGATAGGGCTGGATGACGGGTCGTTTTTTACTGTTGGTGATGGCTTTCGTGATGACGTGGAGCGGTGTGTCCGACGCCCGGGCGCAGGCGGAATTCACGGCGCGGGAGACGGATGCCTCGTTGCGGGATGTGGTGGCGGATCCGGCCCGGGGAGTGGTGTATGCCGCCGCGCAGGACCGTGACAAAGTCTGGGTCATGGACTTTGGACTGGACAACCCGATTGCCACGATTGGGGTGGGGCAAAGCCCGGTTGCCCTTGCTTTGGCCCATGATGGAAAGACCCTGGCTTGCGTGAACTTCTTGGGCAATTCTCTTTCTCTAATTGATACGGCAACCCGCTCCGTACGGGCCACCGTGGCGGTGGAAGATGGTCCGGTCGCGGTGGCCGCGCTGCCGGGGGGGCAGTTCGCGGTGCTCAACGCCTTTTCCGACAGTCTCTCCGTGGTCGATGCCGCGGGCGTCAATCCCGTGGTCGAGACCATATCCACGGTAGGTGTGCCCGGCTCCCTCGCGGTGGGTGCGGGCATGGTGGCCGTGGGGGGCCGTGTTCCCCCGTCCGTGCAAATCCATGCGTTGCCCTCCTGGAAGGTGACGCGAACCATTGTCCTGCCCGAGCCTCCGGTGAGCCTGGCCTGGTGGGAGGCGCGCCTGGCCGTGGCCACGGGCAGGCAAGTGCGCCTATATGGCCGGGATGGTGCCCTGCTTCACACGCGGGATCTTGCCGTGGGGGATCTGCGAGTAATGGACGGTCAGCTATACGCGCTCACGGATTCGGCCATACTGAGCCTGGACAACCGCTTGGTTACTCTTGATGAATGGCCCCTGCATGGGGCGGCGAAGCAACTTCGCGGGGGCGGCGGTCTTGTCGCCGCTTTGGCCCCGGGAAAGCGGCGGGTCTATGTAAGGGCCGATAAGAAAACTGTCGCGCCCGGGCTCTTGTCCCCCGAACGAGCGGGGCTGACCGTGACCGAAGCCGTGGACGCCGCCGTGGTCCCCCCCATGCCATCATCACCGCCCGTCGAGCCGTCCCCTCCGGAAAAGTCGCCGCCAAAGGTGCCGGCGCCCGCCGAAGCGGTGGCGTCTCCCCCTGAAACACCACGGGCACCGCACACCGCGGCCACGTCCGGCGGAATGCCAGAGGGGAAATCGCGAGCGGGCTATCGGAAACACCCCCTGATGAAGCAAGGGATCCGGGCGCCTTCGCCGCAGCGTCCCTCCGCGTCGCCGCTGCGCGGCCTGAGCAAACGGTCCATCGCGGACGCCATCATCCGGCCCTCGGCCTTTCTATCATCGGAATCCGGTTTCCAGCCGCCCGATCTTAATGAACGCGGTAACCTGCAAGCGGACAATGTACGTGTTCATGAAGGTGAGTACCGGGCCGAAGGCCATGTCCGGCTTCGGCTGGGGGATATGTATGCCACCATGGACCGTTTGGATCAGTGGGAGGATTCGGGCGTCATCCACGGTGAAGGTCACGTTTTGCTCGAACAAGGCGCGTCAACGCTCCGGGCGAAGGCGTTCACCTACTATCCCGCCGAAGAGACAACGGAGATTGCCCGCGTGTTTGAATCCGCCCTGCTCGATGACACGGGGAAGGGGAAACTCCAAACAGGCGGAAAGCTGGAAGCGCTGGGCGTTGAGCTTCGTGAACCCACGCGGGAACTGTCCGCGAACCGTATCGACTACGATTTTTCCACCGGTTGCGGGTCCATCATCCATGCCCGGGGCCGGGCTGGAATCTATTTCTTTTCCGCGGAGGAGCTTCGCCTGCTCGGGCCGAAGTCGATGGAAGGCAAAGACGTGTGGGTGTCCACGTGCGATCACGACCCGCCGCACTACAAGCTGCGATTAAGCCAGGCTTCCGTGATCGATGGTGATATCCAGGGGGGCACCAACGCGCGGCTTCAACTGTGGAACCTGAACACTCCGTTCTGGTTGCCCAAGTGGCGGCGCGGAACGATGGGAATCACCCCCTGGAACATCACCTTCGATAATGGCCGGCGGGCGCGAATCGGATACTACGTGAACGTGGGACAGCAATTCGCCATTTCCCCGTCCGTGGAGCTGGGTCCCCGGTTGTTTTTCACGGAAAACGAGGGGGTCGGCCTGGGCGCCGACCTGAACTACGATTTCATGAACCGGCCCGCCGCCTGGCTGTTTCGAAGCAAGGGCGAGGCCCATGGCTTTCAAACAACGGAAGGCCGGGGTTACCTGCACATCTACCATCGCTACGAGTACAACAATGATTTGGTGGTCCGTGCGCAGCTTGAACAGTGGTCGGACGAAGATTTCTACAAGGATTTCTTCTTTGACAAGTATACCCGCCGTACCGCGCCCCGCACCTTCGTCAACGCCACGTACCGCCGTGACGCCTACGTGGCCACCGCGACGGTCCGACCCAACACCCATCACTGGGTCAGCGAGACGGAACGGCTGCCGGAAACCACTTTCCACTTGCTGGAACGTCCCTTGGTGGATCACCTGTTGGTCTCCTTTGACACGGTGAACGGCTATAACAGCCGTGAGCCGCACGGTTCCAACGGCACGCGCACATCTAACGTGCTGCGCCTGACCTATGACTGGGATCCCCTGCCCGCCCTGGCGATTACACCTTTCTGGGAAATCGAAGGCACGTGGTATTCAAGAGACCGCCAATCGGGCAACCCCACCGGCCGCCTTACGACCACCCTCGGCACCACCGCCCAAACGCGCTTCCATAAAACTTATGGCGGTTTTTGGGGGTTCTCGACCTTCAAGCACCTGGTGGTGCCGTCCGTGACCTATTCTTACCGGCCCAACACCAGCATCGACCCCTACGAAACACCCCGTTACGATGCGCTCGACAATGTCTACGGCCACAGCCGGATCGAGTTGAAGCTCGACAATGTTTTTTACGGACGCGATGCCGATACCAAGGAGGTGTGGCAGGTGGCCCGCATCACCCTTTACCAGGGGAACGACTTTTCGAGTGAATACATCAACTCGGAAGATTACGAGGCCGAGTTCGACCTGCGGCCCCGTTCCTGGTGGGGCATGCAGGTGACGGGAGAACGGCACACGGCCACGAATGAGTCCGAATCCATTCGGGAACGGCCGTATCAACGCCGTCTCTTTGACTGGTATGAGCGGGTCTTTGACCGCGCGCCGCCACGGGCACAGGACTTCGAACTGAACAATGTGTTTGGTGACTACAACCGCATACTCGCTAATCTGTACTATGACAATACAACTATCGGCGGTAATATCAACGGACGCATCGGCTACGCCTACACGGAAACCCGGGATCGGGTTTACAACCGCGAGATTCTTTACGGTCTTGGGCGGAAGCTGGGCGAGCATTGGGGGGTCGGCTTCGAACACATCTACGACTTCGAGCGGAACGAGCTGCGTCAACAGACCTATGAATTGCGCCGAAGCCTGCATTGCTGGGAGATGTCGTTGCGCTTTCGAGACCGCAAGTCCGGCTTTGATGTCAACGTGGCATTCAACATAAAAGCCTTCCCCGGCAGCAAGCTGAAGTTCTGACATGGATCGTTCCACCACACTCCGCGAAAGGGTTCGCCGCCTTCTCCCCGCCTTGACCTCGCTGCGGCACGAATTGCACGCCCATCCGGAAATCCGTTTCAGGGAACATTGGACATCGGACCGCATTGCGGCATGGCTTGACACCCATGGCGTGCCCTTCACCCGCGGTCACGCTCGGGGAACGGGCATCGTAGGGCTCATCCAGGGCCGGGAAGACGGTCCCACGGTCGCCCTGCGCGCCGACATGGACGCCCTCGAAATGCAGGAACGCACCGGTCTTCCCTATGCGTCGTCCCTGGAGAACCGGATGCACGCCTGCGGGCACGACGGACACATGACCATTCTCTGCGGCGTGGCGGCCGTGCTCTCCGCGCACCGGGATGGGTTGGCGGGTTCCGTGAAGCTCATCTTCCAGCCCGCCGAGGAAGGGGCCGGGGGCGGGCGCCATATGGTGGAGGAGGGGCATCTAAAGGGGGTATCGGCCGCTTTCGCGCTGCACAACTGGCCCGTTCATCCCGTGGGTCGCATGGCGGTGGCCTCGGGCGTGGTGATGGCGAGCGCGGATTTCTTCCGTATCACCATCTCGGGAGAAGGCGGCAACGCGGCCGATCCGGCAAGGGGCGTGGATCCCATCCTGGCCGCCGCCCACGTGGTTACAACGCTGCAATCGGTGGTGAGCCGGAATGTCGATCCCTGGGATGCGGGCGTGGTGAGTGTTACCCGCTTCAACGGCGGCACCGCGTCGAACATCATTCCCGATGAGGTGGTGCTGGAGGGCACGTTCCGGGCCTTGCGCGACGATACGCGAAGCCGGTTGCACAAGCGAATCGCCGAAATTGCCCAGGGCACGGCAGCCACGTTCGGAGCCAGGGCCGACGTGCAATTCGGCGGGGACGGTTATCCCCCACTCCGCAATGACGCGAAGATGAGCGCCTTTGCGCGGAACGTGGCGGAAGAGTGCTTCGGCCCGGAAGCGCTAATCCCCGCCACCCACCCGCACATGACCTCGGAAGACTTCGCCTTTTACCTCGCGGCGGTACCCGGTGCGTTTCTTTTCCTCGGAAACGGCGCGGCCGATGGTTCGACATCGGCGGGACTGCACACGGCGGGCTACGATTTTAACGATGCGGCCATACCTGTCGGTGTGGAGTGGATGGCCATGATCGCGCTGCGCTTCCTGGCCGAACGCGGCTGAGCGGGCGGAAAGAGGACGAATCACGGACCAGCACGGACAACGCGCGGAAGGTCGACGTCAATCATGCGAAGACCAGGCGCCGCCTTTCGGTTCCGGGATCGGGTCACCAAGGTTCCGGGCCGTATCAAGCCAGAGTTGGACGGCTTCCCTGGCATTGGCCAAGGCTTCTTCCGCGAAGAATCTGATCAAGCAGCTTCTCCCGCTTACCCATGCGTAATGCTGCCTTTGTTACGCGTATTCGATCAACCCTGCCCTGAGAAGCCATTCGCGAAAAGATGGTTATCAGCGTAACCGCCACATGATCCTGGTCCTTCTCACAGGCTGCAGGTTCCTCCCTACGGCAGCCCCGAACCGAAGAGGAGACGGCAGGTCCATTCGTGCCCGGTTCCCCAGGGCATCCGGTAGCACGCGTAGGCGGAGTAGCAGGAGACCGCCATGAGGAGAAGCAACACCCCCCACTGCCAGCGTTTCCGGCATCGATCCACCACGGGAGCACCCATCAACAGCAGCACGGGCATGACGCCGATATACCAGCGGAAGCCGTAGGCCGCGCCGCCGTAGTTGTTGGTGCGCAGGGCGTAGTAGGCCGTGAGCAGGGCGAATGCCGCCGCGGCGGCCCACGTCGCGCCTCGATAGGGGTAAGCGGGGAAAAAGGAACGAACCAGCCCGGCCAATCCTGTCAGCAGCACGGGAAAGAGCAGGAAGCTGCCGTAACGGCCGAAGGTCATGTGGAAAAGATAGGTGGCGCGGGGCTCGTGGAGGGCGTCCACGCCCAGGGGATTGCGCCAATAGGAACTTTCAAAGAGGTAGAGTTCCTTCCGCATCTGGACGGGCAGGGGGCTGCCGGTCACCACCCACATGATGGCAAAATGCGTGACCAGGACGGGGGCCGCGCCCAGGGCGATCCACGTCAAACCGCGCAGTGGAAAGCGGAGCGCGGCATAAATAAAGAGGGCCGCGACAAAGATGGTGAGGGGCATGTCGAGGGCAAACACCCAGGCACCGCAGAAGCCGAAGGCAACGAGCCGCCATGGCCCAACCTTCACGCGACCCGTACCCATGGCTATCCCCAGGTAGGCGGTGATCAGCAGCAACGCGGCGGCCGGGGTATGGTTGTTGATCTGCGTGGCGAAGCCGGGGATCTGCGTGCCGAAGGCAAAGGCGAAGAAAACGGCGGTCCGGCACCAGGGGCGCGTCATGAAAAGCCCGAGCAAGAGGTAAAACGCCACCAACCCCAGCCCATAGGTTCCACCAATAAGGGTGGCGGTCATTACCTGGACCACGCGCTTGAGATCGCCTTCGGGCTTCAGATCCCAGGACAGGAAATGGCGCATCAAGGCGTATTCGCCCGCCATCGCCAGCGGCAGGAGGGGCGGTTTGGTGGACAGGAGACGCCCGCCAACCTCCACTTTGTCCACCATCTTGGCGGCGAATGGATTTCCGGGCAGGTCGATGCGCCAGGTACCGGCCTGATCCAGGCTCCAGACCGAGGCCAGGCGGCTGTTTGCGCTGTCGCCAAGGATAACCCGGTGCATCCCGCCAAAGACCAGCGACAGCGACAGCAGCGCCAGGAGAAGCGCCACGCCCTGTGCCGCCCGCGGGGAACCATGGTGGGACTCCTTCACGGCAACGCCTCCGATCTCAGCGTCCTCCGAAGAAGCCAAAAGTGCGCTTGAACCAGCCCTTGCGCGCTTCGGGCGCGGCCACATCCTCGGTTTTCCCGCGCACGGGCACCCATTGGCCGTCCACGCGTTCCTCGGTGCGTTTGGCCACGAAGGTGCTCCCCAGGCGGCGCCACCGACTCATACGATACTCATAGGTTATCACTTCCACGCCGGTGCTGCGAACAAAGTTGTCGTCGGCCGCGACGAGTTTGCGGTTCCGTTGGAGCTTCGTGGCGTAACGGACCTTCGCCAGACGCACATCGGCCTTCAGGGGCGCCGTGCGGGAATCGGTATCCTGCATGGCGATCTCGAAGCGCTCCGGGCCCTCGGGAAATTCCACGTATTGCTTGACATAGTACGGCCGCAAGCGAATCACTTCGGCATCAGCCGCGCTTCCATGACGCGATTCGGCGCGCACTTCACGGGCAACCAGTCGGCGCAACCGTGTTTCGGCATCATCGGACAGGTTGAGCTGTTCGTCCTCCGTGCTTTGCGCGGAGGCGCCCCCCCCGGACGAAGCGCCCCATTTGAAGCGCCACCCCTGGCCGGCGCAACCCGCCAGGGCAAGCAAACAGAGTAACACGGTAATCTTTCGCATGGATATCTTCCGCATGACCTATCCCGGTAAAAGCCGTTTTCACA
Organism: Candidatus Hydrogenedentota bacterium; assembly: GCA_024278275.1. Lineage (GTDB taxonomy): Bacteria > Hydrogenedentota > Hydrogenedentia > Hydrogenedentales > JAJRTN01 > JAJRTN01. The sequence continues at coordinate 27,398 of JAJRTN010000009.1, forward strand.
ATCCTTTGTGTCCGGAGCAAAACCAAAGACCACTCCCCCGTTCTCCCGCCACCGGGAAGCATAGCATATCCACCCGCACCCGGGGCACCCATCGGCCATGGTGAAGCCTGGTGATCACACCGCGGGCTAAAAGCCGCCAAAGTGTTGGGCGTCGGCACCTTTGCTCCGGAAAACGAGCTTGCGCTGGTTGCGCTGCCGATCCATGACCACGACCCCGCCCTGCCGCCGGATGGACTGAATCACGAAACGATTCTGGATAAGTCCGTTTATACCTGCCCGTTCCTCGGGGATTGGCCGGCCGTTCTGGTCCCGGTAAGTGTCGTTGTGGAGCGTGAATTCCGCCCACTGGGCCCCTTCGTCATAATCCTTCAACACCATGTTGTAGGCCTTGAGTTCAGCGTCCACCACCCCCTTCAGGTTTCGGAAGGTTGACGAGGGATCGATCAGCATGGCACGCTCAACCAGTGAATTGGCTTTCCGGTAATTGGCCTCGCTGTAAGGCTCCTTATCCAGCAGGCCGTTTATCTCCTCGACCAACTGGTTGCGTAGGTTTTCCATGACCTCCCGATCCTGGCTGGTCTTGTTGTAATTGGCAACCCGCACGCTCTCCTCGAAGGCCTCAATAAGCGGCTCGCCCCGGCTCAACATGAGCAACGCCTCGTTCTGCATGAGGACGGGGGCCACGGTGTCATCGGTTTTCATGTAGGCCATGAGTTTGCCCGTCCCCATCACCAGGAGCGTGATGAGCACTACGGCCCCGATAGCAATGCCGGTAATCTTCAGTGCTTTCTCAATGGGCTCGGGAATACCACCGGACCGCCGGGCCGCCGGGGGCCGGGGGGTGTAGGCATCCGCCAAAACAGACTGGGCCAAGTCCTTGTGGCGGGCGTCCAGCTTGGAAAAGCTGTCCTGGCCGGCGGCCGGCCGGCTTGGCGCGGGCTCCTCTTTCCTGTGAAACCATGAGCCCTTGCTCTCGCTCTGCCGACGTTGCGCCTCCATGGCCATTTCCTGTTCGGCGCGGAAAGCCTCCAGGGCGTCTTTCACGTTACCCGACAGGGTGTAGGTGGTGGTCTGTTCACCGCCCAGATCCTTGATGGTTACTTTTTGTTCTTCCCGCTTCGGCCGCCCCACTTCCTCCCCGCAGTAGCGACACTTCGTGGCCCACGCACTGATCACCATCCGGCAAATAGGACACTGCCGCTGTTCCTCGTCCCTGCGAATTTTATTGGCCAAGATTTACCTCCCCCCTACCACCCCTGTGTTTTTCCGCTTGTTCTCATCGGCACGCCAAGCAATCCGTTCCGAGTGTATTCCGCAAGACCGGGCACTGTCCAGCCACCGCCGCCATTGCGCTGTCCAACGTACCCTGACAATGTAACCTATTCTCCATCATGGCGCAAGTGGCCGAACAGTCAAAAGGGCGAAGCAGCCCCCGTGGACAGCATGGAGGAGAATGGCCGTAGGGGCGAAAATCGATCTCTCGCAAGGCCGCGGCATGACGGAATCAGAATGGACGGTCTCGTTAAAACCCGTCTCTTCTTGACCCGGCAAGGCCGGAGCCAAGCATCGTCTCCACGGAGAACCGTGTTTCGAAGAAAAATTGAAGAGGCTTCCACGTTATCGTTATCCCTGCGAAAGCGGGGCTCCATGATCGGGGGCAACACCTCGACCTTTCCCGTGGATTCCCGCGTGCGCGGGAATGACGGCAGGAAGGGGCAAAGACACCGTTTCGTGACCATGGATACAGAACCTCGTGAGTAAGGAATGAGGTGACGCCAATTGCCCTGGAGGCACGCGGCCTGCTATAACTGCGTCACCTTCGGATGGGCGGTATGCACGGCAAGAACTCCTCGAATTACCAAATCCCCTGGCAAGAACGCTGTTTGGCAGTCATCGCCTATTCGGGCGGGCTACCGTTGCTCGCACTGATGCCACGGTGGCGAAAGCGCCCTTTCGTTGCCCATCACTACAACCATGCGGGCGCGGTTATTCTCCTTCTCTTTATTTCCGTGGGCATCGCCGCCGCCGTTCTGCTGACGCTGAGTTACCTCCTGGTCTTCCACCGTGTTCCCTACGAACGCTTCCATATCGAAATTCATATGCTCTCGACCCTGCGGAAGATGTTTCTGTGCTGGGCCGTGCTTTGGGTTTTCGCGGTGGTGCTGGCCACACTCGGTTCCACCCGCCATGTCTTGCTGGTAACACGTCTTGCGGGAAAAAGCGGCCTGCTTCGTGCCGCCGTGCTTCTCTCCGTGGCAGCCTATGGGGTGCTCCTCGCGGTCATCCCCGCAGCCGTCCATGCCACCACGCTGGTACGAAGCGACACGGCGCCCGGGTCCGTCTATTTCGTGTATGAGGATCTCGACACATTCCCCCGGTGGCTTTTCGCCCTGGGATTTTATCCCCTTTCCCTCGAAGCACGGCGGCTATACGGGCCGGGCAGCACCGTCCTGCTGCCTTTGAGTCCACAAGCCGTCGCCCGCGCGAAACGGGAGGGACGATTCGTTGTTTTCGGGGTTCATGGACGTCCCCGGGGCATGGCGGATCGCTCGGGTTGGATCACGCCCCAAGACGTTCAGGCCATGCCGGGAAGCGATAGGCTTCAGTTTGTCTACCTGTCCAACTGCGACAGTGGCGCGCAACGCGCGGAATGGGAAAAGGCCTTCGCGCCCGCCCGCGTGGTTACCTTCGACCGGCTCAGCGCGGTGGTGGAACATATCTGGTGGTTGTGGTTCCGGGCCCCCGCCGTGCTGCGTAAGATTACCGCGGAAACAAAAAAACATGAGGAATGAGGGTTTGCACGGTCCCGTGCGCGGCGTGGTAGCATAACCGAAGGGGGAAAAGTAGGCGCCGGAAAAAGCGGAAGCAGGAGATGAGAGTTGAGCAGTCACAGGAACACGCGGGAATTGATGTTGAGGGCGCTGGAGGCCGGTACGGTCATTCCCGCGTTTAATATACCTTATCTGCCCATGATGGAACCGGTGGTCCGTGCCTTGCGCGACACGGGCAACTTCGGCCTGGTCATGGTGGCACGACTGGAATGGATCAAATTTGAGGCAAAGGGCTTGCGCGAAATCCGCGACCAGTACGAGGAGGTCAAGGACGAACAGTACACCCGGCTCCACCTGGACCACGTGCCCGTCATCGACGAGGATCAGCTTCGGGTGCCCTACCTGGAGGAGCTTACCCAGGCCGTCGAATTGGGCTACGAATCCATCATGGTGGACGGGTCGCGTCTGCCCTTCGGGGAAAACGTGGCCGCCACGAAGCGCGTGGTGGATATGGCCCACAGCGCGGGAATCCCGGTGGAAGCCGAGCTGGGCGCGGTGATGGGCCACGAAGACGGCCCCATGCCGCCCTACGAGGAATTGTTCGCGTCCGGCAAGGGATTCACCGACCCGGAGGAAGCGAAGCGCTTTGTCGAGGAAACAGGGGTGGACTGGCTTTCCGTGGCCATCGGCAGCGTGCATGGGGCCATCTCCGCCGCGAAAAAAAACGAAAAAAAGGTGGAGGCACGGCTCAGTATTGAGCAGCTTCAGGCCATTCGACGGGCGGTGGACGTCCCCATTGTTCTCCATGGGGGCACGGGAATCCGGAAGACCTACATCATGGAGGCCATTAAGAACGGCATTGCCAAAATCAACGTGGCCACCGCGATCCGCCAGCCCTATGAAGCCCACCGGGAGACATCGGTCGAGCGGGCGCAGGAAGCGGTTTATGATGCCATGGTCAAGGTATTACACGAAGAATTGGAGCTAAGAAACTCCGCTGATATTATCAATCCGTTGTAAGGTGGGCCCTGGCCCACCAAGCGGAACCGAACGAAGGCGATGAATGGATCATGGTGGGCCTTGGCCCACCACGAATGATACGAAACGCCGCCTTGCGCGGCCACGAGGAGAATAACCATGGAAAACGCCAAGTGTACCTTCGCCCTTTTCTTTGGCAACCGGGGCTTCTTTCCCGCCTCGCTCATGTCGAGCGCGCGGAAGGAGCTGTCGGGGGCGTTGAAGAAACTGGGGTATGGCACCCTTATGCTGGATGCCCGCGCCACGCGCCACGGCGCGGTGGAGACCCCGGCGGAGGGCGCGATCTACGCCGAGTTCCTGCGTAAGAACGCGGGCAGGTTCGACGGGGTGATCCTCTGCCTGCCCAACTTCGGGGACGAAACGGGCGCGGTGTCGGCGCTGAAGGATGCGGGCGTGCCCATCCTGGTACAGGCCTATCCCGATGAGTTGGACAAGTTCGATATGGCCACGCGTCGCGATGCCTTCTGCGGCAAGTTCTCCGTGATGGATGTGTTCTGTCAGTACGGGGTAAAGTTCACGGCACTCAAGCCGCATACCGCCCATCCGGGCAGCGCCCAGTTCGCCGCCAACGTGGATTATTTCGACCGCATGTGCCGCGTGGTGAAGCGCCTGAAGAACATGACCATCGGCGCGATTGGCGCGCGCACCACGGCGTTCAAGACGGTGCGTATCGACGAGCTGGCGTTACAACGCCACGGCGTCACCATGGAGACGGTGGATCTCTCGGAGGTCTTCGCACGGATGAACGCCCTCAAGGCCACGGAAAAGAAGGTCGTGAGCAAGGCCAAGCGCCTGAAGGGCTATACCGCCTGGAAGGGTGTGCCCAAGAAAGCCTTCGACAGCCTGGTGCGCCTGGGGGTCGTTCTTGATGACCTGGCCGAGGAGATGGATCTGGATGCCATGGCGGTGCGCTGCTGGATCGAGATGCAGAAGCAACTGGGCATCAGTCCGTGTGTGCTCCTCAGCGAGTTGAACGACCGCTACCAGGTGGCGGCGTGCGAGGTAGACGTTGGCAGCGCGGTGACCATGCACGCCCTTGGCGCGGCATCGATGGACGTGGCGACCTGCCTGGACTGGAACATCAACTATGGCGATGAAGAGGACAAGTGCATCCTCTTCCATTGCGGTCCCGTGCCCCAGTCCATGATGACCGCCAAGGGCAAGGTGGTGGACCACGCCATCCTGGAGAACGCGGTGGGAAAGGGCTGCGGGTTCGGTTGCAATGTGGGCCGTATCGCGCCCATGGACATGACCTTCGGCAACCTCGTGACCGAAGACGGCAAGATGAAGTTCTATCTCGGCCAGGGCCGGTTCACCGACGATCCCATTGCGGCCAACTTCTTCGGTTGCGCGGGCGTCGCCCAAATCGACAACCTGCAAGACGCCCTGGTTACCATTGGCGCCGCCGGCCACCGTCACCACACCGCCGTGACGCCCGGTCATGTGGCGGCCCCGGTGCTTGAAGCCTTCGAGAAGTACCTGGGCTACGAGGTAACTTCGGTATGAGCCTGCTTGGGTTGGATGTGGGCACCTCCGGCTGCAAGGCAGCCGCCTATTCGCTGGATGGCGCGTGCCTGGCAACGGCCTACCGGGAGTATGACGAGTTACATCCCCGGCCCAATTGGGCCGAGTTGGACAGTCGCGCGGTCATGGCCTTCGTCTTCGAAACCATCGCGGAGGTGGCGGCGGAGACGAAGGCCGACCCCGTGACGGCCCTGTGCGTGAGCACCATGGGCGAGGCCATGACACCCGTTTCGGCCTCGGGCGAAATCCTTGGGAACAGCATGCTCGGTGTGGACCTGCGGGGCGCGGCGCACGTGGATCGGCTGAAAGAGGAGATGGGACAGGAGGCGTTCTACGCCATCAACCCCAATATCCTGGCGCCGAACTATTCGCTGCCCAAGTTGCTGTGGATGCGGGAGCACGACCCGGAGACCTACGGCCAGACCTGGAAGTTTCTGCTCTGGGGTGACCTGGTTTACTTCCGCCTCGGCGGCCGGCCGGTGACCAGCCACTCCCACGCGAACCGCACGCTGCTCTATGATATCCGCGGGGAAGACTGGTCGCCCACGCTGCTCGAATGGGCGGGTATCGAGCGGGAAAAGCTGCCCGATTGTGTTCCCAGCGGCACGATTGCGGGCACCGTGTCCGACGCGGTGGCCGAGAAACTGGGCCTGTCAAAAGGGGTGCAAATCGTGGTGGGCGGCCACGACCAGTGCTGCAATTCCCTGGGCGCGGGAATCTGCGAAGCGGGACAGGCCGTCTGTGGCATGGGGACCGTGGAGTGCATCACCCCCACCTTCGGGCATATTCCCGAGGCGGCGGCCATGCTGGGCAACGGCCTGAACGTGGAGCACCATCTGCTGAAAGGACTCTACGTCTCCTTCATCTACAATCAGAGCGGCGTGCTGGTGAAATGGTTCCGCGACACCTTCGCCAACGGGGAAATCTCCTATGAGGCGCTGACTGCGGAAATGCCCGAAACGCCGACCCGGTTGCTGGTACTCCCCCACTTCGAGATTACCGGGGCTCCCGATTTCATCACGAACAGCGCGGGGCTCATCGCCGGTCTGCGCACCAACACGCAACGGGGCGAGATCCTCAAGGCCATCATGGAAAGTGCCACCTTCTACTTCGCCGAGAGCATCGATGCCTTACGCGCCATGGGTATCGACACGTCGGAGTTCATCGCCACCGGCGGGGGGGCGAAATCGGATGCCTGGCTTCAGATCAAGGCCGACATCCTGGGCATCCCTTTTGTACGTCCGAAAATCACGGAATGCGGCACCCTGGGCGCGGCGATCCTGGCCGGCCTTGCGACGGGAGCCTTTTCCGATGCAAAGGAGGGGATCGAGGTCTTCGTCGAGCGAGACCGGGTCTTTGAACCCGACCCTGGACGGCACGAGGCATACCGGGACCTCTATGGCCAATACCGGAAGGTGTATCCTGCCATGAAGGACGTGCTGGCGGCGCTGTAGGCAGGCAGGAGAGACAAGAACAAACCGGGTAATCCGACCCCGGAAACACAGTTCTTTCTGATGTGGCAAAACTACCTACGGGGTGACGAGCCGCACCGGACCCACGCCGTTCAATTCCATCCGCACGTTCTTGATGACGCGGTTTCCTGAAATACCGCCGTAGGTACCGTCGGCGATGCGTATGGTGCCGCCCGCGGCCACCGCGTCGATGCCTTCCTGGAGCGTGTTGTAGGGATTGGATTAGCTGCCGTCTTCAACGCCCGTGTTGGCGGCGTCCACGAAAACAATGTCGATGCCCGTCCCGTCAAGGGTCACGTCCACCGTGCTTTCGTCCGCGTCGTCACTCACGATTCGCAGTGTGGCGGATTTCGCGCCCAGGCCGCCGGGGTCGAATGCCACCTGTACGATGCGGCTTGCCGCGGGGGCCAGGGTGCCCTCGCCCGTGTCGCTGGCAATGGCGAATTCACCGGGATCGGTGCCGGTGAGGCCCACGCTGGAGATGGTGAGGGTACTCGTGCCGTCGTTGGTGATGGTGACCGCCTGGGACGCCGTGGCGCCCGCGGCGGTGCCCTGGCTGCCAAAGGCGAGCGCAAGCGGTGCGACGGTAATCTCCGGCATAACGCCCGTGCCCCCCAGGTTCACCACGACCGAGGGTTCATCGGGATCATCGCTGGTGATGGTTATGGTAGCGGATTTCGCGCCCAGGCTGGTGGGATCGAAAGTCACTTGCAGCGTGCGCGAGGCCGACGGGGCGAGGACCGCCTCGCCTGTATCGCTGGCAATGGTAAATTCACCGGGATCGGTGCCGCCCAGGGCAACGCCGCTGATGTTCAAATTGATGTTGCCATCATTGGTGATGGTAATCGTCTGGGCACCGGTCGGCCCGGCGTCCACCCGTTGCTCACCAAAACTCAGCGACAGAGGTGAAACCACGATATTAGACTCGGGGGGCTGGGTATCCACCGTGGCCCGCCAGGCCCCACGGCCATGGGTGAAGAGATACAAGGAACTTGCGTCCTGAAACTCCATGCTCTCCACCACCACATTGGCAAAATCGGGGGTATTCATGCTGGCCCAGGTGGCGCCGGTATCGGTGGAGACAAAGATACCAAGGTCGGTCCCCACGAAAAGGTTACTGGAGAAGCCCGGCTGTACCACGATGCAATGGGTGGCAATGTCGGGCAGGTTGTTGGTGATGTCGGTCCAGGTCGTGCCGCCATCGGTGGAGCGCATGACGTGGCTTACGCCACCGCCGAAACGCGAATTGGTGGCATAGACCGTGTTGTTGACCAGGTCGTTTCCATCCACTTCGAGCCAGCTTACATAGGCCGATCCCCCCCAAGTGGGCGACAGGTCGGCCCAGACGGTGGCCGACGTGGCGGTGGTGGCCGTAGTCGTACCTTGCACAGTGCCTCCGGAAAGACCGTAATAGACCCGATCACTGTCATTAGGGTCGATGGCCCAGGCCGAAATACTCCCACTACCACTGCTCAGTGTCCCCGCCTGCACCCAGGTCACGGTACTGCCGGTAACGGCGTTCGTTGAGCGATAAGGATACCAACCGCCATACCATATGCGCTCGGCGTTTCCGGGGTCGTGCCGGAAGGGGGCGATGAAAAGAAAATGGGAGGAGGTTTCATCGCCATTATCAAAGATAGCCGTGAATGAGCCACCCCCATTGGTGGAACGGTTCAGGTCGTTGTAGGTCGTCTCCGCAAACAGCGTACTGGTGTTGGCAGGATCAAAACTTACATAGCCCCCGTCGCCACCGTGAATCTCCGTCCAATTATTAAGGCCCCCACCGTCGGTTCCCCGAATGGTGCCGTTGTCCTGCGTGCCTCCAAAGTAGGTCGTCGTGGGCGAAGGGTAGGGCCGGCCATGGTAGAACTGGGTGACGCCATAGCCGTTATTGAGCGGCGTAAAGGTTACGGAAGGCAGTGTTGAACCGTTGTAGCAGATGCCGTCTCCCCCGGTACCGCCGGTGGCCACGGTGCCCATGGCATTGTTGCTGGCGTAGACGCCGCCGTCGTTACCCACGAAGAGGGTCTGGTTGGTCGAGCCGTCCCAGCCGGGATCAAAGGCGATGGCGTGTTGGTCGGCATGAACATAGCCCGTGGAACCGGCCACCCACCAATAACTGATGATGCCCCAAGTCGCGCCGCCGTCATCGGACCGGAACAGGTCGATGCCGCCAGAGTAAAGCACGTTCCGGTCGTGTGGCGCCACGGCGATGATATTGTCATACCATCCCTGATTGAGCAGGGAATTGGACCCAAAGCCGCAGGGGGACATGTTCGCAATAATCGGGTTGGTCAGGAGCAGCCAGTCGGCGTTGGTCTGGTCGAAAGTTCCGGCAATGCGGGCGACCCAGGTGGCCCCGCCATCGGTGCTTCGGTATACGTTCAGCAGACGATTGCTGTTGGAACGATCCGCGCTCAGGGCATACATGTACTGCTGATCACTGGGCGCGATGGCGAGATCGGAGCGGCCGAGACCGGTCGCCGTGTGAACACGCGCCCACGTGGCCCCGGCGTCGAGACTGCGATAAACGCCGTCGGTGGTGAAGCTGCCGTTAGAGGCGATGAGCGTATCCGTGGCCAAATCCGTTCGGATCTCCACATCGGTGAAACCGACGCCGGTGTTAACGACAGTCTCCGTCGCGGTATTGCCACCGTTATCGTTCAGGACCCGCGTCCAGGAAGCACCGCCGTCGGCGGTTTTCCAGATGCCCGTGCGCGTGGCGGCATAGAGCACCTGGCTGTTATTGGGGCTGGCCACGATCTTATTCACATAGTAAAAGTTGCTGTTGTTGGTCGCGGTGAGTTGGGTCCAGGTAACACCACTGTCGGTGGACTTGAAAATGCCGGCACCCCGCACGGCATCCAGGTTAAAAACACCTTCCCCGGTTCCTGCGTAGATGACCGCGGTGTTGACCGATCCGCTTCCCTGCTGTTGGAAGACCATGGAAGTGACGGCCAGGTTGTCCATGAGGTCATCCAACGGCGTCCAGTTCAGGCCGCCATCGGTGGTTTTCCACACGCCCCCGGCGACACCGCCCGCATACATGGTATTACTGTTGCCGGGATCGACCAACAGCGCCCGCGTGCGCCCCCCCACATTTCCCGGCCCCAATTCCGTCCAGTTGGAAAGATCACCGGCCACCTTCTCAATGAAGGCTCCCATGGGGTTATTGGGATCATAGATCTGAATGCCCCCGGGACCAAACATGGCCCTGGGCATCTTGGCGATTTTCCGTTCGGCCTCGGCCATGGCCGCATAGTCGATGGGGCTCCCCCCCGTGCGCTGGTCAAGATAAAACCGCATGGCTTCATCGGGTTGATCATAGGGACTTTTGGCGCCTTTCTTCATCTTCCGAAGAAGGGCTTCCGGGAGCTTTTTCTCCGGGGATAACGGACCATTCCCCGTTTTCACGTCCGTAGCCATCCCGCTCTTATCCGCCAAGGCGGGGAGCGCATACACCCCACCCAGGAGGGAGACGACTACCAACAAACCTGTTGCAAACCGCATGAACCGAGTAACCCGAACGTACATACGCCGCCAATCTCCCAGATCTTGGCCGCCAGAGTCCACGCCACATGGGCCGGTGGACCCGGGTCAAACCGTCAGTTTTCGGTCTTTTATAAAAGGGAGAACCGACGCCACAGAGCACGGCATTCCCTGCTGCCATGATAATTGTACCTTGTTAGCGGAAATTGCGCCAATACGAAGCCAGGCATCCGTCTCTCCGCTCACGCTCCTGCCCATGCTCCTCCGTCGGAACAAGAGAATCTGCGTTTATCTGCGCAATCGGCGGATGAATCAGGAAGCATCCGCGGATGACGCAGATTGGCGCGGATAGCGATGTACCGGCGCCAGAGACATACGCCATTATGGGAGCGGTATCAACTTCGGGTGTACCCAGATTGCCACGGTCGCTCAGGCCCCCTCGCAATAACGGTTATGAAAGGCGGGAACGGTTGCGGCAAAAGGTGCGGGCGTTCCGCCGCAAGGCATGTTTGAACACGCGTCGATACAGGCGAGACGCCCGCAACAAGCATTCCCACGGCAACCGTGGGAACGAGTGCCTTCGACGGGCAGGCGTGTTCGTCTTGACCCTGTCCCTTTCCGACCCGTCAATAAACCGGCGTACACCAATGGCGATATTGAGGAACCTTCCCCTGGACCACGTCGAAATACAGCTTTTGCAACTGTCGCGTTATGGGCCCGGGTTTGCCATCGCCGAGCACCCGGCGGTCGATGGAACGTACCGGGGCCACTTGGGCGCCCGTGCCACAGAAAAAGACCTCGTCGCACACATACAGCTCGGTTCGGGCGATGCTGCGCTCGATCACGTCCATACCGAGTTGCTCCCGCGCGAGTTGCATCACCGTGTTGCGCGTGATGCCGACCAGGATATCCGCGGTGGGTGGCGGAGTGATAAGTTTGCCATTCATGATCATGAAGATATTCATGGCGCTGCCTTCGGCCACCATGCCGTTCTCGCGGAGGAAGATGGCCTCATGGAAACCGGCCTGTTTCGCCTCGGTGGCCGCGAGGGACGAATTAATGTAGCTGCCCGTGGTCTTTGCGCGGCTGGGAATGGCGTTGTCGGACAGGCGCCGCCAGGAGGAAACCGCCACGTCCAGGCCGGCTTCTATGTCGCAGTAATCGCCCAGCTTGATAACGTAACAGCAAAGACTGCTTTCCACGCCTTTGACGGTTGGCCCCAGGGAAAGTTCGCTCTTATAGCATACGGGGCGAATGTAAACCCCCTGCCGAAACCCGCTCCGCCGCACAATTTCGACACAGATCCGCTCGATGTCCTCGGGGGATTCAGGAATATCCATACAGAGAATACGGAAATTCCGGACAAGACGGTCCACGTGCTCCTTGAGCCGAAAAACCAGGATATTGTCCTCTTCTTCCGCGTAATAACCGCGAATCCCTTCAAAAAGTCCCGTACCGTAATTGAAGGCATGGGTCATCACACTGACCTTTGCCTCGGCAATGGGAACATAACCACCCTCGAAATAGGCAAACTCGCCGGCATCCATCTTGGCCATGCACTGCTTCTCCAACCGGTTGGCACAGGGCTCCGCTTCGGCGCCCCCTCCGGGGGCGACGGAGAGGAGAGCGCCCTTTTCCGCATACCCGCGCCATGCGCACGAGCAAGGCTAAGTATTGCCATTCGCGCGCTGGGGATGCAAGTACCTGGATTCAAATACTAAGTGCAACGGTTTGTTATGGGTGTGGGCTAAGCCCTTTTCCGCCGGAGCCGTCCGTCGCGCGTATTACGTGCCACAGAAACTTTGCCGGTCTGTGTCGTGGACACTATAACCTGCCGCCCACCGTGGACCATGTGGACCAGGCGGATACCATTGTGCCGCGTCCGTTTTTTGACGATAAGCCTGTCAGCGGGGGGAATATGGGCCCAGCTTGCTGTCCCATGGGACCGCGGGTTATGATCTTTCCATCACCAACCGTGAGAGGAATCCCATGCCCACCGAACTGATTACCGTGCTCGACGTGGATACGCGTGAGGAAGCACTGGATATCGTTTCGACGTGCAAGGGGTGTGCGTGGTTTAAGATCGGCTTCCAGCTTTTCACGCGGGAAGGCCCACCCATCGTCCACGCGATCCAGGATATGGGACGCCAGGTCTTTCTCGATCTGAAGTTTCATGATATCCCCAACACTATCGCCAAGGGGGCCAGGTCGGCGGCGGACATGGGGGTGTCGCTCACCACCCTGCATGCGGTGGGGGGACGGAAGATGATCGCCAGAGCGCGGGAGGCCGTGGAAGGCACGAACACCAGGCTCCTGGCCGTCACCATTCTGACGAGTCTGTCTGATGAAATGCTTCGCGAGGAGGTCGGTCTGCCTGAGACGGCGGCCCAGGCCGTGCCCCGTCTTGCACGGATGGCCGTGGAGGCCGGGGCGCACGGTATCGTGTGCTCGCCCCTCGAGATCCAGGGGGTCCGCCAGGCCGTGGGGCCGGAACCGTTGGTGGTGACGCCCGGTGTGCGGCCCCGCTGGTCGAGTAAAGACGATCAGGCCCGCGTGATGACCCCTGCCGAGGCCGCCCGTGCCGGTGCAAACATGGTCGTGGTGGGCCGTCCTATTCTGAAGCATGAGAATCGGGCCGAGGCGGTCCGTCTCATTCAGGAAGAACTCGCCGGGTGAGGGGGCAGGGGCCGGGGGAATATTCAGAGCGTGGCACACCGCCGTCCGTGCTTGTCCATGCCCGTCCACGTTCTTTGCGCCGGGTATCCCCTTGGAGCGTTTGACTTTCGAGGGCGATTAACGTTAGCCTCTCGGAGACTCGTTCGACGGGCGTCTCAAGGTCGAAACGCGAGTCGAGGCAGTAGCAGAATGGAGGTCTCCCTGGATGATCGAACGGATTGCGATCCTGGGTGGCAGCAGCGTTTATACCCCCGAGCTCATCCTCTCCGTCATCTCCAAGAATCTGAACGTCAAGGAGATTGTCCTGCTGGGACATCCCGGGCGAAAACTGGAGTTGGTGGCGGCGTTTTGTCAGCGCCTGATCGACAAGAGCGGTTTTCCCGCGAAAGTGCTTCCCGCCACGGATGTAAAAGAGGCGGTCGCGGGGGCCAAGTACGTGGTGAACCACATTCGTGTAGGGGGCATGACCGCGCGGATGCGGGACGAGATGATCCCCCCACGCTTTGGTATGGTCGGCGACGAGACGCTTGGGCCGGGGGGCATCGCCAATGCCATGCGTACCCTGCCGGTGGTGCTGGACCTGGCACGTCAGATAGAGGAAGTCAATCCCGACACGACCTTTATCAATCTCACCAACCCGCTGGGTATCATTGTGGAGGGTCTCATTCGCTACAGCAGTCTGAATGTTGTCGGCGTCTGCGACCTGCCCGGCACCTACGCCCGCAAGGTGGCCCGCGTATTGCAGCATGATCAGGACGACGTTTGCGTGGACTACGTGGGCCTGAACCACTTGGGGTGGATCCAGGACGTCAAAGTGGGCGGGCGGAGTCGCATGAGCTATCTCCTGGAGCAGCTTGAGGGACATGAAGAAGACGGCTTCGATTATGATCTCATTGAGCTGTTCCGCATGATTCCCACGCGGAATACGGGGATGTATTTCCATCGAGCCGAAGTGCTGAAACGGCAGAAATCGGGCTCCCGGTTCCGGTCGGAGGTGTTGCACGAAGCCGAAACCCGTATCCTTGAACTGTACGAAGACCCCAATCTTAACGAAGTGCCCGACCTGATGCGGAAGCGGAACGCCATGTGGTACGAAGAGACCATCGTGCCGCTCATCGTCGCTCTCGAGGGTTCCAAGGAGCGATGTGTCATCCTCTGTATGCGCAATAATGATTCCATTCGAGACCTGCCCGAGGACGTAAGCGTCGAGATACCCGCCACCGTCAGCAACAAGGGAATACAGCCACGGAAAATCGGAAGTTTGCCGCGGTTTCTCCGCGGCCTCTTTCTCGCGGCCAAGGAGAGCAACCGCCTCACCGTTGAAGCAGTCGTGCACCAGTCCTACGAAAACGCCCTGCAGGCCCTCACCATCAATCCCTTCGTGCCGTCACTTGAGACCGCGAAGCGTTTTCTGGACAATATGATCAAGGATGAAAAGCTGAAGCTGCATTGACGCCCGGTGTCGGGCGGACGTGCCGAACATGGACCGTCACGGGTTCAAAACAGAGATCGTGTCACGAAAAAACAGGGGTTAATCCAATGAGACATCGACTCAGCATTCTCCTTTGCGCCGCCATGCTGATAAGCGTGGCCGCCACCGCACAACGCAACGTACCCGTGGAGGGTGCCCCGGGGGCCACGCTGGGAAAAATCGCCGGCACGGAAACCCTGGTTACCATCGTACTCAAGGGGTCCGGCGCGAAAGATGCCAACCTCCGCGTGGTGGAATTGTTACCCGAGACATTCGCCGTACTCACAAACAAGAACATTCGTTACGCCTACCGCTATGACGCCATCGAAAAAATTATCGTTCAGGGCGGTAAGGTGGCGGACAAAAAGTTCTCTCTTTCCGACTCCAGGGCACTCAGTGGCGAGCAAAAAGCGGTTCTCGACCGTGCCGTGGAGCGAACCCGGGAATTTTTCAGTAACTCGAACAAGAACCAGTCATTGAAAATCGGGGCCGCGGCGGTTTTGGCGGGGAACGGCGAAACAGACGCCCTTGAATACCTCAGATCCCTGGCGGCAAGCAACGATCTGCGCACCCGTTTCACGGCGGCCTCCGCGCTTTTCCTGGTGGGCGAGAACCCCAGTGCGGACCTGCTCCACCAGGGTTTGGCCAGCGCCAGCCGTTCCATCCGGGCACAGGCCGCCACACTGGCCGGACTCACCGGCTATGACGAGGCCACCATTAATCTGTCCAACATGCTGCAAGACCGCCGCGCCGATGCCAGCGCTCCCGCCGCGAAAGCCTTGGCACGTCTCGGGGACCGAAGCATCATCCCCACCCTGATCAACATGCTCGGAGAACTGGACTTGGCAAAAGGCGCGGCCGCCGTTTTCGCGCTCTCCAAGCTTGGCGGCGATGATGTGGTGGAGCAAATGAAACTGCGCCAGCAAAACACGGACGGCATGGAATGGTTCCGCATGGTGCTTGTGCTGCATAAGCTCGGAGATCCTTTGGGACGCGAGCTTCTCGTCAAGACCTTCAATGACGTGCCCACCCTGAAGCTGGAAGCCGCGCAGCTTCTTGCCGCGGACGGAGACTGGGATGCCACCGGTTTCCTGCGCGCGCGCCTCGCGCGCCGTGAAGATCCCACCTTCGTCAACCTGAGCTCCAGAATGAAAAACGCCGCCACCCTCTACGCCAGCGGCGATTTCTCTTCGAAGGTGGTCCTGCAACAGTTGGCCCAAGCCGAGTTGCCCGCCATTCGCTCCCTGCTGGCCATGACCATTGTGCGCCTGGGCGACCGGAGCCTCTACACGGTGCTCCAGCCGATCATCGAGGACGAGGATACCAACGTGGCCCTCATGGCCGCCTACGCGGCAACGGCCTTGGCCAACCCCGAATACCGTCGCCGTCTCCTGGAAACCTGGGAATAGGAGCCCATGGCCGAAAGGCTCCATCTCCTGGTTAGCGGACGTGTGCAGGGCGTGGGCTTCCGGTACGGGGTCCACGCCCGCGCCATGGAATGGGGACTCCACGGTTGGGTCCGCAATCTGCCCGATGGCCGGGTCGAGGGGCTGTTTGAGGGAGACCACCACGCGCTGACCAACATGTTGGACTGGTGCGGACACGGACCCCGCTTTGCCCGCGTGGACAAAGTCTTCGCCGAATGGAGTCAAGCCACCGAGCCATTATTCGACCACTTCACCGTGAGAACCTAGCCCCTGGATTTCCCCCGTTTGTTATTTGAAACCTTGAACGTGACTGTTCTTTCAACGCCGCCGCAAAAACCAGATCATCTCCGTGCTCTCCGCGCCGAAAGGACTCCCGTCGAAATCACCGAAAACACGTTCTACCTCAAAACCGCATCCCCGGGCGAGGGCTTCCATCTCGCGGGGCGTTGCCCAAGCCCGCGTAAGGGTGAGCCGCGCCTCGTGGTTTACCCTTCCCGAACGGTCACGCTCGCGCAATAAGTGGTCTTCCCTGATGAGCTGCCGGTGTTCGTCGTAGTGCGCGGCATGAAAGTGATCGACCAGGGTATCTTCATCCACCGTGTACTGCTCCACCGGCATCAGCCCTCCCTGCGGCATGGACTGCATGGCGCGCACTATCGCCGTCGGTCGCGCGGCCCACTGGTTCATGATGAACCGGCCGCCGGGAACCAGGTGTTCATGGACACGGTGGAGGCAATCAGCCTGCGCCCCGTGGTCCAGCAGGTGCATGAACGAACGGTAGGGCGCGATGATCAGCGTGAAACGCCGTGGTAAATCGAAAGATCGCATATCGCCCTCGGCAAGCAGGATGCGCCCCTTCAACGTTCCCACGGCCTCGATCTTTTCCCGGCAGAGAGCAAGCATTTCGGGAGAGATGTCAAGGCCCGTCACCGAAGCACCCGTCATGGCCATGGGAATGGCGATACGTCCCGTGCCCACGCCCAATTCGAGCACCTCACCGCCACAACGCACCCCCTCCATGACGTAGAACTCCGCCTCCCCGGGCAAACCGGGGTGAACCAGGTCATAATAGGGCGCCCAGCAATCATACTCCCGCCGCGCCCGCGAAGACTCATCCGCTTTGGTCATCGCCCACCGCCAGGTGTTCCCCCAGAAAACGAAGCATCTCTTCCAGCACCATGGGGCGCTGTCTGGGCGCGGCATAATCGAAACCGTGGCCTGCTCCCTTCACCAGAACGCGTCGCACCGGAACCCCCGCAGCTTTCAGTTTTTCCGCCGCCGTCGCGGAAACGGACGGCGGCACCAGTCCATCCTCATCGCCCTGGATGAAAAGGGTAGGCGCACTGTGGGCGTCGATGTAGGTCACGGGAGACGCCGCGGCAAAGGGATCCACGCCTTTCTCCTGAACGTCCCGAAGGAAGCGGTTCAAAAGCCTGTGGGAAATACCCCCAAGGGGCGCCGCTTTTGAAGACCGCTTGTAGACTGTCAGGTCCACCGCACCGTATACACTGATCACCGCTTCCACCCGGCTCGATAGCGCCGGATCGCCGGGGCCTTCAAATCGCTTGTCATACCCCGTGACGCCCAGCATCATGGCCAGGTGCCCCCCTGCCGAATGGCCCGACGCGGCGATACGGTCCGGGTCGATGCCGTATTCCACGGCATGCGACCGAAGCCATCGGATCGCCGCCTTCGCATCGTGTACGCACGCGGGAAAACCGTATTTCGGAAGCATACGGTACGAGACCGTGGCAGCCACGTACCCGTGCTCGGCCAGGCGCTTCGCGTACCAGCTCACCCGATGCCGGGTACCGACAAGCCACGCACCGCCATGAAACAAGGCCACCGCCGGCCTTGATTCTTCGCTGCTCTCCCGTGGCAGGTACAGCGTCATGAGAAGTTTCTCGCTCCCCGGCCGCGAATACACCACGCGTTCCGTCCGATAGTCGCGCTTAAAGAAGAAAGCGGACACCGACGACACGCCCACGGCCGCACAAAGCAACACCAAGAGGGACGCTGTAATCAACCGGTGAACAGGCCTGGACATACTTCCCAATCCCTTTGTTTCGGAGAAAGCCTCACCGTAGCAAGTACGCCAATTCGAGCGCAAGCCAAAGGAGAGCACGTGCCGGCCCGCCACCGGTACTCACCGATACCGATTGGTGGCCGCGGAATTGGAAACCTCGCGATGCGGCCTACTCGGGTTCCCAGTAGTACCGTTCGAGGGCGGCATCAATGGCGCTGCGGGTGGCCACCACCACTTCGGCCTTACGGTTGGTGGCGCGCTCCACATCCTCTATGGCAACCAAATCCAGGGGATTGGCCATGGCCAGGACAATGGTGTCCACCGATGCCTGAATGGGAATGCAATGATGTTTTTGCGCCAACCGCTCGTTTACCAGGGCGGGCGCCTGGGGATCGACGGTCTCATCGTCAAGGGACACGAAGTCCACCTGGCTCTGACATGCCAGCGCCAGGCCCACCGCCTCTTCGGAAGCATAACCCCGATCCACCAGGATGGCGCCCATATGGGTTTGGGGATTGCTTCGTTGCTCCTCAAGGGCCGACTCGACCTGTTCTTCCGTGACGATCCCCGCATCGACGAGAATGGCGCCAATGGCGCGACGATGACTGCCTTCCAAACGCCGGGCCGCATCGCGGATCCGCGCCATGGGATCCTCGGGCCATTGGAAACCCGGGCGTGCTTCCCGGGCCCGGGAAGCACGGAGAACACGCAATTCCTCGCGGGCCTGGTCAAGATCCCGGAGCGCCTCGGCGAGCTGTTCGGCCAAGGCGGACTTCGTCCCCTTGGCCATTTCGTCACGCACCTGCTGTTCCAGCATATGCTCGCGCACCCGCTGTTCCTGGAGTTCCCGGCGCACCTGCTCCAGTTCCTCCTCCAGCGCCGAGGTATCGGCCGCTTCGGCAAGAGACTTCTCAAGCGAGGCCACCGTTTCGGCCAGCGCGGTCTTTTCCTGCGTCAGGGCCCCGATTTGTTCATCCTTCTCTGCCTTTTCCCCTTTCAACGCTTCAAGATCCTTGACCAACCGATCAAGTTGCCCCCGCAGGCCGGCCATCTCCTCCTGGGTTTCCGCACCGGCCTCCTCGATGGCCTTCGCCCGCGCCTGGGCCTCTTCCAGGAGCGCACGGGCTTCCGCCACCTCCTCCAGGGCTTTCTCCTTTTCCGCCGTGCGTTCCGCCAGGCTGCGTTCCAACGCCGCCACGCGGGCCTCGGCCTCGGATTCTTTCCCGGCCAGTTCGCCCTCCAGTTTGGCGACCCGGTCACGCGCCGCTTCCGCGGCGGCTGCTTCGTCGGCGTATTGCTGCTGCCGGGCGGCCAACTTCTCCTCGCTTTCGGCAAGCTTCCGCTCAAGTTCGGCCACGCGATCACTCAGTTCATGGGCCAGGCTCTGCCCGTCTCCCTCCTGCTCATCCCGGTTTTGAAGATAAGTAACGAAGGCCGTCAGCCTTTCCTCGGCGGCTCGGGTCAACGCCTCGGCACTCTGCCGTTCGGCGGATGCCTCGGAGACCATGCTCTCGATGGCTTTGTGTAATCCATCCACCTGGTTGGCAAATTCCATCTGGTTTGCCAACAGCTTGGTCCGCAGTTCTTCAAGCGCGGTGCGCAGGTTTTCAAAGGTCTTGTGCTGATGGGGTGCGTCCATAAGGCTTTCCTGTATTGGCGAGAAAGCTTCCGCGCCTTGGTCGAGTGCGTTAGGTCGAGGCCATGATTGACGGTCCAATATAAAGCCGTATTCTCGAAAATCCCGCGTAAAGCACTGAAAGTTCGGGTTATTCAGAAGGCCCTGTGGAAACACGGAGCCTTCATTCGTTTCCGACAGGGGAACCCGCTGGCCGAATTGGGGGCATCAAGCAGGTGTGTTACCATTACTCCTTGTTCAATATACCTATGTTGACCTAAGTTTAAACTGTTTACCCAATTCTGTCAAGATACTAATTGTGTTTTTCTTGGATTGGATGTCGCCTTTTTCCCACGCTCGTGATAGCATGGACACCTTGGGCTGCCGGACGGTGAGGGGACAGAGGATGAAAATGAAACGTTTTTCTCGTGCAATCACGATGTGGAATCACTTCACCGCCATAGCCCGGCTATTCGCGGCCATTATGATCGCCCTGCCGGCGGGCGTTTCCGCGTCGGCCGAGGACACCGCCGTGGCACCCCAAATGGACGCCGGCGGGGAGGTGACGTTGACCGCGTCGGAACCCGAGGAGGCCATGCGGCGTTTCTGGTTCGTGGGGACGTCGAACTATCGCGTGCGTCTTCAAGCCTCGGAGAACAAGATTGACCGTATGCTCAACCGGCCCGGACGCCTGCTCTTTCGGCACTGGGAGGATCCGGACACCTTCAAGGATTGGAGCGATGAAGGACGGATCTGGGATATCTGGGGGGGCGCCGGTTTTGAAATCAACCAATATGTATCGTGGGCGGTGTATTGGGGCGGGGGCATGGGGACCGTGAAAAACCGAGATCGTTACCGGTTGTTGGGGCTTCCCGTAGGCGTGCGCGCCGATTTCACCCGTCGCAGCTTTTTCCTGGGCAATTCCTTCTCCTTCTATCCCTGGGAACGACCGAAGCGCAAGGAAGCCGGTTTTTGGGGTGCCATTCGTGGCGCCCGGCCAGCTTTTGAACTGAATTTCGGCGGCAACTACCAGTATTCCCTGGGCGATGTTTCCTTTTCGCTGCCCCTGCTCGGACGGGTGCTGCATATCAAAGATCAAGAAACGTTTTACCTCCTCTTTTTCAGTCCCCGTGCCGGGTTGGAATTCCCCATAAACAACCGGACCACCCTCAACCTCATCGGCGGCGCCGTGTTCTTCAACAACGCGGGCGACGATTTCAACAATATCCTCATGGAATGTTTCGTGCGACGGAAGTTCTGAAACCCGGCAGAACCCGTTCCGCCGGCGGATTGATTTGTGGTGTCCCACGGCCTACTATGACATATTCCGACCAATGGAGGACGCACCGCCATGCTGAAGGTATTTCATGTGGATTTCATGGGTAATTGGATCGTGTTGGGCATTTTGCTCTTCCTGACGGCCATCATACCAACCCTCTTCCTGCTGCCCGTACTGTACTTCGTGTTGAATGTATTCGTGGTGCGGAACGAACTGGAGGAGAAAGACTACAAGGGACTGCGGGCCGCGTGTAAGGAAAAATGGAACCTCCCTTCGTGGCTTGAGCCCCCCCGGTTCTAGGCGGGACACGGCGTCATGGGGGAGATCATGCTCCAGTTTGTCTGTCCCGCCTGCGAGGCGGTGCTGCGGGTGCCCGCGCGCCATCTGGGCGCGAAGGGTACCTGCAACAAATGCGCCGCCCGTATCGCCCTCATCGGCAACGGGGCGATAACCTCGCCCCAGCGGGCCAGCCTGGTCGTGGACGTGGCCACCGACGACACCCCGCCCAAAGCCGCCACGGAGAAACAGTTGGACTACCTCCGCTCATTGGGGGTACGTCAAGAAGTTCTTCAGGGACTCAGCCGCAGCCGGGCTTCGGCCATGATTGACGCCGCCCGGCAGCGCCGACAGGCGGCGGAGCCGGCCACGGAAAAACAATTGGCCTATCTCGAGCACCTGGGCGCGGACCCGGAACTCATCCGACGGGCCACCACCAAGGCCCTGGCCTCGGCGCTGATTGAAGACATGCACCTCCACCCCACCCGCGAACAGGTGGACTCGCTTCGGGAAATGGGCGCCACGGGAGCGCAGCTCGCGGGACTCAAGTCCAGGGGCGAGGCACGGGCGCTCATGTTGAAACTACGGGGTGATCCGTAAGGTGCGCTTCAGCGCACCCTACGGATGGTCCGCCCACGTTCCGGCGGTGCTTTCAGCCCCCTTCCGCCTCGTGGATGCGGGCCATCAGCTTGAGCGCTTCCAACGCATCCGGTGGCTTGGCCAGCAGGGCCTCACACAAGGGGCGCACCGTTGTTTCGTCCACTTGATCCGTGCCCACCGCCCACCGCCGCCGGTCCTCGCCACGAAAGGCCCAAAAGAGTTCACCGGCATATTGGGGCTGGCAGATTTCCTTCTTCACTTTCCCTTTGGCCACTTGCCCAAGGGCTTTTTTCAAGCGATCCCTGTTGCTCCCGGGGAGTCCGCCATCGGTCGCTTCCATCTCCGAAGCCACATGCCGTGCGGCGGGGGTCGCCAGGCGCGGCAGGAGCCAGGCCTCCAGCTCTTCCTCAAGCACGCCGCCCAGAATGAAGTCTTCCGGCGGTCCTCCCCCGCTCTTAAGCAACCGGAGCATCCGCCGCGAACACTCCGAGAAGGCGGGCCAACCCGGCAGCCAATCATCCAGCGCCGCGCCGACCGTGTCCGGCAAACCGATGGTGAAGACCGCTTCCCCCTCGCCCAAGTCGGCCTCGAAGCGGCCGCCCTGGGTGACGATGGCACGCTCCATGCCCGCCAGGTGGCAGGTCCGGGTGAAAGCATGTTTTCGCGCGGTCAGGGTGATGACCATCCCGGCCTCCCGCGAGGCAACGTCATATTCCGCCATGAAAACAAGGGCGCCGTGGCGCATCCCGGCCCAAAGGGCGTAGTCCAGCACGAAGTCAAAAAAACGCCGCATCCTGCCCCGTACCATGGGGATGGGAGGGAGGCCGGGGTCGATGAGGGTCTCCACCTCCACGCCGAGTACGGCGAGGGGGTCCTTCATTTCGGCCAATGCCTCGCGCAACACGGCCTTCAGATCACCCGGAGAGACGGAGGCCGGACCTTCGAGCCGTGTCAACAGTTTCTCAAGGTCCTTCCTCACCGGGGCGCGCCCCAGCAGGGCGATCCAGTCTCCTGCTTCCGGCAATGGCTCGGGCGGCATACGCATGCCTTTCACGCGAAACACGGCCCCGTTTTCGGTGCAGTCAAGACGGCCCCCACTGCTGGCAAGGGTCCAGCGCTCGCCCAGTTCCTCGAAGGAAAGGCGAAAGCAACCGTCCATATCGACCTGGTCGGGGACCCGGCCGGGACCGTCAAGCCCAAGCGCGATACAAGGGCAGGCTCCCGTGTTGCCCGGTTCCTCGAAGGTCTCCATCACCAGGACCGCGTCGCCCTCCAACGCTATCGCCCTCACCAGGCTGGCCAGGCAGATCATCATGGTTTCGGGATCGCCCACATGCTCTTCCCGTATGGGGCCCGGGCACCATTGATGGCGGTCGTCGGCCAACGCGGCCCCCCGTTGTTTCAGAAGGGCGCCCACATTGAAAAGCGAATAATTCGGGTCCGCGTACAGTGACAGGAAACGCCGGCACGCCCCAATGGCCGAAGCATCGTCCCGGAGCAGCGCGTGGGCCAACACCGGTTCAACACGCCGCCGCAACCGCCGTGCTTCCTCTTTGATGTCGACCATGACGCCGTCCTCCTCCCGGCGGCATCAGGGTACCTAAACACCTCCCGCCGGGGCAACGAACCGCATGGACGCCGTGGATCCGGGCTCCGTTCCCATGGCCTTAGCGCTTGAGGATCCCCCCCCGGCCCTGGGTGAGGTAAATGCCCTGGAGGTTCATGGTCAGTTCATCGGGATTGTCCGACGCGATCATGGCGTCCTCCTTCGAGATGAGATCCCGTTTGATGAGATCCGCCAGGCTCATATTAAAGGTCTGCATCCCGTCCTCCTTGCCACCGGCCAAAGCGTTCGGGATCTGCTTGACGTTGTTTTCCTTGATCAACGCGGCAATACCCGGATTGTTGAACATCACCTCGATGGCCGGCACGCGGCCCTTGCCGTCCTTCGACGGAATGAGCCGTTGCGCACAAGAAGCACGCAATTGCATGGAAAGCTGGGAGCGCACCTGGTCGTGCTGATTCGAGGGAAACATGTCCATGATACGGTCGATGGTGAGCATTACATTGGTCGTGTGCAGGGTCGAGAACACGAGGTGGCCCGTTTCCGCCGCGGAGATGGCGGCCTGGAAGGTTTCGGCATCGCGCATCTCTCCGATGAGAATCACATCGGGATCCTCGCGCATCACCGCGCGCAAGGCCACGTAGAAATCCTTCGTGTCAATGGTCACCTCGCGCTGGGTGATGATGCTCTTCTTGTTTACGTGCAGGAATTCAATGGGATCTTCGAGGGTGACAATGTGCTGACGCTTGCGCCGGTTGATCCAGTCGATGATGGCCGCGAGAGACGTAGACTTACCACTGCCCGTGGTGCCCGTGATCAGGATGAGACCACGCGGTAAATCAGCGATCTTTTTCATCGATGGAGGAAGATTCAATTCTTCAAAACTGAGGATCTTTCCGCGTACATGACGCATCACCACCCCCACCGAACCACGTTGCATCAATAAATTAACACGGAAACGGCCCAACCCCGGGACACTGAAGGCTTTGTCCGCATCGCCGGTTTTCAAAAATTCATGCCGCTCTTCCTCATCGGGAATCAGTTCCTCGGTGAACTCAAGCATCTCGTCGGGCGTCAGGGCCTCCGTGTTGATGAAGCGTATGACACCGTCAATACGCACACCGGGCGGACTCCCCACGGTAAGGTGAATATCCGACGCGCCGTTTTTAACTGCATAGCTCAAGATCTTCTGCAAAGCCGACATGATAGACTCCCATGGGTAAACTGAATCGAGTGGAACGGCTCCAGTATAACAGACGGCACCACGAGACAAAAGCACGGATATACGCGCTTATTATGAAAAGATAATAGCCCCTTTCCGCTGAAGTGCGGTGCAAATGGAGGTCACGAAACAGGTGTTTTGCCCCGCCCTTCCGCCATGCCCGTGAAAACGGGAATCCGCGGACCAGGGAAGGGACTGCCCCTGTCATGCCCCCATTCGCGGAGATAACGGCAGTGGCCGGCACCTTGCGCAACATGGGGCTGTACAAACCCTTCTCGCTTGGCTCAACTCCTGTGTCCACGGACTCTTTTTCAAATGGTAAGACCTTGTCACACAATAGCTTACGAAGCTCCGAGAAATTCTTCCCCCAAACCTGGAATCAGGCAAGATAAACAGGTGTTTACTTACTAAACGAGAATAAGAGGGGTGATTTCACTTCACGAAAGGAGGAGCAACCGTGAACAAAATCAGTGATGTAATCAAGCCACGCGATGTGTATTGGGTGGATGCCGAGGACACCGTCCTCGAAGTGGTGAAGTACCTGTGTGAACGCGAATCCGGGGCCGTGGCCGTCAAGTACCAGGACGAATTGGTGGGCGTCTTTTCGGAGCGTGACCTCATGCACCGCGTGGTTGCCGTGGGCCTGGATCCGGCCAAGGTCAAAGTGCGTGATGTCATGACGCCCGACCCCGTGTGCATTCCCACGGACGATACGGTGCAAATGGCAAAGGCCCTTATGTTCAAGAAAGGGCTGCGCCATCTGATAGCGGTGGGGAAAGGCAACACCCTTCAAGGCATGGTCTCCATGCGCGATCTTATTGAAGCGGACATGGACAATGCCAAGGAGCTGGTGCAAAAGCTCAACGACAACTACTACGAACAGGCCTACCATGCCAAATGGCGCATTTCCTCAAACCGGGTTATCATCGAACCCTTTGTGCAAAAGGAGGAACCCGTTTTGCGGTAGCGGGCCACATTGCATTTCCGAGGATTCACCGGCGGCCAAGCCCATATCAAAGGCTTGGCCGCCGGTGATCAGGCCCCCGGCAATTCGAAAAGTTGCATCACACAGCATCATTTGGCATACTATGCCTTCTTCACGATAATCCGCGATAGCTCAGTTGGTAGAGCGGGTGGCTGTTAACCACTAGGTCACAGGTTCGAGTCCTGTTCGCGGAGCCATCTAAAACACGACGCGCCAAGGACTTACGAAACATGGTCCTTGGCGCGTTTTACGTGAGAATGTATCGGCACCACACCGGCACCACAAAATGAGCCCCCAATCATCGCCGTCGGGCGGCGGCAGCCTATGGACATGCGAGAAGTCTGAAGGCAAGGCAGGAACGCCCATTTTAGTCCGGGGAGGGCGCTCCCTTTTGGCGTGGGGCCTTCGCCGCAAACGGTCGCGCAGGAGCGCGACCCTGCCGAATTCCCGGGCATGGTGGCCGTTTTTTCCTGGAACCATGGGGTTCCATGGAGACGAAAACTGACTTCGCCTTGGCCGGGTAAGGCACTATGGCCTCGGTTCGAAGGGGGCAGGAGACACCGGGCACGGTTTGAAGGCGTAGCCACCCAATTGTAATGTCCGCCGGTTGTCATCCATGGAGAAACCGCCTGGCGAACTTTCGCTTTTCCCTACCGCGCCAGCCGCTTGGCGCGCTGGTCCTCGTACAGCGACTGGGGCACCAGCATCGCGCCGCGTCCCTGGCCTTCCACATAATCTTCGGGCGCGGTGCCAATAGCGGAGAAATGGGTCATGTTGGTCTTGATCTTAATCGCGGTCGTGCCGATGATGTAACCGTTTCCATATTGCCACGACCGGATTTGGCCTTTGCCGCTGGTGTTCCAGTAGACGCTCTGGGTGACGGTGTTTCCCGCTCCGGAGCTGTAGTCGCCCCGGTTGCCACCGTACCAGCCATCGTCGAGTTCGCACGAGTCCACGAGACAGGCCATTGCGAGGGAATGGTGGTAGTCACAGTAGGCCGGCAGGCCGATGGGGTCCATTTCCCCGAGGATGTTCCGGCTTCCCCTGCTGCGGCAACGGAGGAACACCAGGCCGGTGGTGCCGAAATCCCAATTCTGCACGAAATTGTGGCGCCCGTAAAACCCTGTGCAATCCATCACAAGGACCTCATCGCTCTTGCCGATTTCGAAAAGATAGCCGTTACCCCCACCACCACGATGCTGGGCCTTTTCCATGCGGCAATCCATCACCGTGATGCGTTTGGAGGATTGAATCTCGATGCCGCAGCTTTGGAGATGAAAACCGCCGGCATCGGGGTGGGGCGAGGCAAAGGAGTGGACGTTGCGCACCCAACAATCCTTCGCGTCGTTGAACTCGATAAGGTGAACCTGGTTCTGCGCCCAGGCATCGCGGTAGGCCACCGCGTTTGCCACGCCCAAATCCTCCATGCCGCACTCGGACAGGTAGCCCGTCTCGCGGCGGATGCTTGCCCTGTCCCGAAGCTTCGCCGGGTAGCGATTCGGCACGTCCATGGTGATGTTGAACCGGCCTGATTTCGTGGCGCTGATATGGGTAATCTCCCGACGGAAGAAGGATTTCCATTTCCCGTTGAAGGTGACCCACGTGCCCGTCATGTTGTGTTCATCGACAAAATCGTCCGTGATGACCCATCCAACAGAGATCTCGTCTCCCGGTTGGAGGCCATTGCCCTCGCCCACCTCAACGGTGAAGGCCCGGTTCATCCCGTCGGACACCAGCGGAATATCCGCCTCGCGTGTAACATCGCCCTTGAAAGTGATATGTGCGCGGTAACCCATGCCTTCGTATTTCGTGAAAAAGATGCGTGAACTTAACGGGCCATCACCCCGCAGAACCACCTTCGGCGCCGTGATTGTCAAGACGCCGTCACATCTGTACAGCCCCGGGGGAAAATAGACCACGCCGCCCCCGACGGATGCCGCGTCGATGGCATTCCGAATGGCCGTTGTCGCGTCGGACGCGCCCGTGTTGTCCGCGCCGAATTCGGAGACCACGTTGAAGACCGCGCCACCCACGACTTCAGGAGGCTCCTCGCCGTTGTGATATCCCGCGTAAGAAAAATCGTGGAGGAAACGGCCTTGCCCGTCCGTGAACGACGGGGTCCAATCCTCCGGGTAGAGGGCGCTTCTCCACGGCATGTTTGACGCCGGACAGGACAGCCCCAGGGTAGCTGTAAACACCAGCGCAAACAGCGGTTTCAGTCGATTCATGATTTCTCCAAAACGTTGAGACGTTTGCAGTATCTGGAACCGGGGGCAGGCTACGGGTGTACTTGATTCCCTCTCTTTATCCCGGGGTAGAGTCGGCGGTTTCCCCTGGCTTCATATCATGGCAGGGCGTCATTGTCATCCTCGCGCAAGCGGGGATGACAGTCACACCGAAGCGGCGGGCACGCTGCCGCGGCCCTGTAAAAAGATGTTCTATTCAAGAACGCGCAGCTTCTCGATGGCCGTCAGGTAGGAATCACTGCCGAAGATGTAGGTACCCGCCACGAGCACGTTGGCCCCCGCCTCGATGACCAGCGACGCGGTGGTGTCGTCGATACCGCCGTCCACTTCCACGTCGCGGTCGCCCACCATGTCGCGCACGTTCTTGACCTTGCGCACCATGTCGGGGATGAACTTCTGTCCGCCGAAACCGGGGTTGACGGTCATGATGAGGACCATGTCCACCATCTCGGCCAGGTACTCGATGACGTCCTCGGAGGTGCCGGGGTTGAGGACAATACCCGCCTTGCAGCCCAGGGACTGTATACGCGTAATCAGGCGGTGGGGATGGTCGCAGGCCTCGGCGTGAAAGGTAATGATATCGGCACCGGCGTTGATGAAGTCCTCGGCATAGCGGTCGGGATCGGCAATCATGAGATGCACGTCGAGGGGCACGGTCGAATAGCGGCGCAAACTGGCGACCACGGGAGGGCCGATGGTGATGTTGGGCGTGAAATGGCCGTCCATAACGTCCACGTGGATCAGGTCGGCGCCGGCGTCGATGACATCTTTGATCTCCTCGCCGAGACGTCCGAAGTCACTCGCCAGGAGAGAAGGGGCAATCTGTAGTTTTGGCACGGCTGAATATACTCCTGCTCAGGGTTGATCGATGGTGGGGTCGCCCGGAGGGCCGGAGTTGGCTTCCTCGCTGCTTTTTACCGGCGGCAGACCGCCTCTCATATGGTAGGACTCGGCCAACTCACCGTCGATGTAGATCTCCACGGTGGCTTGCCCCACATAACTGACGTTGCGGATGGTAATGCGGCTTCCCTTGACGCGGCTGCGCCGTGAGGCGGGGTCGTAGGCCCGCGGATAGGTCTGCAAGGTTTCGCGCCCGCCAAAACGGTCGACCAGATCGACGCGTACATCGTGATCATACCAGTCGAAGGGCATCTGATGCCGCACGTCGGCCTGGTGTCGCGCATTGGGCGCATCCACGCCGCCTGAAAGCTTCACGTCGTAGGTGACTATCTGCCCCTGGTACACCAGGGCATTGGGGGGCGGGTCCTGGTCCAGCACCACATCGACCCGGGCACCGGGATAGTCCACTTCGTTGGGCACCAGCCGAAGCCCCAGCGGTGCCACGAGGCTGATGGCCTCGTTAATGTCCAGGCCGCGAATGTTGGGCATGAAGGCCTTCTCCGTCTGTTGCCCCGCGCTGACCAACAGATGGATATCACCGCGCACATGGATGGCGTGTCCGGCGGGCGGGTCCTGGGCAATAACGGTGTCGCGAGGGGTCTTGTGGGCGACACGCACGACGGAACCCACGCGGAACCGGCCCTGCCTGATCTGCTGCTCGGCGTCCTTAAGGGAGCGCCGGACCAGGTCGGGCGTCCGAAGTGATTCCGTGCCCATGCTGATGGTGGGAACCACCTTCCGCCCCGTGCGTACCACCGTGCCCGCGGCGGGACGTTGGGTGATGATGTGATCCTTGGGAATGGTTGGATGCTCGGCGGGAATGGGTTTGCCCAATTCAAGGCCCTGCTCGGCCAGGAGCATGGAAGCGTCCCCCAGGGGCAACTCGACGATATCGGGCACGGTGACCAGTTGGCCGCCTTCGAGGGTTTTGTTGAAGACATAATAGCCGGAAGCGGCCATCACCACGAGGAAGATGACCAGGGCCACGGACCATTGCAGACACCACGCCACGAAACGGAGAATGAAGAAGACGAAGTTTATGATGCTTTCCGTAACCGCATCAAGAAGAACCCGTCCAATGCTTCGCCGGAAGGCAGTGTCTGGTATTGTCCCCTGTCCGTCTTCCACCTGTCGAGGAACTCCGGTCCGTCTTCCGCTTCGAGTCCGCCTTCACGCAACACATCCGCCACCACATCGCAGGTTTCCTGGCGGGTGAAGGTACAGACCGAGTACACGATGAGACCGCCATTTTCGCAGAGATCCCGCGCCGAACGCAATAAGGCCCCCTGCAGGGCGGCCAGTTCGCCGAGGTCTCTCTCCGTGATACGCCACTTCAAATCGGGGTGGCGGCGCAAGGTGCCCAGCCCCGAGCAGGGGGCGTCCACCAGCACCCGGTTGAAGCCGCCCCGAAGCGGGGGGCGCGTTCCATCGCCACACAACAGGCTCACGCCGCTCAATTCAAGGCGTGCCACGTTCTCGGCCACGCGATCCAGGCGAAACCGTCCCCGGTCCATCGCCACGATATGGGCCCGGCCCCTGGACAATTGCGCCAGGTGCGTCGTCTTACCGCCCGGCGCGGCACAGAGGTCTAATACCCTTTCCCCCGCATGGGGTTCCAGCAGGTGGGCGGGCAGCATGGACGCGGCGTCCTGCACCATGAAATGGCCTTCCAGAAAGCGCTTGGTTCGGGTGGGCGGCCGGCCTGAGGCAAGGGTCACTTCCTCGGGTATTACCGTGGCCTTGGTGGCGGCGATGCCGCTGGCGGCAAGCGAGGTGATGAGTTCCCCGGCGTTTGTTTTGAGGGTGTTAACGCGCAGGCACGAGGGAGCCTCCAGGCCCGAGGCCGCGGCGATAGCCTCGGCCGTCACATCGCCGTACTCGGCCCGCCACAGGGCCACCAGCCAATCCGGCAGGGAATAACGGACGCCGAGAAAGGCCGCGAAATCCGTCTCCCGAACCGGCAGCTTCACGTCCTCAAGCGATTGGGGCGCGCGCCGCAGCACGGCGTTCACCAGGCGAGCCGTGCCCGCGTGGCCCCGCCGCTTCGCCAGGTCCACGGAAGTATGCACCATGGCCGGGCGGGTAACCTGATCGACGAAAAGGGATTGATAGACGGCCATGCGCAAAACGGTCAGGATAGGAAAGGGCAGCTTTTCCAGGGGCTGGTGGCAAATCGCTTTCAGGGCGTGATCGATCAGGATCCGATGCCGAACGGTGCCGTAGACAAGGTTGGTGAGAAAACGCCGCCCACGGTCGCCGAGTCGCTTCCGCCGCAATGTCTTGTCCAGGGAACGATCCAGATAGACGCCGCGCTCAAATACACGAAGCAGGACATCAATGGCGGCGTCACGAACGGGGTCTACAGGCATGCTTACATTTCCTCGAAACGGTCGCCCACGTTCATGCGGTGACCCTTGAGGAACTCCGACACGGCCATGGCTTTTCTTCCCGGCGCCTGAAAAACATACACGGCAAGCTGCCCCCGGCCCGTGGCCACACGGAAATGATCCTTTTCGATGGCGGTAATGACGCCCGGCGCTTCCGGCGAAGGATCGTTCACCACCTCCGCCCGGTGAATGCGGTAGACCGCGCCTTCGCGGCGGCATTGCGCCACGGGCCACGGCAGGGCGGCGCGCACGAGGTTGCGAATGGCTTCAGCGGGCTGGTCCCACCGGATACGGCCATGCGCTTTCTCGAAGAGGCGGCACGTGGTGACCAACGCCGGATCCTGCGGACGGAACACCGCCGTGCCGCCGGCCACCCGGTTCATGCCCTCCACCAGGAGCGGCGCGGCCATCTCCGACAACCGTTGGGCCAGGGTTTCGGCCGTGTCCTCATCCTCGATGGGCGTGGCTTCCTGCAAGAGGATGTCCCCCGCGTCCATCTCCAATACCACATCCATGATGGTGACGCCCGTTTCGGCATCACCGTTGAGAATGGCGGACTGAATGGGTGAGGGTCCCCGGTATTTGGGCAGCAGGCTCGGGTGTACATTGAGCCAGCCCTTCGCGGGAATATCCAGGATGGGTTGCTTCAACATTCGGCCATAGGCGAAAACAACGCAGGACTCGGGCGCCATGTCGCGCAGCCAGGCCTCGAAAGTACCGTCGTTCAGTTTCTCGGGCTGGCATACGGGGATTCCCAGTTCCTCCGCGCAGACCTTCGCCGGGGGCGGAACAAGCTTCTTGCCCCGTCCTTTCGGCTTGTCGGGGCGGCACACCACCGCCGCGACCTCGTGGGCCGCAACCACCGCCCGGAGAGAGGGAAGCATAATCTCGGGGGTGCCAAAGAAAATGGTGCGCATCAGGTAAGGCCCGGAATGTCGATACCCCCGGCGACTTCCCTCATCTTCTCCTTTACCAGGGCCTTCATCTTTTGGGCGGCCTCGTTGAACGCGGCGCGAACCAATGTTTCCAGCATTTCCACTTCGTCCCTGTCCACCACCTCGGGATCAATAGTGACCGACAGGACTTCCATGGTACCGGAGATCACGACTTTCACCATGCCGCCCCCGGCCGACGCTTCGACGCGCTCATCACCCAGCGATGCCTTGAGCGCCTCGATATTCTGTTTTACTTCCATGGCTTGCTTGAGCATGCCACTCATTTTCCCCAGATCACCAAGTCCTTTGAGCACGCCAAGGGGTTCCTTTCATGGTGCCATGATTGAAATACGTTTGTCAGCACGACCGCCACCTGATCCGGTCTGCCGCGATTCTCCGGGCCGCGGCGGACAGGAGGAGACGTAACGGAAACGTCAACCATACAATGCCTCTTCCAAGGATTATATTCAACACGCCCATAGTATACCCGGCCCCATGGGGAGCCGGCAATGAACCGAATGACGGGGTGAGCAAAACCTGATGCGTGAAACGAAATGAATCACGACCACCTCGTGTTAACTCCCCGGGTGCGGCGGCCGGGCTGCCGTCCTTTCACAGGTAAAACCACCAAGGATATAGATCATGACCGAAACACGCCGGGAATTTTTGGGAACCACGGGAGCCGGCCTGGCCGGAGCCGCCGCCATCATCGGAGCGGCGGGCACAGCTTTTGCCGCGGGCAGCGGCATGAAAGGCGATGGCGGGTTGACGGAACACACGTTGCCGCCCCTGCCCTACGCCTACGACGCCCTCGAACCCTTCATCGACGAAAAGACCATGAAGATCCATCACGACAAGCACCACGCGGGCTATGTGAAGGGTCTGAACGCCGCCGAAAAAGCCCTCGCCGAGGCGCGTGCCGCGGGCAACTTTGATTTGGTGCAGCATTGGTCGCGAAAAGCAGCGTTCACCGGCGGCGGCCACTTCCTGCACAGCATGTTCTGGAAAGTGATGGCCCCGGCGGGCAAAGGCGGAGGTGGTGAACCGGGTGGCGCGCTGGCCCACCTCATCAAACGCGATTTCGGCAGTTTCGACACCTTCAAGGCCCATTTCAGCGCGGCCGCCAAGGGCGTCGAGGGCAGCGGCTGGGGGTTGCTGCATTACCGGCCCGCCGACGGACGGCTGTTGGTGCTTCAGGCGGAGAACCAGCACAAACTGTCGCCCTGGGGCAGCGCCCCCATTCTCGGTATCGACGTGTGGGAACACGCCTACTACCTGAACTACCAGAACAACCGGGGTGCGTACATCAAGCAGTGGTGGAACGTGGTGAACTGGGACCAAGTCTCGAAGAACATGGCGTCTCTGAAGAAAGTGGCCTGAGGAACCCATCAGGAAAGATATTAAAGACTCTTTCCGGGTTCATCCGGATTAAGCGCAGATCCCGTTTGGCTGTCCCCCTGGTATACCCCCATGGGGGCAGCCTTCCCTGTCATCCCGAAGGCTGGCGTCATGCGCATCGGTTTTCACCCATGCGAGGAACGGGTACGAACAGACCTGCTTCGGCATCGCTGTGTGAGGGATCTCAATGGAGATTTCCCACAAACGATTCGCCCCCCCCTCCGTCGTATCACACCGGCCTGATGCGGAAACGCCCCCGGTCAGTCAACGTTCGAAATAACAAAGGGCGCGCCCACGGGCCGGCCAATCCCTTGAAACGGGTGCAATCCCGACATTTAACACCATGGGGAAAAGAGCGCAGGTACGCTTTACCCGGATGAACCATTTTTCTCAATGGTGCGAATCAATATTGGACAGATCGCACCGCTGCTCCCCGGGAGGAAGGCTTTTCCTTCCCTCCTCCCGCACCTGCTTCCCACCGGTGCTTACACGGCTGCGGCGCCCGCTTCGGCGACGAGGTGATCATCCTCGACGGAAGAACCGGAAACCCCGACGGCGCCGATGATCTCACCCACGGCGTTCTTCAGGGGAATGCCGCCGGGAAAGGTGATGAGGCCGCCGTTGGAGTGTTCAATGCCGTAAAGCGGACCACCCGGCTGGCTCAACGCGCCAATATCGCCCGTGTTCATGTCGAACATGCGGGCGGTCCGGGCCTTCTTGATGGCAATGTCGATACTGCCCCGCCACGCGCCATCCATGCGGACGAAAGCCTTGAGGTTGGCCCCTGCGTCCACGACGGCAATGTCCATTTTCGCGCCCAGGTCGGCGGCCTTCGCTTTCGCCGCCTCAATAACTCTCTCCGCGCTTCCAAGATCGATATCCGGCATATTCCGTATCCCTTTCCACGCACGTTCGCCACGGTGTCACTCCGACGCGACACGGCATCTTTCACGCTGTACGTGAATCCTAGCGTGTATTCCTTTTCACGTCAACCCCCACCCCCGGCCAGGCTGGAACCAGGAATCGCCACCGCCGTCCGTGCCAGGCCCCACCGTCATCCCCGCTTTCGCGGAAATGACGGAAGGACCGGGGCAAACACACTTCCGTGACTACTTGTTGCGAACCGCACCGGCAACCGGTAAGGGAGTGATTTCGGAAACGCACCACCCGGGGCTTAATCGAACCAGAAGAAGATCAGGGTGACGAGAATGAAGATGGGCAGCAGGAAACCACAGGACCACAGCATGTAGCCAAAGAAGGAGGGCATCTTCGTGCGCTGATGCTCGCAAATGACTTTCACCATGAAATTGGGGCCGTTGCCGATGTAGGTCATGGCGCCCATGAACACCGCACCGACGGAAATGGCCTCCAGTATTTGCGTCGGCACGTTGGCGACTTCCTGCGGAAGGTTCTCCGCGAGGGTCAGGCCCTGCGCCAATGCGAGATAGGCCAAGTACGTGGGCGTGTTATCCAGGAATGACGACAGGCCACCCGTCACCCAGAAGAATTGCCAGGGCTGATTCACCCCCAACTCGCTACCACGTGCTTCGAGGATTTGCAGCGCGGGAACCATGGTAATGAAAATTCCGATAAACAGAACCGCAACCTCGACAATGGGCGCCCAGTTGAATTCGTTCCGGGCCCGTATGCCTTTGGGTGTCAGGGCCAGGGAAAGCCCGGAAAGCACAATCATGCCCAGCTCACGCAGCGGCATGGGCAGGTAAATAACACACAGGAGAATGCCCATGATGAAGATAAGGTTGATCTTGCCATGCAACCCCAGGGGCTCCACCATTTCCTGATCAAGCCTTCGGGCGCGAGTCGACTCCTTGCTCCAGGAGTAGCGCTCGATAATGTAGAAAATGGTCAGCACCACCGCAAGGGCAAACAGCCACATGGGAAACAGCCGAAGTGTCCAAAAAAAGGGCACACCACGCAGGTATCCCATAAACAGGGGCGGATCGCCGATGGGAAGCAGGCAGCCCCCGATATTGGACACGACAAAGATGAAGAATATGGGAATGTGGTAAATGCGCTCCCGCTCGCTGCAAGTCCGCAGCAGGGGACGTATGAGCAACATGGAGGCACCAGTCGTACCAATAACATTGGCGATGACGGCACCGATGGCGAGAAAAGAAGTGGTGATGCGTGGGGTGGCACGGATGTCACCGCTCAGAAAGATGCCACCGCTTACCACGAAAAGGGACCCAAGAAGTACGATGAACGAGAAATACTCGTCCAACTCGTGCATGATTGGCTTATAATTATGGGACATGCCAAAAATAATCAACACCGGTATGGCGAGAACCGTCGACACAATGGCCTTGTTCCGATTCCGTTCCCACCACTGCTCGGCCAGTAGCGGCATGACGGCAATGGACAATAACATCAGCGCAAAAAACGACACGGTCCACAGGGGGAGTTGGCGCCCTAACTCGGTGGACTCATGCACAGCTTCAACCATGACGTATTCTTCCCTCTTTGTTTACCCATGCCAGATCATGGGCCCCTCGTTTGAACGATAATGTACGGATCAGCCCTTATTCGGTGACGTTGAAAGGGCAAACGGGACGCGAAACAGACACCAAGCTCATGGACATTTTCCCGCCGAACGGCCACCATCTTAGTTAAGTAATACCTCCTTTTCAAGTTTTCCGGATCACCCTTCCGTTGACATGAAAAAAATACGCAATTCACGTATTAAAGATACTTTTTTCGCCTATTTTCAGGTATTACCCCTTGAAAACCCGGGATATACGGACTCATGGGCGGGTCACTTGTTGCCAGGGCTATTGGCAGAATAGGCAGCGCTTCCCGCGCTCAGGCTATCGCCTGGGGATAGGCGCCAAACACGGTGAATCCTGTCGCGGTCCCGCCCCAAAGACCGTTTTCAGCGAAACCGCCACAGCATCCGCTATGCCTCGGCTCCCTGAACCGCAACATAACGGATGGCCCATTAAAAAAGCCGCCGATTTTTCCAATGCTCTTGTCAAGAGATGACTTGCTTTCACCGCACTTTACTGGTACGATGGAAAGGGAAGGACAGAACATGGGAAGGGTGCAATGGAGGGCGTTTTCTCGATTTTCCGCGTCCGAAAGGACATGAAGGTTTGGGGGTGTGGGAGAGGCGGGCGTCCGTCACGGTTTCTTAACCTTGCTGCACAATGGCTTTGAATTGGAAGGGAATGCGCGACCCGCGTGGAGCGCAGCAAATGGACAACCAGGAAAGAGGAGTAGACATGAAAGCGAAGGGATTGGCGGTGTTTTGCATCGCAATGCTGGTCGCATGCACGAGTGCCTTCGCGGGCACGGCGACATTCTCGGGTTCCGATGGCGACGTTGACGCACCGCTGGTCGGCTTGGGTGTAACGTATCAACCTTGTTTGATTCAAATTGCGCCGGACGGCTTTGGTGATCTCTCCGGCGTAACGGGCGTGTTTCCGAATATGGGGCTGGATCCCACCACGTTAACCGTGGAACTGGCCATGAACAGCGCCACGGCGGCCACCGACTATGCCGGTGTCCAAATCGATTTGTTTGATGCCGTGAACCCGGTGAGCAAGGGCAGCCTGTTGGCGACGATTGACGCCAACTCGGTGGACCTGTATTACACCCCCCCCATCGGCACCCAGGAGGTTCTTATCACCGCCGTCGCGTCCGGCGTGAAGACATTGGTGGTTGATGTCACCGCGACCACGCTGGAACTCAGCTACGACACCGGAACGGGCCTCCAGTCCGCCGGCAGCATTGACCTCGCGAACTTCGGTTCTGACAACGTGGACGCCATCGTGGGGGGCAGTGAGTTCCGTTCGGTATTCACCCTCGTCACAAACGTGAACGGTCCGGCCTGGTTCTTCAACCAGATTGAATGGACCGGTGCCGCCATCGCCGACCTGAACGCCTCGGGCACCCCGTGCGACGCGGTGATCGTGCCGGATGTGGTCGGCGTGGCCCAAAGCGTCGCCGAGTCCGCCATTGTTGGCGCCGGTTTGGTGGTGGGCACGGTCACCACGGTGATCAGTGCCGATGTGGCCGCGGGCGATGTTATTTCCCAGGATCCCGCGGGAGGCGCGGCCGCCTCACCGGGCTCGGCAGTGGACCTGGTGGTTTCCGCGGGCGCCACGGGCACCGACAGTGACGGGGACCATCTGCCCGACGAATGGGAGAACCAGTACTTTGGGAATCTCGACCAGGTGGCCTTCGACGACCCCGATAACGACGGCAACCACAACCTGGCCGAGTTCAAGGACGGCACCGATCCAACCGATCCTTTCAGCGCGCTGCCTGCGTCGAGTTTTGTCACGCTTCTCGTGCTGACGTTGGCCTGCGGCGCCATCGGCGTGGTCACGGTGCGCCGCCACGCGGGTCGTTCCGCTTAGGGACGGAAACAAGCTAACCTGGCTACAAACCGGAACCAGGTTTTGGCTCCCTGGAACCCCGTGGTTCCAGGAAAACAACAGCAACCATTTACGGTAATTCGGTAGGGCCACGCTCCGACCGCTTGCGGCGAATGCCCCACGCCAGGAGGGAGCGCCCTCCCCGGGGGGAGCCACCTTCGGGCAGGCGGGCGCCGGCGGCACGGGCTATGTGGTGCGCCCCGTGAACGGTTACGAAACGTAAAGCGGCTTCCAGCCTCTTCAAAACGGCTGGAAGCCGCTTCTACTTTCCTGCGGAACCACGGTGGTTTTCCGTGGTGGGGACATGCTCCCGCATGCCCGTTGACGGCACTTGTTCCGCGCCCCATGGTGAAGCGCAGGGGTGGGCCTTGGCCCACCAGGCCTGAAACCTTGACGACGAAACAGCCTCCCTTGAAAGAAGGGCCATGGTGGGCCAAGGCCCACCATGATATGGACCGACCTTTTCAACCCCTTATTCCAAAGCCGATTTTATTGATTGATTGATTTCTATGGAGGTGGCTTGAAGGGGAGCCTGAAGAAGGCGGACGAGGACGGTTGCTTCGACGACGTGTCACTCTGATATGCGC
>JAJRTN010000090.1 GCA_024278275.1 Candidatus Hydrogenedentota bacterium
AACGCTAATAACGCGTTTTTTCCAACCTGACCACAGGCCTTGGAAAACTCCCTCAGCACATTCCCATGGACCAAGGTATATGACATTTCTAATGAGTCAAGACATGTGACATTTCTAAAGAGTCTTGACAGCCGCAACGGTTTGTCAAGAACCAATAAGGCCACAGCAATTATAAGGGGGGGGCAAAATGGGGTCAAGCCGCAACCCGACTGTGATGGTTATATCATGATCTTCAATTATAAGGGGGGGGCAAAATGGGGTCAAGCCGCAACGGCGTACGATGATGGCAGCGCGGGGAGGTGATTATAAGGGGGGGGCAAAATGGGGTCAAGCCGCAACTGCGTGGTCTTCTGGGTTTGACCCAGAGGGATTATAAGGGGGGGGCAAAATGGGGTCAAGCCGCAACCACGCCCATCTGTTCCCGCACAAGGGGTTGATTATAAGGGGGGGGCAAAATGGGGTCAAGCCGCAACTATAGGAACAGGTCGCATAATGGCTCTTTTATTATAAGGGGGGGGCAAAATGGGGTCAAGCCGCAACATGCCGGGGTATCAGAATCCTAACACGTATATTATAAGGGTGGGGCAAAATGGGGTCAAGCCGCAACCTCGAACAGCTCCTCAACTGATATTGTCGTATTATAAGGGGGGGGCAAAATGGGGTCAAAGAGAACGGGTAGAAGCCCCCGCAATAAGGGCGCAGCGGCCTTTTTCAGGTTCAACCACAAAATACACAAAATACACGAAATTAGGGGCCGTGGTAGGCCAGGGCCCACCCTTATAACCCGTCTTCCCCGCGGTCGCGGGAAAACGTAGAAGCGGTTTCCAGGTGCTTTTGAAGAGGCTGGAAGCCTCTTCTACTTTGCTTCGGAACCACGGTTCTCCGCGGCGAATATGACTTATTATCACGCATGGGTCGCATTTTTTTTGTCGTGTAGGAGGCGGTGCATGGCGTGGAGCGCCTGGCCCGGGGCGATTCCTCCGTCGTTGGGCGGCAACAGGTGGTGCCAGTAGGGGGTGAAGCCGGCGTGGCGCAGGCGGTCAATCGTCATTTCCGTCAACAGGACGTTCTGGAAGCAGCCGCCGGTGAGCAGTACCTTTTCGAGGCCTGAAACCACGGCCACGGTCACCACGGCGCCGGCCAGGGCAACATGAAAGCCCCGTGCGAGGCGCGCCGTATCTTCGCCCTGCCGCATACCTTCGAGCAGGCGCCGGAGCAGCGGCTCCCAGTCGAGGGTGGTGTCGCGCAATACCGGGACGGGCAGCGCGGCGGCCTCCTCTGTGGCGCGCGCCGCGTATTCCAGGGCCATGGCCGCCTGGCCTTCGTAAGCCGAGACCTGGTGGAATCCCAGCAGGGCGGACACGCCGTCGAAGAGGCGTCCGGCGCTGGAAGTAACCGGCGCGTTCGTGCCGCTGCGCAACAGGCGGAGCAGTATGTTCCGTTCCACCGGCGTGAAGGCCTCCAGACACGGCAGACCGTCATGCTGTTCCAGCATGCCGTCGCCGGAAAGGGCGTACAACATGCCCAGGGCCGAGCGGCGCGGCTCCCGGGCGGCAGCATCGCCTCCGGGCAAACGGAAGGGGCGCAGGAAAGCGGCGCGCTCGAAACCATCGAGATCGGCGCGGAGGAATTCGCCGCCCCAGATGGTGCCGTCCGTGCCCAGCCCCGTTCCGTCCCAGCTTACGCCGAGCACGGGGCCTTCAAGGCCATGCTCCGCCATGCACGCCACCACGTGGGCGTAGTGATGCTGCACGGGCATCACGGGCAGCCCCAAGGCGGCGGCATGCCTGCTGCTCAGGTAGTCGGGATGGAGGTCGCAGGCCACGGCTTGCGGCGCGATGGCGAAGAGTTCCCGCAGGTCCGTCAGCCCCGCCGTATGGGCATCCAGGGCGGCGGGGGTTTCCAGGTCCCCCATGTGCTGGCTGATGAAAACGTTTTTCCCCCTGGCCACGGCCACGGTGTTCTTGAGGTGCGCGCCCGTGGCCAGGACATCCGGGCCGGCGGCGCGGGTTCGGATGGGCAAGGGCGCGAAACCCCGCGCGCGGCGAAGCACCATTTCACGCCCCGCCACCACCCGCACGATACTGTCGTCCACATGGCGCACGATGGGGCGGTCGTGAACCAGGAAGCAATCCGCCAGCCCGGCCAGCCGGTGAAGCGCCTCCCTTTCGTCGATGCAGATGGGCTCTTCGCTCAGGTTCGCCGAGGTCGCCACAACGGGAAAGCCCAGTTCCTCCAGCAAAAGGTGGTGGAGCGGAGTGTAGGGCAGCATCACTCCCAAGTCCGGCGCGCCGGGGGCCACGGAAGGAGAAACCGCCGCCGTCTCGCGCCGGGCCAGCAGAACAATGGGCGCCTCGGGCGCGGTCAACAGCCGGGCTTCTTCTTCGGCAACCCGGCAGTCGGCCCGGACGGCCTCGAGGTTGGGATACATGAGGGCGAAGGGCTTTTCGCGGCGTTGCTTGCGGTGGTGGAGTTCGCGGACCGCCGCGTCGTTGCGGGCATCGACCACCAGGTGGAAACCGCCCAGCCCCTTGACGGCGACGACGCACCCCGCGCGAATGGCGGCCGCCGTTTGCCGAAGCGCGTCGTGGCGCGTGGCCAGGACCCGGCCCGCGCCATCCCACCGGGCCAGCCGGGGGCCGCAATCGGGGCAGGCCGTGGGTTGTGCGTGAAAGCGGCGGTCGCGGGGGTCTTCGTACTCCGCGCGGCATGCCGGGCACAAGGTGAAGCCCTCCATGGACGTGTTGGGGCGGTCGTAGGGCAGGCGGTGGATGATGGTGAAGCGCGGGCCGCAGTTGGTGCAGTTCGTGAAGGGGTAGCGGTAGCGCCGGTCATGGGGATCACGTATTTCGCGGAGACAATCGGGGCAGGTGGCGATATCGGGCAAGACATGGGCGCATGTATCCCCCCCACTCTCGCTGTGGCGGATGGTGAAGGCTCTATCCTCCTCGGCGGCAATGGCCTCGGTTTCCAGGGACACAATCACCGACAGGGGGGGCTTGTCGGTCTCGATGCGGGCGAGAAAAGTTTCCACCCGGTCCGGCCGGCCTTCCACTTCGACGGTCACCCCCGCCGGGGTGTTGGAAACATGACCGGTGAGGCCCAGTTCATGGGCCAGGCGGTAGATAAAGGGGCGAAAGCCCACGCCTTGCACCGCGCCCTGGATACGCGTTCGGGTCCGAATCGCGGGCGCCGGTGCGGCCGTTGCGCGGGACGGGATCATGTCTCAGCCTTTGCCCGCCCGGCGGAGCCAATCGCACCAGGCCTCGACGCCTTCACCCGAAGTACAGGAGACCTCGATGACCTCGACGCCGGGCTGAAGTTTTTCGAGGGAATCACGGAAGATGTCCCGGTTGAAATCGACATAAGGCAGCAGGTCGATCTTGTTGAGCACCACCACATGGGCCGTGCGAAACAGCTTGGGATACTTGGCGGGCTTGTCGTGGCCTTCCGTCGTGCTGACCACGGCCACCCGCTTCTCCTCGCCCAGGTCGAACGACACGGGGCACACCAGGTTGCCCACGTTCTCGATGATCATGAGGTCGATCTGCTCCAGGTCGAAGCCGTCCAGCGCCCGGTTCACCAGGTTGGCTTCCAGGTGGCAGCCACCGGCCGTGTTCACCTGGGTCACCGGCGCGCCGCAGGCCGCGATGCGTTCCGCGTCGAGGGTGGTGTCCGGGTCCCCCTCGATAACGGCGATGCGCGGCGCTCCCCCCAGGTTACGCAGGGCGGTCTCGATGAGCGTCGTCTTGCCCGAACCGGGGGCGCTGATGAAGTTCAGCCCCACCACGCCCGCCTTCGCCAGCCGTTCGCGAACGCCCTGGGCCAGCTCGTCGTTGA
The DNA here is from genome assembly GCA_024278275.1 of Candidatus Hydrogenedentota bacterium. Taxonomy (GTDB): domain Bacteria; phylum Hydrogenedentota; class Hydrogenedentia; order Hydrogenedentales; family JAJRTN01; genus JAJRTN01. The sequence continues at coordinate 3,841 of JAJRTN010000090.1, forward strand.
CTTTCATCACCTTCTCGACCACATTGATTTCCATTCTACTGCACTCCTTGGCCGGATTCGCCGTCTTCAAGCTCGACACTTGCCAACACAATATCATCGCCCGCGATGGCTTTGCCTCCCTGGGCCTCGCAATTGGGGCACACCCAGAAAACATCGGCGGGTTCATAGGTGGCATGGCAGGCGGGACACTGTATGCGGGCCGGGATTTCCGTCCAGTCCAGCACCGCCCCCTCGGCGGATGTACCTTTCACCGCCGCGTTGAAAGCGAATTCAAGCGCCTCGGGCACCACCTGCTGCAAGGCGCCCACCTCCAGCTTCACGCGGGTAACGGGCGGATTGCCATGTTGGCGGGCCACATCGAAAACGCTGGTGAGAATACTTTCCACCAGGGAAAACTCATGCATGGCGTAACCTCCCGCGACACGGTAAAAAACATTCGGATCCGGCGGGGAGCGGGGATCCACGCTTAAAAAAAAACGCAATGATAAACGTGAATGGGACGAGGAAGATGCCTGGATACATGCGTGACCATGCGGTTGCATCCTCAAACAGGTTGTCGAAATCTTCTCCCTTGCCCGCCCGGCCTGAATGACATCGTAAAGATGCGCGAGAACTTCATCCTTCATAAACAGGGGTCCTTTCCTGGAGAACGCGCCTGCGAAAATAGGGGTTGCGGAGACTGGCCGGTGTCAGAAGATCGACTTCGCATCCGAGAGCATCCTCCAACTCATGCAGGAGTCCAAAAAAACGGCGGGCCGGGAAAACATCGGGTTCTCGAAACTCCACGAGCAAATCCACGTCGCTTGACGTGGTCGATTCGCCACGTGCGGTGGAGCCGAAGGCGTCAAGCCGCTTAACGTTAAACGCCCGGCACGCGGGTGAGGCCACTTTCCTGATGTCCTCAATCTTCATGGCGAAATCACCCGTCCACCGCGGGCAGCTCGATGGCGAAGATGCTTCCCTTGTTCAGTTCGCTGATTACTTCGACGCGGCCCTTGTGCAATTCGGCGATACGCCGGACGATGCTCAAGCCAAGCCCCGAGCCGGGCACATCTTCGAGGGCGGAATCATCGCGCTTGATGCGCACGAACTCCTGGAACAGGCGCGCCTGGTCTTTTTTGGAGATGCCGATTCCGTTGTCCTCAACCTCGATGCGGACAAACCCGTTTTTATGTACGGCACGTACGATGATCCTCCCGCCCGGGGGGGTGTATTTGATTGCGTTGGTGAGGAAGTTAATAATCATTTCGTGTATCAGGCGCGCAACGCCATGCACACGAGCGGGTCCATCGGGGCATTCGACCAAAAGCCGATGTTTTTTTTCCTGCAGGAGGTCCTCGACCTCCTTGGGCAGACTAGCAATGAGCCCGCAAATATCGAGCGCCTCCCCCTGGCTTTCAAACCTGTCGGAGTCCAGCGCCGTGAGGAATTCAAGATCGTTAAGGAACTCCTGGAGCTCGCCCAGCCGGGTTTGTGCACGGTCCACCCATCCGTTCTGTTTCTCCGTCAACGGGCCGCCATAGCCGTTGGCCATGTTGCTCATCTGCATACTCACCACGCTGATGGGTGAACGCAGATTGTGCATGGCAATGTGGAGGAAATCCCGGCGAAGCTGGGAAAGACGATTCAACTCTTGTCCCGTATTCCATAATTCGTGCATGCTGTGGCGGAGGGAACGCATCAGACCGGTGAGAAGCATGGCCACCAGGACGAAAAGCAAGCCATTTACGATCAGCACGGTAATGACAAAACGTCCATCGAGGGGGGCCTGCGACGGCACCGCGCCGTGTGGCGAGAATGAAGGGATGACGCCCAACCATAAACCAATGGTCAGAAAGGTCAGGAGCAGGTACCCGAAGAGGGCGTATCCATAGGCGGCCCGGGCCGACATGAGCACGCTGGCGATAATGACATGGAAGATGAAGAAGGCCTGGAAGGGGGATTGCGGGCCGCCCACCAGCCAAAGGGCCACGGCAAGAAACAGAAAGTCGAGCGTCACCGTACCGTGCATCACGCCATGGAGAAAGAACTGCGCGTCGGGATTGGGTTTTGGAGCGGCGCGGTAGGGGCGGTTTATGAGAAAGGTCACCGCATTGCATAACAGGAGCAGAAGGGCCAGCACGATGAGCCAGGACACGGGGAGATCGTGAATTTCGACCCCGTAGCGGGCAAGAAAGGCACCGCAAACGATGGCGCCCACCACGAGAAACCGCACCATGACCATGCGGTGAATCTGTTCCGACATGCACAAGTCCGGATCGGAGGCAAAAAGCCTTCCCACCAATCCGGCTTCTTGTTCGACTTGACTGCGAGAGGCTTGCGAACTTCGGTTTGCCATAGCGGTATCGCGGCTTCCCTGACGAGGCGTTTGTGTAACCGGGAATTTCTTACGTGCCGTCCTGTATGTGAGGACCTGGAAAGCCACCGCACACCGGAGCATATCGCGGTCTCACTGAATACGGCATTTGCGTAAATGGCACCAGGTAACTCCTGCGTATTCCCGCCCATGCTGCCCGGACACGGCTTCCCCGGTCATTATGCCACACCTGGGCGGTTCAAGGGCACGGGCACGGTGTTCGTGTGCCCCGGGCGAGTACGGTCCGGGCGGCTGCACCGGTCTTCCTAATGGCCCAGCTTGGCCTTCAGCGTCGCCACGAGTGTTTTGGGATCAATAGGCTTTTGAAAGATGCCCGACAAACCCAGGTCCCGCGCGTCGATATTGTAGCGGACGGTATCGCCGGCGCTGCTGAGCAGGTAGACGGGGCCCGTGTAGCCTGATTCCCGCAATGACTTCGCCACGATGGTTCCCGCGTCCACCGTCTCCATCATAAGGTCCACCACGACGGCGTCCGGCGTTGAGGCCTTCGCGGCCTCGAGGCCGCTTTCGCCGTTACAGGCCTCTTCGACGGCGAAGCCCTCGGCCTCGAGCACGATGCGAAGGGCATCGCGAATATCCTTGTCGTCGTCAATGGTTAGAACTGTCTTCTTACTATCCATGTTTACCTTCCTTCCATCCTCGAATCAATGATTGGACGAAAGCCAATGCCTGCTCAAAGTTTTTTTGTGCACGCGGAGTGATTCCCTCGGCAAAGTCGAAGGCATATCCCCGTATGGCCAGCACGAATGCCCGGGGCGCACGCCCGAAATGGTCCTCGCAGATGGCGAGCACCGACTCGGGTGACACGGAATGACTGGTGAAGGCGATGTCCGCGCCTGCCCGCACTTCGCTGAACGTGAAAGGCGCGTCGGCGTCCACGCTGGCGTCCACGAAAAGGACACGCCCAAACCCCGCCATTTGCGCGGCGTCCTCGATATTCAACTGGTAGTCCGCGTCCGTGAAAACACCGGGTAAGGCGAAGCCCTGCACGGCCTCGGCCATGGCGGGCCCCATGCCGTCATCCTGTCGCCCGGGATTGCCATAACCGAGCACAAGAATACGCTGTTCTTTCGGCGTACTCAACCGCGCAGCTTCTCATCGATAAGATGCCCCCGCGCATCCGTAAGCCGCACTTGCAGCCGCATTTGTCCCAGGGCGTGGGTGGCGCAGCTCAGGCAGGGATCATAGGCGCGAATCCCCACCTCGATATGGTTGAGCAGCCCCTCGGTAATCTCCTTGCCATCCAGGTACTGGTCCGCGATCACCCGCACGGCCTCGTTCATGGCCTCGTTGTTGTTCGTCGTGGAAACGATGAGATTGGCCAGGGTGATCTTGTCCTGCTCATCGACTTCATAGTGATGGAAGAGCGTGCCCCGGGGCGCCTCGATCCAGGCCACACCACGGTTGCGGCGCTCACCCTTGCGACGTAATTCCGTGCCCTGCAAGTCGGGATCGGCCAGCAGTTCTTTCATTTTTTCGGCGGCGTGTACCGTTTCGATCATGCGTGCCCAATGGTAGGCCATGGTGGCATGGACCGGCCGACCGCCGCCGAGCGCCATAAACTCCTGTCGCTCTTTCTCGGCGATAGGGGTGTCGATATAGTCGCAGGCGTTAACCCGGGCGAGGGGACCAACCCGGTACCAGCCTTTTTCCTTGCCCAGGGATTTAATGAAGGGGAACTTCATGTAGCTCCAGGGACGGACCTCTTCTTCGATGTAGTCCAGGTAATCCGCCGGCGCGACCTGGTCGAAGATTTTTTCACCATCGGCGTCAATAACCCGAAGCTTGCCGTCGTAGAGATCCATGCAACCGTCTTCGGCCACGATGCTCATGAAATTGGACTCGAAGGAACCAAACTTCACCAGCTTGTCCAGGTCGGCCTTGGTGATGGTCTTGCACAGTTCAAGGCCTTCCACCGCCCATTCAATCATAGTGTCGACCCGGGCTTGCAGCGTGTCGCGCTCGGCCGCGCCCAGGTTTTTGTTCACGCCGCCCGGAAGGGAGCCGGTTCCGTGAATTTTCTTTCCCGACGTGGCTTTGATGACTTCCTGCCCATACTGACGCATGAGCACGGCTTTCCTGGCGACATCCGGATACTCGGCCAGGACCGCCAATACGTTGCGTTTCTCGACGGGCGCGTCGAAACCGAAAAGGAGGTCCGGAGAAGCGAGGTGGAAGAAGTGCAGGGCGTGGGACTGGTAGGTCTGGCCGTAGTGCATGAGCCGGCGCATCTTTTCCGCCGTGGGGCTGACCTGGTCCACGCCCGCAACCACGTCCATGGCCTTGGACGCGGCCAGGTGATGGCTCACGGGGCAGATGCCGCAGAGGCGTTGCACGATAATGGGGGCTTCCCAATACATACGGCCCTGCACGAAGCGCTCGAAGCCCCGGAACTCGATGATGTGAAAGCGCGTACGCTCCACATGACCGTTCTCGTCGAGCTGGATGGTCACTTTGCCGTGTCCCTCGACGCGGGTCACGGGATTGATGACCACCTTCCGTTTCTGATTACTCGTTGAAACCGCCATGATTACCATGCCTCCTTGGGATCAGTCGTACTTGACCAGTTCATAGGGGAGCCCCGGTTCCTCGCCGCTCAAGAGGGCGGTGAGGGCGGCCCAAAGCGTGTCCGCCGAGGGGGGGCATCCCGGCAGGGCATAGTCAACCTTCACCACCTCATGCACCGGGTATACCCGGTCGAGAAGGTTGGGGATATCGGGGTCGTTGGGGATGACGCCCCCATGGACCGTGGGGCCATTGAGGAAGGCCTCTTCAAGGCATTCCTTCAGCGGCACGGTGTTGCGCATGGAGGGCACGCCGCCATTCAGCGCACAGGCTCCCATGGCGATAAGGATCCTGCAATTCTCGCGAAATTGTTTCAGGAACTCCACGTTCTCGTCATTACTCACGCCGCCCTCGACGATACCGATGTCCACCGGTCCGGAGAAACGCTTGATATCATTGATGGGCGACTTGTCGAATTCGACAAGCTCCACCAGGTCGATGATGCGCTCATCGATATCCAGCAACGACATGTGACAGCCGAAACATCCGGTGAAATGACCTGTTGCTACCTTGGGTTTCGCCATGACTCCAATCCTCTCTTCACGTTGCCTGCTTCACCGTCTGTTTCCGTTCTATATCGGACCCGATGGGGGTACTGTCGTAAGCGCGTTGCCCCACGGGGATGTCGGGGCCCTGCCCTTTTACCCGGAGACACCCCGTGGGGCAGATGGTCGCCGCACGGTCGTCCACGCTCAGGTTGGTGCCGCCGAGGCCGTCCGGAGAGTTGACCGCGATGCGCGTACCCAGCCCCCGCCCGTCGAAACCGAAGACGCGCTTACCGTCGAGTTGCACCGAGGCGCGCGCACAGCGGCCGCACAGCACACAACGATCCCGGTCGATATATACATCGTCATGGGTGGCGTCGATTTCGTTTTTCGGCTCCTGGTAGGGATACTCGGGGTTGATCATTCCGAGGCGGTACCCCAGGGCCTGGAGTTCACAATTGCCGCTTGCCTCGCACGAAGGGCAATAGTGGTTGCCCTCCACGAAGAGCATCTCCACGATGGCACGGCGCATGGCATTGAGTTCGTCCGTATCATTCTCGATCACCAGGCCATCCGCCACCGGGAAAGTACAACTGCTGCCGGGACGACCGTTGATCTTGACGGTGCAAATGCGGCAATGGCCGCCGGGCAGAAGGTCTTTGTGGTTGCAGAGACGGGGGATGTAGATTCCCGCGTCGGCCGCCGCCTGCAGGATGGTCTGCCCTTCCGTGGCCTCCACCGCCACGCCATCGATGAGAATGGTCATCTTTTCGTTGCTCATGCGTGCTTCTCCTCGAGGTCGGGATTACGCCCCGTCACGGCACAGCCTTCTTCCAGGGCTTTCGCCAAATCAAAGGATGGGATGAACTCGTCCTTGCTGAGCCGCGCCTCATAAAGCCCGGGAAAGTTCTCCATGGTCGTCAGGATGGGGTTGGCCGCCGTCTGGCCCAAGCCGCAACGGCTCATGGCCTTCACGGTGGCGCCCAGTTTTTTCAGGGCTTCCAGGTCGCTTTTCGTGCCCGAGCCTTCCAGGATCTTCTCAAGCCCCTTTAACAGGAGCGTCGTGCCCACGCGGCATGGCGCACACCAGCCGCACGACTCTTCCGTGAAGAACTCGGTGAACTGGCGCATGTACTCCAGCAGATCCCGGTCCTCGCCGAAGATAATGACCGACCCGCCCGTGGCGAGGTCGTCGAAATCAAGACGCCGCCCGAAACCATCGGGCGCGATGCACTGGCCCGACGGGCCGCCGAACTGGATGGCCTGCACGTTCCGCGCGCCCACCATGTCCAGCATATCCTGGAGGGTCATACCATATTCGACTTCATAGACCCCCGGTCGCTCACAGTCGCCGGAGATGCTGAGGGCCTTGGTGCCCTTGGAATCCTCGTATCCGAAGGCGGAAAACCACGCGCCGCCTTTTTCGACGATACGGGCCGCGCAACACAAGGTTTCCACATTGTTGACCGACGTGGGCTGGTTTCGGTAGCCCTTCTGGACGGGGAAGGGAGGCCGGTCGCGTGGTGCGCCGCGTTTGCCTTCGAGCGATTCGATGAGGGCCGATTCCTCGCCGCAGACATAGGCGCCCCCGCCCACCTGGATGCGGATGTCAAAGTCAAAGCCCTTGCCCAGGATGTTCGTGCCCAGGAGACCCGCGTCCCGGCGCCTCGCCAGAACCGTCTCCAGGCGGGCCAGCATGTATTCATACTCGGCCCGGAGGTAGAGGAAGCCCTTTTTCGCCCCGATAGCATAACCGGCCACGGTCATGCCCTCGAAAAGCAGGTCGGGGCATTCGGTCAGGATGACCCGATCTTTGAAGGTGCCCGGCTCGCCCTCGTCCGCGTTGCAGACCACGTAATGGGCCTCGCCCTTGGCGGTGCGGCAGAAGCTCCACTTCATGGACGTGGGGAAGCCCGCGCCGCCGCGCCCGCGCAGCCGGGAAACACTCATCTCGTTAATCAACTCGACCGGGCTGAGGGCAAGGGCCTTTCGGATCGCCGCACCGGGATCCATCGCCCCGAAAACAATGTCGCCCCGTTTCAGGAGATTCTTCTTCACCTTGGCCTGGGGCAGACTCGACACGTCTTCGCCCTTGCGCAGGGTCTCCACGATCATGGGTACATCGGCGGGGGTGAGATTGGTGAGCGGGATACCGTTTACCAGGGCGCTCGGCGCCTGGTCACTCAGGCCAATACACGCCGTGTAGGCCAACGAAATCGCGTTGTCCGGCGTGGTCTCCCCCATCTTTACGCCCGTGGCCTCCTCGAAGGCCTTGGCCACCGCGTCGGCCCCCTTCATGCGTTCCACCACCGCGTTACAGAGGTACACCGTGGACCTGCCCCGCGGTTGGCGGGCGAAAAAGTGATAGAAGCTTATCGTGTCCCGCACCCGCACCCGCTCAAGGCCCAAGGCCTCCGCAATGAAACCGATACTCTCTTCCGAAAGGTGGCCCAGCCTGGCGTGAACGCCCCGGGCTACGTCCAACAGGCGCGCCGGACTTCTCCCGAACTCCTCGGCCACCTGCGATATGATGTCTCTTTGCTGCTCCACTGCCATGTGCTTTTGCCTCCGGGGTTAGAGGTTGCTACCGCCTCGCATCGAACCGCGTGCCTGTTGCCTTCCCCAGCACAGGCGCTTCAAAATGGGTTCCCGCTGCCTGACGAAGTCCGAATTGCGTTGGGTCCAATAAGGCAGGATTCATGCCAACCGGACCTCGGACATGGGGAGAAGCATAAGTTATGTATTGACAAGGTGTTGTGAAGATTGTTATCAAAGTACGCTTGGGTGTCGTTGGTGTTCAGTATCAACAAATGAACAGAAGTGTTCAGGACACTTGTGGTACGTTTCATGGCCCGATGGAAATCCCCCTGCAAAAGATGGCACCTTTTTCTTGACGTCCCGCCGGCAATTCGGATAGGCTGGATATGGTGTTCAGAGAAAGCAAACCGGAAAGGGAAGGATCATGAGCGAAAGTGGTCTGGATCAGAATGCACGCACTTGGGGCATGATTTGTCATCTCTCTCTATTTGCGGGGTACATCGTGCCTTGCTTTGGGCTGCTTGCGCCGGTGGTGGTCTGGATGATGAAAAAGGAAAACAAGCCCCTACATCGACTATCACGGCCGCGAGGCCCTCAACTTTCTCATTTCCATGTTGTGCTATGGCTTGGGGGTCGGGGTCTTTTCAATGATCCCCGTTCTTGGCCTTCTGGCCATCCCTGTGGTGGTAGCGCTGGGTATCTACGGCCTCGTCATGCCCATTATCGCCGCCATCAAGGCCAACGATGGCACGGAATACCGTTATCCTCTCATTTTCCGTCTTCTGTAGTCCCTTCCTCCTCGTGAAGTCCCGTGCCCATGGTTACGCATATGCGGTTGCCCCTTTCCTCCGTCGTTCCGCGAAGGCGGGAATCCATGAAAGCGGTCCGGGTGACGCGGGGATGGTCCCGGGCCAGGGCCGGGTCCGTTTCCGGGAAAGCATCATGACCCGGCCGGGCCCCAGGAAGTCCGCGTTTCCTCTTGAACACGCACAGGGTGTTCCCAAGAGGTTTTCCATGGTTTTCCCCCAAGCCGGGCGGTTGGTGTATGATACGCGTTCGCCAACGCACCCGGATTGGACACAAGGCGCACATGAGGAGTAATTCGCCCGTAACGTATGTTTCCTCATGGAGATAGCCGGGGAAGGAATGATAAAACGTTGGACAAGGGACTGGACACGAACAGCCTGAGTTTGGCCTTTGCGGAGGGGCTGTTCGAAGATTACCTGAAAGATGCGGATTCCGTGCCGGCCGATTGGCGTAACTTTTTCGCCTCGCTGGAAAACGGGGCCGATCTGCGCGGCCATTTTCGCGTGGCGCCTTCCTTCAGGCCCAAAGGGCTTTTCGTGGCGGGCGGTTCCGGCGGCTCGATGGACTCCCCGCCCGCCCAGGGCACCCGTGGTTTGCAGCATCGCGTGGAGATGCTGGTGCGTAATTACCGGGTCCGCGGACATCGAATGGCCGCGGTGGATCCCCTGGGCCAGCTCAAGAAACGACTGCCCGAACTCACCCCCGAGTTTTTCGGCCTTTCCGAGGCGCACATGGACATGCGCTTCGTGGCCGAATTCCTGGCGGGCGGCGGCACGCCAACGCTTCGTGAAATCCTTGAGGCGGCCCGGAACACGTATTGCCGCAGCATTGGCGTGCAGTTCATGCACATCGACAACATCAGCGTGCGGACCTGGCTCCAGAGCCGCATGGAGACCACGGAAAACCGCCTTCAACTGAGCCGGCAGGAGCAGTTGCGCATCCTCACGCGCCTCACGGACGCGGTCATTTTCGAGGAGTTCATTCAGAAGAAATACGTGGGCGCCAAAAGTTTCTCTCTTGAAGGCGCCGAAACGCTGATCCCGCTGCTGGACATGACCATCGAGAAGGCGGGGAACTTTGGCTTCGACGAAATCATCATCGGCATGCCCCACCGGGGCCGGCTCAACGTGCTCGCCAACATCATGGGCAAGCATCCGAGAAAAATCTTTCGCGAATTCGACGACGCCCATCCGGAATGGCATCTCGGCCGGGGCGATGTTCGATACCATTTGGGCTATCACACGGATTGGCTCACCACGTCGGGCAAACGCATCAACCTGGCGCTGGCTTTTAATCCGAGCCATCTCGAATTTGTCAATTGCGTGGTCCTGGGTCGTTTGCGGGCACGGAATGACCGCATGAACGATCCCCATGGACGGCGGGGCATGGCGATCCTGATTCATGGCGACGCGGCCTTCGCGGGCGAGGGCATCGTCCAGGAAACGCTGAATCTCAGCCGCCTGGAAGGCTACGGTACGGGCGGAACCCTGCATGTGATCGTCAATAACCAGATTGGCTTTACCACCACGTCGAACCAAAGCCGCTCGACGACCTATGCCTCGGACGTGGCGAAAATGCTGCAAAGCCCTATCTTTCATGTGAACGGGGAAGACCCGGAAGCGGTGGCCCAGGTGGTGAACCTGGCCATGGAGTTCCGTCACGCCTACCGGCGCGATGTCATCATCGACATGTACTGTTTCCGTCGGCGGGGGCATAACGAGGGGGATGAACCGGCGTTCACCCAGCCCCTCATGTACAAGGACATTAAGAAACGGCGGGGCGTGCGCGAAGGGTATCTGAAGCACCTGTTGAGCATGAACGGGGTCACCAAGCAGGAGGCGGACGTGATTGCCGAACTGCGCCGGGTCGACCTGGAGCAGGAACTCTACGTCGCGCGGCAGAACCCCGATGAACATCCGGACGCCCCATCGACGGGCGCCGGTCCCGATACCGCGCAGCGGCCCACGAATGTCCTGCGGGGTGTATGGGCACACTACGCGGGCGGTCCGGAGGCAGGCGTTCCGGAGGCGGACACGCGGGTGAGCGCGAAAAAACTTTCGGAACTGTTAAATAAACTGGTGGAGTTGCCGGAGACCTTCACCCCACATCCCAAGCTGAAGCGCATGTTCGAGGGGCGGCGCGCCATGGCCCGTGGGGAGAAAGTCCTGGACTGGTCCGCGGGCGAGGCCCTGGCCCTGGCGAGCCTGGCCACGGAGGGCGTGCGCATTCGCATGAGCGGACAGGATTGCGAGCGCGGCACCTTCAGCCACCGTCACAGTGTACTGCATGACTATAAGACAGGGGCACTTTACCGTCCTTTCCAGCACCTTTCCCCCGAGCAGGGCGCGGTGGACATTATCAACAGTTGCCTGTCGGAGGCCGGTGTTCTGGGCTTCGAGTACGGCTACAGCGTGGGCGCACCGGACGGACTGGTCATCTGGGAGGCCCAGTTCGGCGATTTCGCCAACGTGGCCCAGGTGATTATCGACCAGTTCATCGCGACCGCCGAGGATAAGTGGCAGCGTCTCACGGGACTGGTGATGCTTCTGCCCCATGGTCTGGAAGGCACGGGCCCCGAGCATGCGAGCGCGCGCCTGGAACGGTACCTGCAATTGGCGGCGGAAGACAACATGCAGATCGTCAACCTCACGACCCCCGCCCAGTTTTTTCACTGCCTGCGGCGCCAGGTACTTCGCCCCTGGCGGAAACCACTCATTGTCATGGCACCCAAAAGCATGCTGCGCCATCCGCGGGCGGTTTCCTCCATGGAGGAGCTGGCGGAAGGCGCTTTTCAACGGGTCATCCCGGACAAGGCAGTCGATCCCAAGTCCGTGAAGCGTATCCTGTTGTGCAGCGGCAAGGTATATTACGATCTCGTGGCACGGCGGGAAACCCTGGAGAAAGAGGATATTGCCATCATCCGGGTGGAACAACTCCATCCCCTGGAGGAAGCTCATCTCACCCCGGTGCTGGCCCCTTACACGGACGGTACGCCCGCGGTATGGGTTCAGGAAGACCCGGAGAACCAGGGGGCATGGCGCTATATGTGGGCCAAGTTCGGCGCATCCCGGCTCTTGGGCCGCTTTCCCTTTTCGGGCGTCTATCGGCCCGCCTCGGCCAGTCCCGCGACGGGGTCGGCCGCAAGCCACAAAATGGAACAAGAGATCCTCATCCGTCAGGCGCTGGACCTGTCCGCGCTCGGCGATGGGGCCAAGGCAACAGAAAGCGTGAAGTAATCGGGGAGGCCGGGCCTCAACCCGGGCACCTGAAGGAGTGGCGGAAACATGGCCGTTGACCTCGTAGTACCTTCCGTGGGTGAATCCATTACCGAAGTGCAAGTGGGCCAGTGGCTCAAGCAGGAAGGGGAATTCGCCGAACGCGATGAAGCCGTGGTCGAGATTGAATCGGAAAAGGCCACGGTTGAAGTAGTGGCTCCCATCGCGGGGATCATCATCAGTATTGCAAAGGCCACGGGCGAAGTCGCCAACGTGGGTGATCTATTGGGCCAAATGGAAAAAGGCGCCCCGCCCGAGGACAAGAAAAAGCCCGTCGTCACGGAGGCCACGCCGGAAACGGAAGGAGCCGCGGAGCCGGTTTCGGCCCCGGCGCCCCCGGGAGAAACCCGCGTCATGCCCGCGGCGCAACGCGCCCTGGCGGAGAAGGGGCTGGAAGCCGCCGACGTGGAAGCCACGGGACCGGGCGGCAGGCTGCTGAAAGAGGATGTGCTGCGCCACGAACCGGGCATGTCCACCCTTACGCCCCCCCCCACCGGCGACGGGCGAGAGGAAGAGGTGGTGCCTATGAGTCCCATGCGGCAAACCATCGCGGAGCACCTGGTTCGGGCGCAGCAGACCGGGGCGCTCCTGACCACCTTCAACGAAATCGACATGTCGGCGGTCATGGCGTGTCGTAAGACCTTCAAGGAGAGCTTTCAGGAGAAGCACGGCGTGAAACTGGGGTTCATGTCCTTCTTCGTGAGGGCCGTGGTGGACGCGCTCAAACAGGTGCCGGAGCTCAACGCGGAAATCCGGGACAAGAGTATTGTCTACCGAAATTACGCGGATATCGGCGTGGCCATCGGCGGGGCCAAGGGCCTGGTGGTACCCGTCATTCGGAACGCCGAGTCCCTCGGTTTCGCCGAAATCGAGCGGACCATCGCCGACTTTGCCGAACGCGCCCAGCGCAACCGCATCAGCATGGAGGAGTTGAAGGACGGCACCTTCACCATCAGCAACGGCGGAGTGTATGGATCGCTTCTTTCGACACCCATCGTCAATCCGCCCCAGAGCGGTATTTTGGGCATGCACGCGATCCAGGACCGGCCCATGGCCGTGGACGGCCAGGTGGTCATCCGCCCCATGATGTATGTGGCAGTGACCTACGATCACCGCATCGTGGACGGCAAGGGGGCGGTCACCTTCCTGAAACGGGTCAAGGATTGCGTCGAAAACCCGACACGGATGCTCCTGGAGGTCTGATTACGGTAGACTATGCGCGTGGTGGCGGCGAGGCCTGTTAATGTAAATGCTTCCGGGAAATGCCGTGGTACGGATGACCTCTTGGATGTGGCACAGCCGCCCCCGGCTGTGGGTCCGTGAGGACTCCAATGGAAGACTGTCGCCGGGTAGCGCCGCGGTATCATGCTGAAATGATTGTGTTTACTATGACCTCCGGTAGTTTGATGCCTGTCGGCCCCACAGCCGGGGGCGGCTGTGCCCCATGAGAACAGCCCTGTTTTGACCTAGGGAAACAACGCTAAGGAATGTATCATGGCCAATCATGATCTCGTCATTATCGGCGCCGGCCCCGGCGGCTACGTCGCGGCAATCCGCGCCGCCCAGTTGGGACTGAACACCGCCATCATCGAAAAAGAAACCGCCTTGGGCGGCACCTGCCTGCGCGTGGGCTGCATTCCCAGCAAGGCCCTGTTGACGGCGAGCGAGAAGTATTCCGAAGCGAAAAGCGACTTCGCCCACTTCGGCGTGAAGGCCAATGTCGAGCTCGACCTGCCCACCCTGCTCAAGCACAAGGACAACACGGTGAAGGCCCTTACGGGCGGTATCGCCATGTTGATGAAGAAGAACAAGATCACCCGCTACGAGGGCACGGGACGCATCGCCGGCCCCGGCAAGGTCGTGGTCGAGGGCAAAGACCAGGCCGAACTGGAGGCCAGGAACATCCTCATCGCCACGGGCAGCGTGGCCTCAAGCATCCCCGGCGTGGAGCTGGACGGCGACCGGGTCGGCACCAGTACGGAAGCCCTTTCCTACCCCGAGGTGCCGGAACACCTCGTCGTGATTGGCGCGGGCGTCATCGGCCTCGAACTCGGTTCCGTCTGGATGCGCCTGGGCGCCCGGGTCACGGTCTTTGAATACTTCGACACCATTCTCCCCGGCATGGACGCCGATATCACGAAGGAAGCCCTCAAGCTCTTCAAGAAACAGGGGTTCACCTTTCACCTGGGCGCGAAGGTCCTGGGTGCGAAGGCCAGGGGCAAGCAGTGTACCGTGGAGGTGGAAGGCATGGAGCCCGTCACCTGCGACCGCGTGCTGGTGGCCACGGGCCGCAAGCCCAACACGGAAGGCCTGGGCCTGGAAACCGTGGGAATCGTTCCCGAGAAGCGCGGTCAAATCCCCGTGGACAGCCACTTCCAGACCAGCGTCCCCGGTATTTACGCCATTGGCGATGTTATCCCCGGCCCCATGCTGGCGCACAAGGCGGAGGATGAAGGCATGGCCTGCGTGGAGCGCATCGTCACCGGCTACGGCCACGTGAACTATGACGCCATCCCCGGCATCGTCTATACCCACCCCGAGATTGCCTCCGTGGGCCGCACGGAAGACGGCCTCAAGCGCGACGGCGTGGCCTACAAGAAAGGCGTCTTCCCCTTCCTGGCCAACGGCCGCGCCAAGAGTATGGGCGCTACCGACGGCTTCGTGAAAATCCTGGCCGACGAGAAGACCGACCGTGTCCTCGGCGCGCACATCATCGGGCCCGCCGCGGGCGACCTTATCGCGGAAATTGCCGTGGGCATCGAGTTCGGTGCCAGCAGCGAGGACATCGCCCGCTCCTGCCACGCCCACCCCACGCTCGCGGAAGCCGTGAAAGAGGCCGCCCTCGCCGTGGATGGCCGGGCGATTCATATGTAGAATTCGCTCCGACTTCTCGTGCCCTTTTTCGCCGGTTTTTCACGGTTTCTTCCCGGAACACCGGGGTCGGCCGATATTGTCGGTTTAGGTGCCATTCGTCGGACCGTGTTCGCTTCCGGTGTCCTGTATGTTGCGGTCTCGTTGAAAATCGCCTTTTTGCAAATGGCACGCCGGGGTGACCGTTGGACATCCCCGATACCCGGTGCCTATCATAGGTCTTTCCATACCGTGTTGAACCACTGGAAGGAGAATGGCGCATGGGTGCATATGTTGCAGTGTTTCTTGTCTTGGCGACCCTCTTGACGGGCTGCGTCCCCGGGGAGGATTTGGGTCCCCGGTCCGCGCCGCTGCCGGATGAAGCCATGGCCGTTTCGGAATCCGGTCCCGCTGTTGCTGCGAAGCCTGCCGATCATCAAGCACCTTCGCGCCCTCCCATGGAGCGGGGCAGGGCCGAACCGGCCATTCCCGCGGTGGGAACCCCCGACGCGCCCCTGGCCATCCCCGCGCCCGAAGGCGCTGCGGAAGCACATCCCGATGCGCCCGTCTATGATCGTTCGGCGGAGGAAAGCTATAAGGTTGCCAGTTTCATCACCGGGCCGGATGGGAAAACCCAACCCGCGACCCGGTTAAGTGCGAAAGTGACCCCGGTCGAGGGGGAGAAGCGATTCACCGTTGAGGGCGCTTTTCAGCTCAAGGGAGACATCTCGTTGACCGACCCGGAGGCGGGGAAGTGGGTTTTGGAAGGATCCGTGACCTTCCCGAACGACGGGTACAAAACGGGTCAGGTTTTCCTGTCTTCCGCGCAGACCATGATGCCCCCGAAGGAACCGGGCGGCTAAGCGAAACTGGTGGATGTGGTAATCATCAATTTTACCTTGACGATTCCCAAGGCGGATGCGAAGGTGACGGAAGGCCAGTATCACGTACCCATTAAGATGACCATCCCCGCATCCGTCGACAGCCACTTCGCCCTGGTTTTCAGCGCGGCCTAGGGGCATGAACATGGCAAATGAAAAAGCGCCCAGTCTCCGGGAGTTGTGCCAGCGATACGGGATTCGATTCAAGAAGGGACTGGGCCAGAACCTTCTCCTGGACGATAACATCAACCGTATCATGGTCGATGCGGCGGCGCTGACGGATGAGGACTACGTGGTTGAGGTGGGCGCGGGCCTGGGCGCTTTGACGCGGCGTATCTGTCGTCACGCGGGCAAATTATTGGCCGTCGAAATAGATCCGTCTTTTATGCCCTGTCTTGAAGACCAGTTTGGAGATCTTCCCAATGTGCGTCTTTTCCGGGGTGATATTCTGAATCATGATCTGCCCAAGCTCGTGGAGGAGCATATCCCGGGGGGAAGGCGCCACAAACTGGTGGCGAACTTGCCCTACTACATCACCACGCCCATCCTCTTTCATTTCCTTGAATCCCCCCTTTTTTTCTCTAGGCTCGTGGTCATGATGCAACACGAAGTGGGTGAGCGGCTCGTGGCACCCGTGGGTGCGCCGGACTACGGGGTGTTGACCCTGGCCGGACAGTGCTTCGGCGCGGTTGACGTGGTTCACAAGGTTCCGGCGTCCTGTTTCGTCCCCCGCCCCAAGGTGGATAGCTGTATCGTGCGATTCCGTTGCCGGGAAGAGCCGCCCGTCCCCGGCCTGGACCGGCGATTCTTCATGAAAGTGGTTCGGGCGGCCTTTTCCATGCGCCGGAAAACCCTGCGGAACTCCCTCGCCGTTTCCCCGGGTTTCGGCATGGCGAAGGACGTGGTGCTTGCGTGCCTTGACGTTGCGAATATCGATCCCGGACGACGTCCCCAGTCGCTTTCCTTTGAAGAGTTTTCCCGGCTGGCCATAACATTGCGGGAGCGGACCTGATGCGCCCGCGGGGAAGAGGTGAAGCGTGACCAACCATGAAGACGAAAACGCCGACCAAAGCGCGAAAGGCCATTCTTCCTATTTTGGACAGGTGATCGACAGCCTCAGCAGCGGCGTCATCGTGGTGCATCGCGACGGCACCATCATTACGGCCAACCCGGCCAGCCGCGAACATCTCAACCTGGACGAAAGCACGCTGCATGAGGCGGATCGCTTCGACCGCGTGGCCGGGTTGGAGCACTTTGCGGAGGTGATGAACGAGGTCCTTCGCACGGGCGAAGCGGTGCGCCGCCGTGAGCTGTCCCTGTCGGAAGGGGAAGAACGGAAGATCATCGGTATGACCGCCTCGCCCATTTATGCCGACGGAATGATCGCCGGGGTGGTGTTTCTCTTCATCGACATCACCGAGATGCGCCGGCTCGAACGGGTGGCCGCGTTGAACCGGCAATTGGCCCAGATCGGCGAACTCACCGCCGGCGTGGTCCACGAACTGCGGAATCCCATCAGCGTGATCGGCGGCATGGCGGAATTGTTGGTCCGCGGATTGAAGGAAGGCAGCCCCTTGTGGGAGCGCGCGCGGGCCATCCAGCGGGAAGCGCTCCACATGGACCAGCTCGTGGGGCGTTTCCTGAGCTTCGCCAAGCCCTTCGAGATAACGCCTCGCGCCTGTTCCATCGCCCTGCTCGTGGAGCGTGCCATGGCCCTTTGCGAAACACTGGCAAGCCGGACCTGCGTCGAAATCGACCGCCGCGTCGAGTCGGCGGAGGGAAGTGTTGAGGCCGACGAAACGTTGCTTTCCCAGGCATTGGCCAACCTGATCCGTAACGGCATCGAGGCGGCCGGGAAGGGGGGGCACGTTCATATCGGGGCGCGCCTGGACGCAGGGTGGGCGATCTTCCGGGTTGAGGACGATGGTCCCGGTGTGCGGCTCGAAGAAGGGGCGGATATCTTCGGGGCCTTCTTCTCGCGCAAAGAGGGCGGCACCGGCTTGGGATTGTCCATCGTACACCGAACCGTCTCGGCCCACGGCGGCAACGTGCGCCATGGCAACCGCGAAGGCGGCGGGGCCTGGTTCGAATTGCGTATACCCGTGGAATTCGGGCAAGGCTGACGTGCGGCCCGTTCCCGTTTCTCCAGACCCGGCCAGGCCGGGACCCGGTTTTTGCCTCCATGGAGAGCGGTGGAGACGAGGGAAGGCAGATGGGGCATCTTGTCGCATTCAAAGCGGTGAAAGCCGCCTCTACAGGACCGTCATTCCCGTTTCGCGGGAGATGACGGCAGCGTGATGCAAACACTTTTTCGTGACAATATGTACGGAACGTCGGGGGTAAGGGACGAAGCCCGGGTGGGTCAGCATGTTCCACCGTGTTCCATCATCAGCTCGGCCAAACTGTCGTACCCCAGCAGCAGGGCAATGGCAGTCGGTGTCAAACGCCCGGTACGGGTCTCAACCGCATTGGCGTCGGCACCCTCTTCGAGGAGCAAGCGAGCCAAATCTTCCCGGCCGTTCATGGCAACCCAATGCAAGGCCGTGAGACCGTCCTTGTTGGGCTTGTTCACATCCGCGCCATGTTTCAAAAGCATTTCCATGGCTTCCGCGTGTCCATTGCGGGACACCCGGTGCAAAGGCAGGTCGCCAAACTCATCGGTTTCGTCGGGACTTGCGCCCTCCTGGAGCAAATCCTGAACGACTTTCCCCAATCCCCAATAGGCCGCGGTGGACAGGCGGGAGCGTTTGGTGGCCTCATGCCCCCTTTCGTGCGATTCCTGGGACAGCATAAGCTCGGCAAGCTCGCGGAATCCACACTTGGCCACCCTCGTAATCGGGGTTTCTCCCGAATCGTCCATCCGCTCGTACCATGGCTGCAACATAGCCGCTCCCATTTGGCGACGCACGGGGCCCCAACCGGGCCCGCCGGCATCTCACACTTGCCCGCCCGGTAAGAGCAATAAAGGTGCCAATGACACCATGACAAGAATCACGGCCATCATGGTACCCCCTAAGCCACTGTTTTTCAAAGACTTACTCAGATCGACAAATCATTGATCCCGGTAACAAGTCAAAGAGCCCCTCTTCCAGGGGGCATGCAATGCCAATTACCTGTCCGATTATGACAACATTTTGCCGCCATGCGCAAATAGCCAAAGGGCATCTTTCCCAGGTCAGGGAAGGTTTGGGGTGGTGCCACCGGCCGGTCGGTAAAATCGTATTGGGTGCGATGATGCCTTCCCCGAACCCGGTTCACCCGGAACCAGGCATCGCCACCGCCGCCCCTGCCACGCCCCGCCTATGTGTTTGAGGCGAGACCATCTTGCCATGGGGGAAGGTTATGGTGGGCCAAGGCCCACCATACGGAACAAATAATCCCTGCCGCCCGTGATGCGGCGGGGTGGGGCAAATACATTTTCGTGACCATTTGTACAGAACTCCACGGGTTGGAATTATCAAAATCTGCATATCCCGTTTTGGCGGGTTGTTGATTCTCCCGGCGCGACTTTGCCATGCTGGCCGTTCAGGCGACGTGAGGCCAGGCCAGAGGATGCAGCGCGGGCCTTTTAGGGAGACAGCCATGGATAAAACGGATCATGGGGGGGCGCCCCCCGGTATGCACACGCCGGACGGCACGCAGCGAATCGCCGCAAAGCAGCGTCTTGGCCGCATGCTTGTCGATATGGGTTTCATCAGCAGCAACGACTATGAGCGGGCGCTGGACCGGCAATCGGAAACGGGCGGCGATATCATTGACGTACTGGTTTCCCTGGGTTGTGTGGAACCCGGGGACCTGGTGGGTTTCCTGCTGGACCATTCGTCCCTCTTGCCCAAGGAGTTGGAATTACTGGAGATCCCGCGGTCGCTGCTGGACCGGCTTCCGGCGGAGCTGGTCCGGTCATTCGAGTCGTTGCCCCTCGACGAGGTGGGTGACACGATTACCGTGGGCACCGTGTCGGTCCTGCCGCAAGAACGCATAGAGGAACTTGAACGGGCGGCGGGCAAGCGGGTCCGCCCGCTCATATGCCCCGCGCAGGACATCCGTTCGGCCATCGACCGTTATTACCCGGAAACCGGCGCGGCACCGGAAGCCGACGCCGCGGGCATGCGCTCACCCATGCGGCTGCATCATGTGGTTCACCTGATCCGCCAGGTGCGAACCCTGCCGGCGCTGCCGGAGACGGTTCAACAGGTTCGGGAAGCGGTGGATGACCCCGAAATCAGTATCGGCAGCGTGGTCGATGCCATCACGCTGGATCCCCCCATCGCGGCCAAGGTACTCGGTGTGGCGAATTCCGCGGCCTATGGTTTTTCCCAGCGGATTCATGATCTGACTCTTGCCGTGTCCCTCATCGGTCTTCGGGAAACGTACTACCTGGTTCTGGGCGCGGCCGTGGTCGATGTCCTTAACAAGGCCCGCAATTTCGACTATCGACTCTTTTTCCTCGATGCCATTCGCTGTGCCGCCGCTTCACGGATCGTCGCCGCGGCCGCGGGCCGCCGGCACCTTCCCGGTATCTTCACCGCGGGCCTTCTCCACGACGTGGGCCGCGTCGCGCTGTGGGATGCCGTACCCGATCTCTGCGCGAAACTGGACAAGGACCTGGAGGGCCGGAAACTTCTGGCCGAAGAAGAACGGGTGATAGGTATTTCCCATGCCGAAGCGGGATACGAACTTGCCCGGCACTGGAACCTGCCCGACGAACTGGCGCTTTCCATTCGTTTTCACCACACGCCGGAAGCCGCCTCCTCGTGCCGGGAACAGGTCGCCGTGGTCGCCCTGGCCGACGCCATGATCGGGGTCTCGGGGAAAACACTTGAAGAAGCGGCCACGATTTTCCGGCAACATGAGTTCTCCCTTGGTGTACTCGGGCTGGACCGGGAAGTGGCTGAAGCCATGCTGGAGACCTACCTGCAAAAGCATGCCAGCGCCGTACGGGACGCTTTTGAATAGACGCATGATGTCCACGGCATCCACGTGCATGCTTCGGGGACAACCCCGTGTCCATGGGAGGATATTTAGCGACCGGGAACTATGGCGTTGTGACATACCGCGGGATTTCGGCGGCGGTGAGGCCCACGAGACGCATCCAGCCGCCAGGGGCGAGTTGGAAGCGTGAAAGGCCGGGGCCGCAGGTTTTTTCCGCCCCCTCCGGCGCCATGTAGGCGCGGGCGGTCTTACCCTCGGGCAGATCCAAAAGGAGCGTGACCGGACTGTCCCCGCAAGGCCAGAGGTAGGCGGTCACCTGTCCGTCCCGCGGGTAGACGCGGCCTTCGATGGCCTCGCCGATGGTCACGTCGGTGGTCTTCAGCGTGCGGGACGGCGTCGCGATGGTGACGGTGTACAGGTTCTCCCCTTCGGCAATGTCCACCACGAGGATGCCATTCAGGTTTCCCGTGAACGGCGCGCGAACCGGAACAAAACGGGCGTTGCCGTCAACCGACCACCAGCCCCGGCCGGGACGCCATGCGCGGGGAATGTCCCACAAGGCCAGTGCCATACCGGCCTGCGCGGCCTTGGCGGTGACGCGAACCGTAATGCGGCAGGTCTCCCCCACGCCCGCGTCGGTACGTGTGACCTCAAAGCCCCGCGTGTCCACGATACGGGGCGTGGCGTCAAAGCGGTCGTAGGTACCCGGCGTCAGGTAGCCGAACTCATTGCGTGGGAATTGTTCATTGCCCCAGTCCGGATAGTCCCACGTGGTACCGTAGTCATAGTGATACATGGGCAGCAGATCAGGCTTCTGAAACAGTGACTTGCCGGCCGGTCCCTCGAACTCCAGCGTGTCCGGGTAAGAGGCCGGTTTCCATTTTTGGGTGAGACCGCCGAAGAAATCGGGCTGGTAACAGACCGACTCCGGGGTCTCGGTGTAGTGGCGGCGGAAGAAATCCGCCACGGCGGGACCGGTGGAAAAAACCAGCGGCGCAGTGGCGGCCCGGCGGATGGCGTACTCCATCATGAGGCGGTTGGAGGGGGCAATCTCGGGTGCCACCCCGTTGAACTCGATGCCCACGGAGAAGAAGTACGGCCCTTGGACGGACGCCTTGTTTTGCAGCATGGCGTCGAAGAAGTCGTACTGGCGGGACATGTGGATGTCGTCCACTTCTTTTCTGCCGCCGCCGCGGTTCATGAATTCGTTCCACGCCGGTTCCAACACGTAGGTGCAGTCGTAATCGTGGGCGAGGAAGGTGTTGCGCTGACACTGGGGAATCCCCACCATTCCGTCCGGTCCGCCGTCGCCTGCTTTTCGGAAATCCTCGCGGCTGATGAAGTAGGGGCGGTCGGGCATGCCACGTTGATTTATACGAAAGCTACCATCCTGCCAGTTAGTCCCCGAGCAAAACGCCGAAATCGTGCTGTACCCTTAGGCACGCGCCGACGCTATGGCGCGGTTGCCCTGGCTGTAGGCGGCGAAGCAGTCCATGGGCCCTTCGAAGCCCAACAGGGGCCAGATGTCGCGGTAGGCGGAGAACACCGCGCGTTGCAGTGCCTCAGGATACTGGGCAAAACCGCTTTCCTTACCGTAGTTCCTTCGGTAATAATCGGCGAAGAGCATGGGGGTCGGTTCATCGCCAAATTGGCGGTAAGCGCGACTCTTCGCGGCCCAGGTTGCGGGCCGGGGATCGTCCACCAGGGGGGGCAGCACGAGGGCGCCCGTCTCCCAGTAGTCGAAGGGCAGGCGGAGTTCATCGAAGTCCTTCTCGGGACGGGGCGGACGGTGGCTGGTGGATTCAAAAAGGCACACGGCATGGGTGTCGTCAATCACCGCGAAGGGCCGCCGGTATTCCGGCACATCCCCCCCCACGTCGCAGACCCAGCGCGCCAGGTGATTGCCCGTGGACGGCGTGAAAACGTGGCGGGCCCTGAAGACGGTCAGGCCATGGCGTTGCCCGGCCGGTTGCCAGTCGAGTTTCACCGTCCGCTCCCCGGCTTGGGGGTTCCCGAAGTAATCCTCCAGCAGGGCCAGTTCCGGATTGGGCGGGTTCTCCGACAACGCCTCCATCTCGACCGCCACGGCTTCTCCCAATCGCGCCAGTTTCGGCACGACGCGCATCTTCACGGGCATTAGCCGCGCCAGGTCCCCGGCGATCTTGCGGTGGACCTGCCTGATTTCAGAAAGCAGGGCGCCCACCTCGGCGGCGGCCGCCTCGTTGCTCACCCGTTCAAAATAGGCCTTGTAGGCCGCGTAGGCCTGGCGCGGTTTTTCCTCCGCCCCAAGTTCCCCGCCCGC
>JAJRTN010000091.1 GCA_024278275.1 Candidatus Hydrogenedentota bacterium
CGTCCTGCGTGTCCATTTCCCGGAATTGGCGGCAGCGGCGCAGCCCGGGCAGTTCGTCACCATGAGGGTGGAGCAGACGCTCGACCCCTTGTTGCGCAGGCCTTACAGCATATCGAGACCGCTCGGGGATGAATGCGAGTTCCTTTACTACGTCATCGGGAAGGGGACGAAAATCCTGGCGCGCAAGAAACCGGGTGACACGGTCAACATCCTGGGCCCCCTGGGGAATTCCTTCGGCATCCATGACGATTACGAGACGGCGATCCTGGTGGGGGGAGGCATCGGCGTGGCGCCGTTTCCGTTCCTGACCAGCCGGTTGATCGCCCTGGGGAAGAAGGTTGTAACTTTTGTCGGCACGCGCACGGCGGAGATGGTCGTGGCGGAGAATCTTGTCAACCTCGAGGTCGCGACCGACGACGGCACGGCCGGTTTTCACGGGACCGTGGTCGACTGCATGGAGGGGTGGTTCAGCACGCATGCGGTGGCAAAGCCGAAAATCTTCTCCTGCGGTCCGACGCCGATGCTCGCTGCGGTGCAATCATGGGCGGCGGGGAAAGGTATTCCCTGCGAGCTCAGTCTCGAGTCGGAGATGGCGTGCGGGTTCGGTATCTGCCAGGGATGCCCGGTCGGGCACCGCCACGCGGAGCACACGTACGCCCTCGTCTGCACGGATGGACCCTGTTTCAATGCCGAAGACATTACCCTGGAGAGGCCGTGATGAAAACGTCGCTCGATATTGGCTCGTTGCATCTCAAGAACCGCGTCCTCGTCGCCTCGGGCACGTTTGGCTATGGCACGGAAGCGGCGGCTTTCACCGACGTGAGCGGGCTGGGCGGTATCGTCACCAAGTCGGTGAGCCTGGAACCGCGGGCGGGTAATCCCCCCGGCCGCATTGCGGAAACGGCGTCGGGCATGCTGAATTCCATCGGTCTTGCCAACGTGGGCGTGGAAGTCTTCCTGCGCGAAAAAATGCCTCCGTTGCGCGGTCTCGACACGGCGATCGTCGCAAACATCGCCGCAAGCTCGGTGGACGAATACGTCGAGGTCATGAAGAGAATGGAAGACGAGCCGGGCATCGACGCCTACGAGATCAACGTCTCGTGCCCCAACGTGAAGGAAGGGGGATTACAGTTCGGAACCAGTTGCCCCGCCACGGCGGAGGTTGTCCGCACCCTGCGCCCGCACACCCGTCGCCCCCTGATAATCAAGCTCACGCCCAACGTGACACGTATTTCGGAATTCGCCCGCGTCTGTCAGGAAGAAGGCGCGGATGCGGTCTCCATCATCAACACGCTGGTCGGCATGGCGATCAATATTTACACGAGGAAGCCGAAGCTCTCCACCGTGACGGGTGGATTGAGCGGGCCCGCCGTCAAGCCGGTGGCGTTGGCCAAGGTGTTCGAAGCCGCGCGGGCGGTGTCCATTCCCGTTATCGGCATCGGGGGCATTGCCTCGTGGGAAGATGCGATTGAATTTTTGCTGGCGGGCGCCTCGGCGGTACAGGTGGGAACCATGAACTTCATCGACCCGGACGCGGGAGTGAAGATTGCCCGCGGTATGGAAGAATATGCGAAAAAAGCGGGCCTCGAGAGTCTTGACGAGCTGGTCGGCGCCGTGGTTCTGCCGGAAGGAGCCTCCGCCCCGGGTATCGTACAATCGTCGTCCAAGGGCCATGAATGATCGCATGAGCGCAGTCAGCGGTACCACGGTAGAAAGCCGTATCGCGGCGGTGAGCGATGTCGAAGCAGAGAGCAGAGTAGAACTGCGCGTTCATGACTGGCTGCCTTTTTTCGAAGGGAGCGCTTCACGGCGATTTTTCTCGGGGTCGGGTGATGGTTGGTTCGCCCTTTCCCGTTTCGAGGAGACCGGCTCGTGGCGTCTCCCTCCAGGGTTTCCTGAAGTGAACAACGTCACGCGAGGAGGAAGGTGAGCGCGGCGAAGATTGCGCTGGTAACCGGTGCCGGGCACCGCCTGGGAAGGTATATCGCCTGCGGCTTGGCCGACCGCGGTTACGACTGTATTGTCCACTACCACCGCGCGAAGTCGGAGGCGGAGGAAACCGCCCGACAGGTTCGCAAGAGGAAGCGCAGCGTCGTTCTTGTGCAGGCGGACCTCGCGACAATGGATGGCATCGCCGCCGTGGTAGGGGCGGCGCGGGAATTCACCGAGTATCTCCACCTGCTGGTCAACAACGCCGGGGTTTTCCCCGGCGCCGCGTTCGAACGGGTAACGCCGGAGATATTCGATTCCGCCATTCACGTGAATGTTAGGAGCGCATTCTTCCTGTCACAGCAATTGTTACCGCTGCTGCGCAACGCGCGGGGATCTTCCATTATTAACATCGCCTCGGCGGGGGCGTACCACCCGTGGGTGAATCATATTCCGTACAACATCAGCAAGGCTGGCCTGGTCATGCTGACACGCGCGCTGGCGAAAGCCCTGGCGCCGGACGTCCGTGTCAATGCGGTTGCTCCCGGTGTCGTTGTCGTTCCGGACGAACCCGTGCGAAAAGAATTGTCGCCGGAAAAAATCCCCCTTCGCCGACACGGACAGCCCGAAGATATCGTCAGGGCGGTCTTGTATCTTGCGGAGGATGCGTGTTACCTTACGGGTCACGTTTTGCCGGTGGACGGCGGAATCATTGACACACAGTAGAGCAAAGGCGCCATGAGAGAATATCCACATCTCGGAGTGAAA
>JAJRTN010000092.1 GCA_024278275.1 Candidatus Hydrogenedentota bacterium
CGCGTCCAGACCAACAAATATGATATTCTCATTTACGGACATGACCGGTTCCTTTCGTATGTAGCGCTGGGCTACGGTGGACCTTAAGTATAGCCTAACCTACGAATAGGCGATCCGAGCCGGTCGGTCCATTATGTCTACCGGGCGGGCCGGGACGACAGCAGCGGGGCGAGGGGGCAACCCTCGCAACGGGGACGGTTACGGCAGAAATCTTTCCCGGTCCACACGATCAGCCCGTGGTATTCCCTGTAAACGTGAAGGTCGGGTTCCACATGTTCGTGAAAGAAGGCCTGCAAGTCATGGTACTTGATGTCCTCCGGCACCAGGCCGTGACGACTGAAAATGCGGCGGGTATAGGTGTCCACCACGAAGATGGGCTTCCCGCAGGCGTAAAGGAGGATGTCGTCGGCGGTTTCCGGGCCGATGCCGTGCAGGGCGAGGAGTTCTTCCCGAAGTTCCGCCAGGGGCCGCCTCGACAGGCGTGCCATGCTCCCGCCGTAATGGTCGATCAGGTGGCGGCTGAAGCCGCGCACGCGGACGGCCTTCTGCCGGAAATAGCCCGAGGGCCGCAACGCAGCTTCCAGGTCGCCATCGGGACACGCCAGCATCGCCTTGGGCGCAAGGAGGCGCGCCGATTTGAGATTGGCAATGGCTTTTTCCACGTTGGTCCACGCGGTGTTCTGCGTCAGGATCGCGCCGATGGCGATCTCGAAGGGCGTGTCGCCGGGCCACCAGTGGGTGGTTCCGTAATGGGCGGACATGCGCTTGTAGAGGTCGGCGAGCACGGGCGTCACGGCGCGATCCGGGGACGAATCTGCGCGCGCATCTGTTCTTCATAGACCTTGCGCAACGCGGTCTCCATGGGACGCAGCGCCCGGGGAACCGCTTCGGGACTCCCGAATCCGAAAACCTTGCGTCCGAAGGTCAGCTCTATGGCCGGTCCCGGGGCCTTCTTCCCGTCCCCGTCGGTGCGCGTTCCGGAGATACCCGCCAGGTCGGGCAACAGCCGGGTGAGCGCTTTCACGCGGCTTTCCGAGAGCTTGAACTCCCGGTGGATGTCGCCGCGATCCACCGCGCCGCGCCCACCGGGAAAGACCACCACGGAGAAATCCACCAGGTTGTCGCCGGAAACCCGCAACGCCGCCAGGGGCCCGGGAAGCTTCCGCAGGGTTACGGGCGTGTGAAAGGCCGCGCCACTGGCCCGGGCCATGCTGCCCTGGTTGATGGCGCACTCGACCATGCCGTTGCTCTGGACCAACAGCAGGGGCTCCCCTTTCGGCACGGATGCGTAGGTCTTCGCAAGAGGAAGCACCACCTCGTGATCCCCCAGCGTTACGGTAACCCGGTCGCCAAGGCCGATGCCCAATGCCTCCAGCATGTCCGCCGTGAGGTCGGTGATCACGTTGCCGTAGGGATCAATCCGGCGTACGCGGCCCACGGCCGCGCCCTCCCTGATCCCGGCCATGGGGATGTCTATCCGCACCAGTTTTTTCACCGGCGCGCCCAGCGTGCGCAACACCGCGCCCTTCGCAACGGACGCGGAGACCGGGCCGAAAATGTCGCGACCATGAAACGTGGAAGAGACGACCCCTTTCCGCCAATAGCGCCGGTTACTGGCTTCGCGCATCTGGCGGATGCCGTCCCGTTCGACCACCGCCGTAAGGAGACCGTTGTCGGGCGCCACGAAGAACTGGCCGGCCCTGGTTTCCACGGCGACGCACTTCCGATCCGTTCCCACGCCGGGATCCACGACGCAACAGAAGGTGGTGCCCTCGGGAAACTCGCGGCAGGCTTCGGCAAGCAACGCGCCCCCGGCCTCGATATCGAAGGACGGCACGGAATTCGTCAGTGTATCCACTTTGACCCCGGGCCACTTGGTGTAGATGGAACCCTTGAGGATGCCCACGTAGATGGAATCCGCGCCGTAGTCCGTGAGCAACACCACCAACCCGTTGGGCGCGGCACCCGCGCCGGCATTCAGACCCACCCAAAAAAGCGTCAACAGCAGCACCCGCCGTATGCTCTGCGTCTTCATGGCATTTACCTCCCTGGTCGTCGTACCATGGCCCCATCATACCGGCTTGTCGTTTTCGCCGCAATACCATGAAAAAGGAAAGTCCACCATGTTACGTACCCTGATGTGCATCCTGATTCTCCCGCTGTTACTGTCCGCCTGCGCCGGAAACCCGCCGACAACCACCGCCGAAAAAGAAACGCGCCTGAACGAACTGTATCAGGGCTACAGGCAGGAATTCCCCGAGGTGAAGGAATGCACGGTCGAGGATGTTCTGGCCATGCGCAGGACGGACGACCCCGTGGTGGTGGACGTGCGCACCCCGGCCGAATGGAACGTATCCATGCTGCCGGGCGCCATCACCAAGCTGGACTTTGAGGCCCACAAGGAAAAGTACGCCCACCGGCCCGTGATCCTTTACTGCACCGCGGGGTATCGCAGCGGCCGATACGCCCGGCAATTGAGTAAGGAACGGAGCGGTGTATGTAACCTCGCGAGTGGAATCCTCGGCTGGCTGCATGCGGGCCAGCCCGTGGTGGACAAGGAAGGCAACGAGGTCAAGCGGGTCCATGTGTACGGAAAGCAATGGGACCTGGCGACGGATGACGTAAAGACCCTCTGGAAATGACGGAACGGCCCATGACGGGGGCCGCTATCGCGAGAGGTCGAGGAGCGTGCCCACCGCCTCGTCCTGCGCGCGGAAGGCGCTCGCATTGGCGCGAACGGTCTCCGTATTGACGAGGGTGTTGACCTCTTCGGTGGCCAGGTCCACGCCGGACCGGCGCGGCCCGTCGGTATGGGTGGGTGGCGCGTCGCCCTGGCGCACCACGCCGCCCGTGACACGGGACGCGCGGAAACCGGGGGTGTTGAGGTTGGCCACGTTGTTGGCCGTGACCTCCTGCCGTTGCCGGGCGAGGGCGATGCCCGTTGCTGAAACCTGAAGACTCATGGGACCTCCCTGGGGGAATACTACCACATAATGGCGGGTGTGCAATCTCCTGCGAACCTGATGTAGGGTAATGGCCGCCGTTCGGACGGCAGGGAGGATAGCAACCATGTCCACGACGAACCAAGCGAACCGATTGGCCATTCAGGGGGGTGAAGCGCTTTGCACGGAGCCTTGGCCCCTGCCCTGGCACGGTCCCGCGGCCATCGGCGAGGAGGAGGTCGAAGCGGTCACCGGCGTGCTTCGTTCCCGGAAACTTTTTCGCTTCCTCGACCATGAGAATTCGTGGTGTACGCGCTTCGAAAAGCACTTCCGCGACATGACCGGCTGCCGCCACGCCCTTGCCGTGGGCGGCGGCACGGCGGCGCTCATCAGCGGGCTGGTGGGTATCGGCGTGGGCGACGGCGACGAGGTGATCATCCCCGCCCACACCTACATCGCGTCGGCCTCGGCGGTGATTATCGTGGGGGCCGTGCCGGTGCTGGCCGAGATCGACGAGTCCCTCACCATCGATCCGACGCGTATCGAGGCCTTGATCACGCCGCGCACCAAGGCCATCATGCCGGTGCATATGCGCGGGATTCCCTGCGACATGGACCCCATTCTGGCCCTGGCGAAACGGCGTGATCTGAAAATTATCGAAGACGTGGCCCAGGCCTGCGGCGCCACCTACAAGGGGCGGCGCTGCGGTTCCCTGGGCGATGTGGGCTGTTTCAGCGTGCAGCAGTACAAGATGATCACGGCGGGCGAGGGGGGCGTCGTGGTGACCGATGACGAGGTCATTTTCGAGCGTGCCGCGTTACGGCACGATTCGGCGATGCACTTCTGGAACCCGGGCAAGCATGCCCACGCCGCCTTCGCCGGGGAGAACTTCCGCATGAACGAGATGGAGGGGGCGCTGGGCTGCGTGCAGTTCGGCCGGTTGGCGGGCATCATCGAACGGTGCCGCGCCTTGCGCGGACGCGTGCGGGAAGGCATCGCCGGCCTGCCGGGCCTGCGCATGCACCGCTGCGCCGATCCCGACGGTGATTGCGGCATTTCGCTGGTGGTCTACCTGGAATCGGGCGGTGAGGCCAAGCGCTTTTCCAAGGCGCTTCGGGCCGAGGGCGTGCCCTGCAATTCAATCTACGACCAGGGCATCCCCGACCGTCACATTTACTGTTACTGGGAATATGTCATGGAGAAGGGATCGCACGATCCCCTGGGCCGTCCCTGGACCTCGCCCGCCCACGACCAGGAGCGCGTCTACACGCCCGACATGTGCCCGCGCACCCTGGACATCCTCGGAAAAGCCGTCCTCTTGCCCTTCTCCCAGACGTACGAAGACCGCCATGCGGACCTGATGATCGAAGCGGTCAGGAAGGTCACGGCCTTGCTGTGATGGAGTGGAGGCAGGGACATGGTGGGCATGGTGGATACCGAACCGGCTCCCTCGCCCCCATGGACTGCCGTGGGAACGCAGAGCGCGGGCGTCCCGCCCGTATTCACGGGGTTTTGAACTCGGTTCCATGGAGGAATACGATGCGGTTTTTGACATTATTGTTGGCGCTGACCGTCCTTATGCTGGGTTGCGGTGGCGGGGGAGGCGCGACCGATAACCCCAACATCCTGCGCGTGGGGAATGG
Source organism: Candidatus Hydrogenedentota bacterium (assembly GCA_024278275.1). Taxonomy (GTDB): domain Bacteria; phylum Hydrogenedentota; class Hydrogenedentia; order Hydrogenedentales; family JAJRTN01; genus JAJRTN01. The sequence goes on from JAJRTN010000092.1 coordinate 4,586, forward strand.
CGCGGAGGTGCAGGATCTGGATCCCCACCTCGTCTCGGGGGTTACCGAGCACCGCGTACTCACGTCCCTTTTCGAGGGGCTGGTCGATCTCGACGCCGCCCTGAAACCCGTGCCGGGGGTGGCGGAATCGTGGACGGTCTCGGACGACGGGCGCGTCTATACCTTCACCCTGCGCGGTGATGCCAAGTGGTCCAACGGCAATCCTCTCACGGCGCACGATTTTGTTTACAGTTGGCAGCGCATGCTGTCGCCCGCCCTGGGCGCGGAGTATGCCTACCTGCTGCACTGCCTGAAGAATGGCCGGGCCTTCAATGAAGGGAAGGTCGCCGACCCCGATGCCCTCGGCGTGAAAGCGCTGGATGATCACACCCTGGAAGTGACACTGGAGAATCCCACGCCCTATTTCCTGGGCATGCAGATCCACTTCGCCTGGTTTCCCGTGAACCAAAAGGTGATCGAAACTTTCGGCGCGAAGGACGAGCGGGGCACGCGCTGGACCCGGCAGGAAAACTTCGTGGGCAACGGCCCCTTCAAGCTCGCGGAATGGCGTCCCAACGAGGTCATCCGCGTCGTCAGAAACCCGTATTACTGGGATAGGGATAACGTTAAACTCGACGGAATCGACTTCTATCCCATCGACAACGAGCAGACGGAAGAGCGCAAGTTCCGCGTGGGCGACCTGGACATAACAAGTACCGTGCCGCTTTACAAGGTGAAGCCCTACCAGGAGAAGCACCCCGAACTGATCCACCTCGACCCGTACCTGTCGGTGTACTTCTACCGGTTGAACACGACGCGGGCGCCCTTCACGGACAGGCGGGTGCGCCGTGCCTTCTCCATGGCCGTGGACCGGGAGGAACTGGTGCAAAACGTGTTGAAGGCGGGTGAGCGGCCCGCCTGTTTCCTCACCCCGCCGGATACCGCCGGGTACACCTGCACCAGCCGGGTGCCCCACGACCCCGAGGGGGCCCGGGCGCTGCTGGCCGAGGCGGGCTACCCCAATGGCGAAGGGCTGCCGGTTATCGAGATCCTCTACAACACCATGGAATCGCACAAGCTCATCGCCGAAACCCTCCAGCGCCAGTGGAAGGAAACCCTTGGCGTCGAGGTCCGGTTGATGAACCAGGACTGGAAGGTGTACCTGTCTTCCATGAATAACCTGGACTACTCCGTGGCGCGCTCGGGCTGGACGGCGGACGTGGACGACCCGGTCAATTTCCTGGAGTGCTTCCTCTCGGGCCAGGGCAACAACCGCACGGGCTTCTCCAATGCCGGGTACGACCGGCTCATCAACGCCGCCTATGCCGAGGCCGATCCGAAGGCACGGCTGGATCTCCTGCAACGGGCCGAGGCCATCCTGCTGGACGAGTCGCCCGTGGTGCCCCTATACTTCCCCACGCGGCGCTACCTCATGGCGCCGGCAGTGAAGGGCTACACGCCGAACCTGCTCGGCTACCTGCGATGGAAGGATTTCTACCTCACCCGGTGAAGGCAAGAATCGACATAGTGAACCACCGATCTCACGTAGCACAGCCGCCCCCGGCTGTGAGGCCCGATAGGGCCGTTGACACGGCCCACAGCCGGGGGCGGCTGTGCTACATGAGAAAAGCACTTGGCGCAGCCCTGTTCCGCAAGCCGGGGTACCGCCCATGACGCGCTATATCCTGCGGCGCATCCTTGAATTCGTTCCCGTGCTGCTGGCCATTGTCACCATCACCTTCTTCCTGGTGCGCATCGCGCCGGGCGGCCCGTTTGATGCCGAACGCCGCCCTTCGCCGCAGGTGCTTCGGCAACTCGAAGCTCACTACCACCTCGATGCCCCGCTATATCGCCAATACCTAGATTACGTGGCGGGCCTGTTCCGGGGCGACCTCGGCCCTTCCTTCAAGAAGCCCAGCCGCTCCGTGCGTGAATGGATCCTGCTGCGCCTGCCTGTCTCCGCGGAACTGGGGTGTTACGGCCTGGCCGTGGCCCTGATCATCGGTCTGGCGGCGGGGGTGATGGCCTCGCTCAGGCCCAACAGCGCCCTTGATCATGTGCCCATGGCCCTCGCCATGGTCGGCATCTGCATCCCAAGCTTCGTGCTCGGGCCGCTGCTGGTGCTGGTGTTCTCGCTCTGGCTGGGCTGGCTGCCCGTGTCGGGTTGGAACAGCGCGCCCCTGGACAAGGTCCTGCCCGCGCTGACCCTGGGCGCCATGTACGCGGCCTACGTGGCCCGCCTCACGCGGGGCGGCATGTTGGAAGTACTCTCGCAGGACTTCATCCGAACCGCCCGCGCCAAGGGTCTCGGCGAAGCCCGCGTCGTGGTGAAGCACGGCCTGCGCGGCGGCGTACAGCCCGTGATCGCCTTCCTCGGTCCGGCGGCGGCCGGCCTGCTCACCGGCTCCTTCGTCGTGGAAACCATCTTCCAGGTGCCCGGCCTGGGTCGTGAGTTCATCGAGGCCGCCTTCAATCGCGACTACACCATGATCATGGGCACCACCCTCGTCTTCGCCTCGCTCGTGATGGTGTTCAACCTCGTGGCCGACATTGCCCAGGCGTGGCTGGACCCGAGGATTCGCAACGCATGACACAGGCTATCGACATGGCGAAACGGGAGGCGGAGGAGCGGGGTACGTCGCTCTGGGCCGATGCCTGGCGGCGTCTGCGCCGCAACCGCCTGGCCACGCTCGGGGCCGTGGTGCTGGCGGTGGTGGTGATTGTGTCGGTGGCGGGACCGTGGTTCACGCCCTACGCTTACGACGAACAAGACACCGCGCTGGAGGCCGTCGGTCCCTGCGCCGCGCACTGGCTGGGTACGGACGTGCTGGGCCGTGACCTGCTCACACGGACGCTGCATGGCGGCCGCATCTCCCTCCTGGTGGGCATCGCCGCCACCGCCGTATCCCTACTCATTGGCGTGCTCTATGGCGCCATCGCGGGGTTCATCGGCGGCCGCATCGACTCGATCATGATGCGCCTCGTGGACATCCTCTACGCCCTGCCCTTCACCATTTTCGTCATCGTGCTCATGGTCATCTTCGGTCGCAACTTTATTCTCATGTTTTGCGCCATCGGCGCCGTGGAATGGCTCACCATGGCGCGCATCGTCCGCGGCCAGGTCATGTCGCTCCGGGAGAAGGAGTTCATCGAGGCCGCCACCGTCATGGGCCTGCCCCGTCACCAGATCCTGCTGCGCCACCTCATCCCCAACGCCCTGGGGCCTATCATCGTCTACGCCACCCTCACCGTGCCCAACGTGATGCTCCTCGAAGCCTTCCTCAGCTTCCTGGGCCTCGGCGTACAGCCGCCCATGAGTTCCTGGGGACTGCTCATCAAGGAGGGCGTGGAAACCATGGAAGAGTTCCCCTGGCTGCTCATCTTCCCCAGCGCCGCCCTCTCGATCACCCTCTTCTCCTTCAACTTCCTCGGCGACGGTCTCCGCGACGCCCTCGACCCCCGCGTTTCCCGGGACTGATAGGCGCTGAGAACCGATCCGACGGAAGCCAGGGCATCTATGTCCCCGGAGCCGAAGGCCCTGTTCTTATGTGGCACAGCCGCCCTCGGCTGTGGAGTCCGAAAGGACTCCAATTGAAATTTATCCATTGGCTTATAGCTGGGAAAAAATCGCTTTTACCTTTATGAGAGGCAGGTATTGCCGCAACGCCAAGATGAGACCCGGTGGGTCTCACAGCCGAGGGCGACTGTGCCACATAAGAAAGAACGCTTCGAAAATAATCGCCCAAAGGGCGTGGTCCACTTCGCCTACAAGGTCCATCACTGAAACTTGCACCGCCGCGGGCCGGTCATGGATCATACGTGCCGAAGCACAATCGGCTTTCCCGGAAGGATTGCACCATGGAACAATTTCACGCAACCACGGTCATAGCCGTGCGCAAGGATGGCGTTGTCGCCCTGGGCGGCGATGGACAGGTGACCATGGCCGACACGGTCATGAAGGGCAACGCCAGCAAGATCCGCCGCCTGGCCGACGGGGCCGTGCTGGCCGGATTCGCGGGGGCCGTGGCCGACGCCTTCACCCTCTTCGACCGTTTCGAGGGCAAGCTCAAGGAGTACAACAAGAATCTCCTTCGCGCCTCGGTGGAGTTGGTCAAGGAATGGCGGACCGACAAGTACCTGCGCCAGTTGAACGCCCTGCTGGCCGTGTGTGATGAGGAACGGTCGCTCCTCATCAGCGGCAGCGGTGAAATCATCGAGCCGGAGGATGGCGTGTTGGCCATCGGTTCGGGCGGTTCCTACGCCCTCGCCGCCGCGCGGACCATGCTCAAACACACGGACCTTGACGCCGTGGAAATCGTTCGGGAAGCGCTGGGGATCGCCGCCGGCATCTGTATCTACACCAATGAACACATCACGGTAGAGCGCCTGTAAAACGGCAATCTCCCCCTGGATGGAACTTCCGACGTCTTGCCTTTTCAAGAATCTTCTGGTATAATTCACACTTGATTGTGGACGGGTGCCGCCTGATTTGGGAGTAGGGGCCGTGGTTTTTCAGGCGCACCCGGGGGTGATGTTCTTTCTCTATCCAAAGCCAAGTGAGGAGCATAGCATGGCACGGAAAATCTGGCGTCACGTCATGACCGCCAAGGAACAGCAACTGTGGGACCTGGAGAACATGGAAGGTTGGCGACAGTCGCTCGTGGGTTGCGTTGAGGATGACGCCCGCGAGGGCGGTTGCAAGAAATTCGTCCTTTATGACAGTAATGAAACGGTCGTGGCGAAGGCCGAGGTTTCCCCGTTGCCTGAAATGGAACCCTCCCACGCCTCCTGATTTTTTTGCCGATACGTTCAATGGTAAGGCCCCGCACCCTGTTTCCGGTGCGGGGTTTGCTGTTTCAGGGTATCTGCGGAAAAGTGGGCCTGTTCACGCCCATCCTGCCTGGACGGCATGACGGGCCTTCAGCCCGTATTGCTGTATACTAAGAGAAAGCACGAAATAAACCATGGCCTCCACAGGGGAAAGGCGAATGCAAAGCGGGACATACACGGTTACGGGCGCCTTTGGGTACTCGGGACGGTATATCACGGAACGTCTGCTGGCGGCGGGGCATGCGGTGCGAACGCTGACCAATTCGCCGGAGCGTGCCCATCCCTTTGGTGATCAAGTAACCGTTTCGCCCTTTCACTTTGACGCCCCGGAAAAACTCACGGAGGCCCTGCGCGGCACGGAGGTCCTTGTCAACACCTATTGGGTGCGCTTCAGCCACGGGGATTTCAGCCATGAACGAGCGGTGGACAACACGCTGCGCCTTTTCGAGTGCGCCGTGGCGGCGGGGGTTCGGCGGGTGGTGCATGTAAGCATCACCAATCCCTCCGCGGATTCCGACCTGCCCTATTTCCGCGGGAAGGCCCGGCTCGAGGAAGCACTCGTCGCCACGGGATTGCCCCACACGATCCTGCGGCCCGCCGTGCTGTTTGGCGGGGAGGACATCCTGGTGAACAACATCGCGTGGATGCTGCGGCGTTTCCCGGTATTCGGCATCTTCGGCGATGGCGCGTACCGCCTTCAACCCATCCATGTGGAGGATTTTGCCGATCTTGCCGTGGAGGGCTGCGGGCAGGAGGGCAACCAGGTCATTGACGCCATCGGTCCCGAGACCTTTAGCTATGAGGAACTGGTATCGGCAATTGGGGAATGCCTGGGGTTTCGCCGTGCCGTGCTCCATATTCCACCGGGTATTGGTTTGACGGCGAGCCGGGTCATGGGATTCTTTCTGCGCGACGTGGTGATCACACGGGAAGAGATTGAAGGGCTCATGCGCGGCCTGTTGTACACGGACTCCCCCCCCGCCGGAAACACGAAACTGACGGAGTGGGCGCGCCGTCACGCCGCCCGTCTTGGCCATCATTATGCCAGCGAACTCGCCCGACGCCGCAATCGCACGGTCGCGTATGGGAAACTGTAGCCACCGCATCATGGCGCGATTTGCTTTTCCACGCCACCCCGGATAAGGTTTAGGTAAAGGAACGCCGTGGAGAATCCGTGGTAACGGGAACCGGACCGTTCCCGTGGGAGATACCGATGCCCGAGACACCAGGCGCGGAACTGCGCATCTATTGCATATGCGGCCAGAAGATGAAGGTGTCGGCGGCCATGTTCGGTCGACCCGGCAAGTGCGTGGCCTGCCGCCAGAAGATCCGCATTCCACGGCCGGACGACCTGCCCGGGGACACGGTGGAGGTTCATCTTCGCGAGCATCCCGAGTTTCTTCGGCGCACCCTGCCCCCCGCGGACCAGGAGGCCGACGGGGGTGAAGAAGCGGTGGTGGAACTGGGCGGTGATGGGGCGAACCCCGTTGATGCCACGCCGGTGGATGTTCTTGAGCGATTGCGGGTGCTTTGCAGCCTTGATCACAAGCTGCGAAAGGCGATTGAGGATCCTCATGACACGGGGGATGATCACGCCACGCTGCTGGGCTACCGTACCCTTGTGCGCAAGCTGCGCCGCGACCTGGAGGATCAACTGCGCAAGGACCTCATCGAGACGGGGGGCAGTCTCACCAGGGTAAAGGAACAGATTGCCGATACCAGCATGAGCTTCCGTATCGGCGATTTGGGTTGCGCCGCCTTTCTCAACCGCATGCTTGAACTGCGGCGTGAGCGCGAGGCCCTGGAACGGCGGCGGCAGAACCTGCGCGGCTGGCTCATGGTGGACGACCCCTATGCGGCGGGCGGGTACGTGGACGTCAAGTTCGAAGACATCCCCTGCGATACGCTGAAGATTGACTATCCTCCCGAGATACGCGCGGAAAAAGCGCTGGTCGATTATTACTCCACGGAGTTGCGGGAAGCCCTTCGCCGTCTCGAACACACGGACCGCAAGATTGAGGAATGGGCGCGCATGGCCAGGGAGGGCGCCATGTCTTCCGCGGACCTGGCGGAAGCCAATGCGGGGACCGGCGCCGAGTGGCGCCGGGCACAGGGCGCGGCGGCGTTCTGCCGGGAGCGCCTGGCCCAGGTGGTCCAGGATTGTGAACTCGACATCCTGTCGGCCAAGGCGCGCCGTGACGCTTCCCGCAAGCAACGCGAGGCCGGCGAAATCGACCCCGAGACCCATCGCCAGGCCGACCTCGACTTTGTGCGGATTGAGTCGGACAACCTGCGCGCCAAGGAACTGGCCTTGCGCGCCATGGCGGCGAAAAGCGCCGAGGACGTACCCAGTTCTCGCGGCACCTTCCTGCGCCGCATGGCCAAGCCCAAAACACCCGCCGGCCCGGGAGCCGATTCCCTGGTCGCGTGGGTGGCGAGCGTACTCATGGTGGTGAACATCGTGGTTCCCATCTCCGACGCGCAGGTGGCGGGGAACATGGTCGTTATGCAGGGACTGGTACTGGGGCTTTTCCTCACCGCCACCGCCCTGGCCTTGGCTGCCGCCATCCCGACGCGCGGGTTGCGCGGTGTTTTGATCAACCTGGTTTTCGTCGGTGGAACCCTCGGGGGCGCCCATTACATCAATTCCACCTGGTATGGCCTCGACACCGTCGGCGAGGCCATGCGCGCCAATCCCCGGTGGATGCTGGCGCCCGGGGTCATCCTCTTCGCCCTCGCCGATGTGGTTATGGCCCTGGCGGCCATACTCTCCCTGGCGGTGGTACCGCGCATGCGGTGGGTTCCCGTGGTGTCCGTGGTTGTCGTGGCGGGGGGCGTGGCCGGTGTTTTCACCGATTTCGCGGGGTTGACCGGCCCCAAGCCCAGCCTGTTGCAGCGCGAGGAACACCTTATTTCCAGCACAAGCGGCACGCGTGACGTGATATTCCGCGTTACCAACCGCGGCGGGCGCCCCATTTGGGTCAGTACCGGGGCCATGGCCGGTCCGGTTCCCGTGCGCTTTTCAGTCAGCCGGAAGATGGCGGATGGAACGTGGCAGGAGGTGGGGCGGCCCGAGGCATTGAAGCGCGCCGCTTCTCCGTCGTGGCTCCCGGTGTTGCGCTCCACCATTCCCGCGGAAATGCTTGGAAAGGGCGATATCCAGGAATACCAATTCGAGCTTCCCCCCGGAACCTACCGGGCACGACTGGACTCGAATATCCCGGGCTACCAACAGCAAATACAGGATTTCTACCTGGAACCCATAGGGCCGCCGGCGCCCGGCGCGTCCGCTTCCGTGCCGTCCAGGGCGCCTCGATTGGAGGACTTTCCCGGGAAACCGCTTGAACAGGCCCCCACGATTCGCCTCCACCAGGTGGGGGCCCGGTTACGCGGCGTGGTGGACGGCAACGGGCGCAATCCGCTGTTTACCGTCAACGTGGAATTACCCGGCGGCCAGGTCCTTCAACGGCGTATCTCCCTGGGAGACCCGCTCTATGGACCGTGGGTGGCCGAGGAGTTCAACCCCGGCCGGAATACGCTCACCGTGAATGACGGCACGCGGCGCATGGTCCTGCAGACCGGCGAATCGGTGGCCCTGGCCGTGCCCAAAACCGATCTCGAATAACCGGGAGTCCGCGCCGTTGTTCCAGCGATTCTCACGAACACCCTATCTCGTGGCCGCTCAATCCTTCGCCCTCGGGCTGTGTTTTCTCTTCCTGGAAACGCTGAAGGCCATGCGCTCTTCCCAGTGGGGCGGCATCGACCCTGGTGCGTGGGCCGGGTTGGTCATGGGACTGGTAATTTACACGGGGGTCTCCATGGCCCTCACGGGAAGCGCCGCGTGGTTGCTGGGCCACGTGAAGTTTTTTCTTCAACACCGCCATGACCGCGTATCGTTGAGCAGTATGCTCGCGGGCGGGACTGCCTGGCTTTTTCTCAGTGCCTTCCGCGAAGAAACGCCGACCCCGGATGATGTGCTGGTACTGGCGGGCGTCTTGGGGCTGGCCCTGTGGCCGCGACTTATCCCACGGCTGTCGGGCCGGTCGCCCATGGAGGCCCTGGGGTTGCTTCTTGTCGCCCTCCTGGCCGGCCACACCGCCCTCCACGCCTGCGGGTATTACTACCTGTACGCCCCGGAACGAGCCATGCGGATCACCCTCCTGCCCCCGGTTTGGGCCGCCGTGGTCCTCTTGACCGGACTGGTGTTCTGGACGTTGCGTCGCCGAAGCTTCTCGCGCTTTGTTCATGCCGCGGCGGGCGTTTTCCTTCCCTTGCTGGCCGCGTGGGCCATAATCCACGCCCCGGCCCCCGCGCCGCAGGAAGGACAACCCAACCTCGTTCTCATCGTGTCCGACAGCCTCCGCGCGGACTACCTGTCGGCCTATGGGGGACAGGTAACCACGCCCCACCTGGAGGCGCTGGCGAAGCGCGGCGCGCTGTTCGAGCAATCCTATTCGATGGCTCCCTGGACCTTGCCGTCCATGACCGCCCTGTTCTCGTCCCAATACCCGCCGGGCCTCACCCCCGGCGCGGACGCCGGCACGTGGCAGGCCCAACTTTACCAGTACGGCGCGAAACATCCGGGGGAAAACCTGGCGGAACGGCTCAAGGCCGAGGGCTACACCACCGCCGCTTTCACCTCGAATGCTTTTCTGCCCTCCGTGCCGGGCATGCTGGACGGCTTCGACGACCACGCCACGTCCCACCCCATCCTGCTGCTGCGTCAGGGTCCCTTTGCCTTCCTGCCTTTTCTGCAAGACGCCTTCGCGGGGCTTTTCCCCGCTTTCGACCCGGTTCGGCCTCACGACACCACCCTCGACATGACGCGCTACGTGGAGGCTTTTCTGGCGCGCAACCGCGACAAACCTTTCTTCCTGTGGGTTCACTACATCGACCCCCATGCGCCCTACGCCCCACCCCCGCGATTCAAGCAGGCCCGAGGCCGTTGGCCCTTCTTTTACCCCTATAAAGGCGGTGAAGCCTGGGGAATCCCCGTGCTCGGCGACCCCGACTGGGCCATCCCCCCCGAAGACCGGGCCTTTGTGCAATACCTCTACGAGGGCGAGGTCCGCTACATCGACGAAGCCGTCGGCCACTTGACGGACCGGCTTCGGAGGCTGGGCCTCGCCGGAAACACGGTGGTGTGCTTCACCGCCGACCATGGCGAGGAACTGTGGGACCACGGGCGTTGGGGCCATGGTCAGTCCCTGCACGACGAGTTACTTCGCGTCCCCCTCATCCTCTCGGGACTCGGCATTGAACCGGCGAGGATCACCCCACCTGTTTCCGCCATCGACCTTATGCCGACCCTGGCCGATTTGGTTGGAATACCCCCGTCGCCAGGCTGGCGCGGCGTGAGCCTGGTCCCCGACCTGCGAACGGGCGGCAACGGGCCGGACCGTCCCGTGTTCGCCCAGGGGACGAGCGACAAAGCCCGGCCCAATCCCTACCAGATGGTTCGGCGGGGCCGGTACAAACTCATCCGCCAGGCCGGTTCGGGCGCTCTCGCCCTTTACGACATGGAGTCAGATCCCCGGGAGGAACGCAACTTGGCCCGGGCAAAGCCCCGTGAAGCGAAACAACTTGAAACCCTGCTGATGAAATGGCTGGATTCCTTCGACTCCACCTTCGCCGTCGATCCGGCTCCCGAAGACCGGGGCGAGCTCTTCGAAAATCTGCGCGGCATGGGCTATCTCTAGCCCGGACATTTCGCCAACTTCGTCGTGAGCAGGCGTAGATGAGGTGGATGTCCGCCCTCGTGGAAATGACGGCGGGTGGGGGTGTGCGCCTGCATGACCGTGGGCGGCGTGTGTTTCCGTCAACAGGACGCTCCGTGGCGAAGCGCGGCCCGCTTCGGGCGGCGGACAAGCGGGCGCCTGCCCAAAACCGATTCATGCATGCCATGGGGAAACGGAAATAATACGCTTTGCCCCAGATGGCCAGGATATATATCCGCGGGCAACGAAAACGCCCACAACCCCTGCTCCAACAAGGCTTTGCGGGCGTTTTTCGCGATCGACGAAAAAATGAAAATGGTGGGCGATGCGGGACTCGAACCTGCGGCCTCCGCCGTGTGAAGACGGCGCTCTAACCAGCTGAGCTAATCGCCCAATGGGAGCGAAATGGTATCATAGGGGGGCGTGGTCGATCAAGAGAGAGGTTGGGCTTCCACGTACTATTCTGTAGGTTGTGGCTGCGATAGCCGCAATCTACAGGAACATGTGGCGGTCTCGTTGAAAATCGTCTCTCCGCAAAGGGCACATGGGGCTATGACTCGAAAACGGGCGTAACGCCGATAAGGGACGGGGGAAAGAACCGCGGGCGTGAAGGACTCACCGCCCCTCACGCCCGGGCTGACCATCACCAGGAAAAATGTCTTTCGCGGGTCAGCCGTTATCTTTCTGGAAGGCGGCCATGAAGTCACGTAATGCTTCGCAGCCGGCCTTGGGCATGGCGTTGTAAATCGATGCCCGGCAGCCGCCCACGGACCGATGCCCCTTGAGGCCGTCGAGACCGGCGGCTTTCGCGTTGGCCACGAACTTGGCTTCCAACTCTTCCGAGGGCAGCCGAAAGGCTATATTCATCTTCGACCGGCTGTCTTTCGCGGCATGCCCCCGGTAGTACCCGCCGCTTTCGTCGATGAGATCATAAACCAGGGCCGCCTTGGCTTCATTATGGGCGGCCATCTCTTCGAGGCCGCCAAATTCGTCCAATATCCACCGGGTGACCTCGCCGATGATGTAAATGATGAAGCATGAAGGCGTATTGTAGAGTGAATCCTTGTCCGCCATTATCTTGTAATCCAGCAGCGACGGAAGCCCTTCCGGAACCTTCGCCAGCATGTCGTCGCGAAGGATCACCACCGCCGTGCCCGCGGGCCCCACGTTCTTCTGCGCGCCCGCGTAAAGCAGGGCGTACTTGGATATGTCGAGGGGACGCGACAGGAAATCCGACGAGGCGTCGCAGACCAGCGGCGTGTCGCCCGTTTCCGGTTCCTCGAACATGGTAATACCCTGGATGGTCTCGTTGGAGGTGAAATGGACATAGGCCGCGCCGTCCGTGAGTTGGAGCTCGTCCGGCTTCGGCATGCGCACGAAGTTGTCCGCCTTACCGCTCCACGCCGTGTTCACGGTCCCGATTTTCTTCGCTTCGGCCATGGCCTTCGTCGCCCACGAGCCGCTGTGTACGTAGTCCGCCGTGCCGCCCTGGAGAAAGTTCATGGCCAGCATGGAGAACTGAAGGCTGGCCCCGCCTTGCAGAAAGAGTACATGGTGCTTTTCCGACAGGTTGAGCAGCTTGGCGATATTGGCCTTGGCGTTGGCATGGATCTCGGCGAACACCTTTGAACGATGGCTGATCTCCATTACCGAGGCGCCCGCCCCCGGATAGGACAAAAGCTCCGACTGCACCTTCTCCAGCACGGGGAGCGGCAGGGTCGCGGGTCCCGCCGAAAAGTTAAAGACACGTTCTTCCACGGTTCTTCTCCTTGCGTATTGGCCCACTTACGGAGGCGAAGCGTTCGCCGCATGCACCACGCCCGCAATGAAACGGATAGTATGGCGGCAAGTATAGCACCGCCCACGCGGACACCGCCAATTCAAATGATGGATCGCGAAAAGCAAAGGGAAAAGGCTTCAGTGCGTGTTTCCCGGCATCTCTCGTTCCCACGCAGAGCGTGGGAATGGGAGAAGATAGAAGGTTCTGCCCCTTGCTATTCTTGGTCCACGGGTAGGAAAATATCTGCCAGTGTTTTCGCGGAAATCAGCGTCTCATAGTTGGTATATTTTGGACTTTGCATCATCCCCATGGACACGCTGCCATATGGTATGGGTCCGATTTCTTTCGCTGGGGCTTTGAAAATCAATTTGAACTTTCCCCCATCACCATAGGATTCGATTGAATCCACCTCCGCTATGTGCGTAATGGCGGACACGGGTGCCGTCTGGTAACCTGCAATGTATTTGATGTCGTTCAACTTCCCCGCGGCTATTCTTATGGCGTACCAACAGTTCTCACCGAGAAAGGTCTCCTTAAACCCTTCTATTTGGGCGGGTACGATGATAGTGTCCTGCACACTTTTCTTCGTGGGCGTAGGGGAATGTGCTACCTTGATCACCTTCGGTGCCTCGAAGATTTTTACTTCCACCAAGGGCAGGATGCTGAGTATCTCGTTGAGGAATCCCTGCGTGTCCGCCTTCTCAGACTCGGTTAAAACAGGCTCATTGGGCGTGGCGGCGTTGTCCAACTTGCATCGGCCCACGTTCTTCGCCCGCTGAATCAGCGCCCATTCCAACCAAGTGATGTGCGCGCGGTTCAACCCCCCATTGCTCGATACAAAGACCAGCACCTTGTCCCAGAACGCCTTGTTCTTCTTGTGCTCTTCAATGCGATTCCGGACACCGTCCCCCTGACCGATGTAGATGGCGGGCAGGTCATCCTCTTCCTCATAGCCCGTGAGGATGTAGATCCCCGCTTGCTCAAATGCCTTCCTGCCCTTGTGCATATCCCATGCTCCGCGCGAAATCTCCAAGCCAACCCCGGTCCAGTTCATCTTGGTGATGATTTTGAAGGTGTCGGGGTTTCCCTCGGGCACGAACAAGCGAATCGTATATGGTTTAGGCATATTCAGTCCTTTCCTGATGCGGTATACAAGAGTAAACAGCAACAACCACCGGTTGTTTTTCCAAAAAGCGGCCCACTGAATCGGCTTACGTAGCCCCAAGGCAAGCATCCTCTGTTGTCTAAAATAGCACGAATCCCATCCATCGTCATACTAAAAGAATCTATGCCCCTTTTCCTCCCCGCCTCGTTTGCCCAATTGGCCTTATCCCCCGGTTCTGCGTTATGCTCTTCGGTGATGAGCGCATTTGGGGGCGGGGGCATCCAGGGAGTGGTGATACAGCATGGAACCTTCAGCTTCATCCGGAGCGGCCACGCCCGGCAATAGACACAAGAGCCTGCTGAAAGATGTCTCGCCGGCGTCGCCGGGCCGTGGTGATGCCGGTATCGATCCCCTGTTGGGCGTCCGCCTTGGCAACTACGAGATCCATTTTCTGCTCGGCGCGGGCTCCTATGGCAGTGTCTACAAGGCCCACGACGTGAAACTGGATCGCTTCGTGGCGATCAAATTCTTACATGAGTTTCTCGATGCCCGCCACGAAGCCACTTTTTTGCGCGAGGCGAAGGCCATTGCCGCCCTCGGCAAGCACGCCAATATCGTACAGATTTTCGAGTGGAACGAACACGAGGGACGCAACTACTTTGTCCTGGAATTTGTCGGCTCGAACGCGGGCATGCTCCTGCGGGTTCATCCCAGGGGATTGCCTTGGGATCAGGCCCTGCGCATCACGGAAGATTGCGCCGAGGGCCTGGCCTATGCCCACAGGCAGAACATCATCCACCGGGACGTGAAGCCCGCCAACGTGTTGCTCGAAATCGAAGGGGGCGCGGCCAAACTGGCGGATTTCGGCGTGGCGCGTATTTTCGACAGCGCGGCCGCGGGAGACAACGCGGGGCCGGGCGGGTCGCCTCCCTACATGGCCCCGGAAATTGTTGAGGGCGCCGCGGGCGATGCCCGGTCGGATATATTCTCCCTAGGGGTAACCCTATACGAGCTGCTTTGCGGCCGCCTGCCTTTCGAGGGCGCCACGGCGGAGTCCATCATGGAGCGAATCCGAAACGACGACCGGGTGCCCCTGGCATCCCGGACGAAGCAGCTCCCTCCGGCACTGGATCATATCGTCAACCGCGCACTGGCCCATAACCCGGAGGACCGCTTCCCGTCGGCCGCGGAGTTCGCCCGGGCCGTTCACGCCCTGCGGGAGCCGGGAATCCACACCGCCGCACCGAAGCCCGGTGAGGCAGGAAGCCCCGAGGAGGCCGACGCCGCGCGTACCCGCGCCTACAAAGCAGCGGAGGATGCGCGGCAGGCGGGCGCCGAGAAGCTGGCCCGGGTTTCCATGGAGCAGGGCACGGGATTCTTTCGCGACGGGGAAGCGCATGAGCACCTCAAACAATATGCGGCGGCGGTGGAAAGCTACGGGCGCGCCGAACGTCAGTTCGCGGAGGCCCAAGCCCGGTCGCATGCGAGCATGGAAAAGATCCTGACGCTGAAAGCCACGCAACGGGCCATGGAAAAGGCGCGCAGGGAGGCCGAACGCCGTGGCGCACCGGAACTGGTGAAGAGGGCCTTCGCGGAAGCCGCCGCGGAAGACGCCGCGGCCCGGAAAACCCGGTCCATCGAGGAAGCCACGGCCCGCTACCGTCACGCCGCGACCCTCTACCATCGAAGCGCCGAACGGGCTGAAAAACATGGGGAAGCACTGCTCGTTGAACCCCGGCGCGCCGTTCGCGCCATGCGGGAAAAGGCGATCCATCTCGGCCTGGACGGATTTGCCCCGGATGAAATGAGGGCCGCCGAGGACGCCCTGGCCGCGGCGGAGGCCCGGCATGATGACGTGAAAGAGGCGCGGGAACGGTATGACACGGCGCGAAGGCGCTTCCAGGAGGTGCTTCGCGCGGGCATCGAGCGCAAGCAGCGTGAAGCCGACCGCACGGGGCGCCCCCCCATCATGATCGCGGGTATGGACATGGTGTGGATCCCCCCGGGCACGTTCATCATGGGCTGCGACCATGGTGAACCGGATGAAGCCCCGCCCCACGAGGTAACCATAGGGGAAGGTTTTTGGATGGGCCGCACACCTGTCACCCAGGCGGTGTGGGAGGCGATCATGGGCACCAATCCCTCGGGGTTTCGTCACGACAAACAGCTCCCCGTCGAGAACGTGTCCTGGGACGATTGCCAGGTTTTCCTGGAAAAACTGAACCACGTTCACGGCGGCGGCTTCCGTCTTTGCACGGAGGCGGAGTGGGAATACGGGTGCCGTGCCGGCGGCACGGGACCGTGGTGTTTCGGCGATGATGAATCCCAGCTTGACGACTATGCCTGGCATCCCGGTAATGCCGGCGGCCGGACCCACGTGGTAGGCGTAAAACGGCCCAATGCCTGGGGTTTGCAAGACATGCACGGCAATGTCTGCGAATGGTGCGCCGATACCCATACCCCCAACTACCTGGACACGGAAAACGAGACCAACAAGGTGACCCGAGGCGGAAGTTGGTGTGTAGTGGCCTCCGATTGCCGTTCATCGTGCCGCTCCTGGTCGGCGCCGCCCGACGACCGCTTCGATTTTGTCGGGTTCCGCGTTTGCCGGAACCGGTAGGCCGGAGAAACGGCACGGCGCACAGTGACGCTCCCTCGCCATGACGGCCTTTGGGTTCCGGCCGGGCCGGGTAGGCGGGCCGTGAACGGTTACCGCAAAAGGCAACGATCACGGGCCCCTTCGAGGTGCGTTTCGATGGATCATTTCTTATGTGGCACAGCCGCCCTCCGTGGGCCGTACTCGGCCCGAACCGGTGGCTGTGGAACCCGCAAGGGTTCCATCGTCAATACTTTCCATCCACAAGCGAAAGCGTGCCCTTTAACCCGATGGCGACATCCCATTGGGGCCTGTCGCCCCCAGGGCCGGACACGGCTGTGCCCCATTCCCGAGAGTTCGTCCGCCCATTGCGTTCCCACGGAGGACCGTGGGAACGAGCCCGGAGATTTCGTGTTGGATACGTGGGCTGCCACGGGCAATTTGCCCGCCGTGCCTCACACCCCGGAAAAGGCGGAGAAACCACCGTCGATGGGCAGCACGATGCCGGTGACAAAGCGTGAAGCATCGCCGGCCAGCCACACCACCGCGCCCACCAGGTCTTCCGGCGCGCCATAGCGCCCCATGGGGGTGTGACCGATAATGGTCTTCCCCCGCAGGGTGGGCTCGCCCGTTTCCGGGTCGGTCAGGAGAAAGCGATTCTGCTCCGTCAGAAAAAAACCCGGTGCGATGGCGTTCACCCGGAGCGAGGATTTGTATTCCTGGGCCAAATGCACCGCCAACCACTGGGTGAAATTACTCACGGCGGCCTTCGCGGCGCTGTAGCCGGGAATGCGCGTCAGGGGCCGAAAAGCGTTCATGGAGGATACATTGATAATCGAGCCCCCCTCGGGGTTGTCCAGCATACGCTTCACAAAGACCTGGGAAGGCACGATCACCCCCCCCACGAGATTCAGATCCACCACCTTCCGAAGGGCGTCGCCCGGCAAATCGAAGAAGGACTGTTCGGGGGAAGTCGCCGCCCCCTTCATGTTCCCGCCCACGGCATTGACCAGGATGTCCACGTGGCCAAAATCGGCCATGACCGCGCCGCAACAGGCATCCACGCTTGCCTTCTCGAAGGCGTTCATGGCGTAGCCCTTGCCTGTGCCCCCGGACGCGCCAATGCGCTCGGCCACGGCCCTGGCGTTTTCCGGAAGCAGGTCGGCGATGGCCACGGCGGCGCCCATGGCCGCCAGTCCTTCCGCGATGGCCCCGCCAAGGACCCCGCCGCCGCCGGTAACCACGGCCACCTTGCCGTCAAGCTCAAATTGTTGTCGAACCTGCATGATTCTTTCATCCTTTCTTGAGGTAGTAGGCAACCGCCAACGCGCCCCACGGAACGAACGCGAACCGGGGAAGCCTAGCACAGGGCCGGTTCCGGTATACAAGAAAAGGGCCCATTCGCTTCAAGCCTGCTTTCCTCGCCTCGCCCCATGACGTGAATCGGTCAACCCGAAAGCACCACGCCATCCCCATGGGCATGTCGAACCCTGGCGGACGTATGCCCACCGTGGGAAAAGGGGGACAATAGAAAAGCACAATTGCTTTCCACGGGTGAACCATTGAGCACAAGCGTTCACATGTTGGCTGTTTTTCCCGCTTTGCCCGCCAGTGCCACACGCCCGCATCGTGTGCTACACTGAGCGCCATCCGCGCACCATGGCGTGGTATGGAGTCTTTTCCGGCCGGATGGGTGTTGTACGTAAACCGAAATTAACCGAAATCGCGGGCATCAAGGCGTTGCTTGACCAGGCGGCGGCGGACGGCCATATTCTGCCGCGCGAACTGGCGGAACTCTATACGAACGTTCGGGATTTTTATGTTTACATTGATCCCCGGGGCGACGTGGGTGGTTGTGCGGCGCTTCATATCGACATGGTTGACCTGGCGGAGGTGCGTTCCCTGGTGGTTCGAGCCGATCTTCGGGGGCGCCGTGTCGGCGAACGGCTTGTCCGGGCCGTGGTTGATGAAGCGCGCGCGCTTGATATCGCCCGTGTGTATGCGCTGACCCGTGTGCCCGTTTTTTTTGAACGCATGAATTTTCATGTCGTACAAAAACAGGAGCTGCCATACAAGGTCTTTAAGGACTGCATGCGCTGCCCCCTCTTTTCCGAATGCGATGAAGAGGCTTTCGTGATGGACCTGGGACCGCGGAAAGAAGATGAACAACGGGCGCTGGACGCATTGGGCATCCGGCGTGACTTGGGAGACTAAGGGTGCAACTTGAAGGCATTATCGGTTTTCTGGGCTACGGGAACATGGGCGCCGCCATTCTCGAAGGGCTTGTCGAAGCGGGCCACCTCACGGGCAAACATGCCCTTATCCACGATCCCAGCGAGGCCCGGCAACGGGCGGCCGAAGTCATCGGCGTGGGTATCGCCGAAAGGGCGGCCGATCTCGCCGCCCGGTGCGACACGCTCGTCCTCGCCGTGAAGCCCCAAATCATGGATGAAGCGCTTCAGCCTTTCAACGGTCTTCCCGCGCTGCCGCGGCGTGTCATCTCCATCGCCGCCGGCATCTCCATCGCTTTTCTCCGGGAACGGCTTGGAAAGGACGTGCACCTGATACGCGTCATGCCGAACACCCCCGCTTTGGTCGGGGCGGGGGCCGCGGGCATTGCCCTCGGGCCCAACTGCGACGAAACGGATGCCGCCGTGGCACGTGCCATGTTCGAATCCGTCGGCGTCGCCGTCATGGTGAAGGAAAAAGATATTGACGCCGTCACCGCCCTCAGCGGAAGTGGGCCCGCCTATTTTTTTCGCATGGTCGAATGCCTGGTGAAGGCGGCGGTCGCCGAAGGGCTCGACGCCTCCACGGCGAACCGGCTCGCGGCCCAGACCCTGTTGGGCGCGGGAAAACTCCTGCAAAGCAGTGGGGAATCCGCTGCGGTGCTGCGCGAACGGGTCACCTCGAAGGGCGGTACCACCGAGGCCGCGTTGCGCAGCTTCGACCAGGATGGATTGGAAGCGATGGTTCGTGCCGCGGTGTCGGCCGCCGCCGAACGATCCCGGGAACTGGGCGGCTGACGCAGCGCCGGCATCCTGACCGTGAGGATGCCGTTTCGTACGTGGAGGATGAAAATGAGAAAAGATCGTGTCGTGTCCGAAGTGCTGGGCGAATCAATCGCCGTAACGCCCAGCGATCTCTACAGCGCCGATTTTCGAACGGTTTTCATGGGCGGCTACGACCGTGGCCAGGTGGACACCCTCCTGGAGCGCACGGCCGACGTCTTTGAAATGCTCCTCAACCAGGTCCGCGACCTCAAGGAGCAGATAGAGGAACAAAAGGAACGAATCGAATCTTTCCACGAAATGGAAAGCACCCTGCGCAACGCCCTGGTCAGTTCCCAGAAATATGGTGAAGACGTGATTGACGCGGCGCGGCGGCAGGCGGACGCCATCCTGGAAGAGGCGCGCCTCGCCCGTGCCCAGGCCAGCCTTGAAGCCGCCAAACTTCCCGGCCGGATCACGGCGGAGATCGAGGAACTCCAACGCGCCCGGGACCGGGCACGCGCCGATCTGCTTTCCCTGCTCGACACCCACCGGGGGCTGGTCGAGGAGATTCCCAAGGCGGAAGAAAACGCTTTCCAGCCAGACGAAGCGCTTGTTCAAAGCACGGAGGACGAAGCGGAACCGGACGGGCCGGATGGGAATGAGGACGGTGAGGAGCCGGAAGACCCGGCCCACAACGACAACAGGTAGACATCATGATCACGGCAGCGCTTATTCTTGTGTCCACGCTCGGCGCGCAGACGCCCGATTTGAACACCTTTCTGAAAGAACTGAGCCAGAGCCGGGAGTCCATCAAGACCTTCCGTGCCCGCTTCATCCAAGTGGTCGAGTCTCCCGGTGATTCCTTCCGGGCCTCGGGCACGCTGGTCTTTGCCCAACCCCGCCGCCTGGTGTATCGCACCAATGACCTGGTCACCCTGGTGGACGGCGGAACCAGCTATGAATACGAAAAAGACCTCAAGCAGGTGCTCGTCGATGACATCGCGGGAACGCCGCTTGAAGACCTGTTCTTCTTCGGATTTGACGGAAACATGGGGAAGCTGCGCGAACGCTATGTGTTGCGTGTCTTCGACGAACCCGGCGACCCCATTGGTCGGCGCCGTCTATCCATCCGGCCCAAACCCGAAGAGCAGGAGGCCGCGCCTTTTATCGAGGTCATTATCGCCTTCCGTGACAAGGATCTTCTGCCGCACCAGATTCGTGTCCAGAATGACGAAGACGCATCCACGACCTACATCCTCAATACGTATGAGCTGAACGCCAAGCTGAAAGGCCCCGATACCGAGATCATATTGCCCCCGGGCACCATCATCGTCAGGCGGGGCGAGGTGGTCGAAGAAGTGGGAGAAGACGGGAAGCGTGTTCCCGAGCAACCGGTGAATCCCGATCCCACCCTTCCCCTGCGCCTGCTTGAATCCCGCTCATCGGCGGCGGGGTAAGCCGTCATGCCCCCCCGCATCATTCTGGCCTCCGGTTCCCCCCGGCGACATGCGCTGCTGAACGCCCTAGGGGTCGATTTCGAAGTGATGACCAGCAACGCGGCGGAATTCCACGAGGGCACCGTGCCCGCCGCCATCGTGGAGGCCAACGCCCGCGCCAAGCGTGACGACGTGGCGGCCCGCCTCACCGGTCGGCCCGCGGTGGTTATTGCCGCCGACACCCTCGTCTTCCTGGAGGAGCATGTCCTGCCCAAGCCCGCGGACAGGGCGGAAGCCTTCCGCATGTTGCGCCAACTTTCCGGCAACACCCACCAGGTCGTGACAGGCCTCGCCCTCGTGGACATCGCCACGGGCCGTTCCGTCGAAGGCAGCGAAACCACGAACGTCACCTTTCGCAACCTCGACGATATTCAAATACGGCGGTTTATCGACATGGTAAATCCCGTTGATCGCGCCGGGGCCTATACCGTCGATGGTCCCGGCAGCCTCCTCGTCGCCCGCTACGGCGGCTGTTACCACAACGTCCTGGGGCTCCCCATAGTTCGCCTCGACCAGCTTCTCCGCCGACTCGACATCGACATCACCACCCTCATGG
Organism: Candidatus Hydrogenedentota bacterium; assembly: GCA_024278275.1. Taxonomy (GTDB): domain Bacteria; phylum Hydrogenedentota; class Hydrogenedentia; order Hydrogenedentales; family JAJRTN01; genus JAJRTN01. The sequence goes on from JAJRTN010000092.1 coordinate 25,638, forward strand.
ACCCCGCCCGAACCGTCTTTCTATAGCAGGTTGCCCCGGTTCCCCCCGCCTTTTTTCGTTTTCCCCTTTCCGCGAGCGAGGCTATCCTCTCTCGTGGATCAGGGACCGGTAAAGAGCCAGGTAGGCTTGGGCGATGGCGGGCCGGCTCAGCCGTTTCCGAACCCGGCGGGCAATGGCGCGGAATGCCTTGCGGCGTTCTTCCCGGGCGTGAAGAAACGCGCCAAGTGCCTTGGCCAGGGCGGGGACGTTGTTGGGGGGCACAATCCATTCAGGCGCGTGATCCACCCACTCCGGCAATCCACCGGCACTCGACACGACCATGGGAAGGTCATAGGCCAGGGCTTGCGCGCCCACGGCGCTCTGGGCGTCGAAATGGGTGTAGGGCAGGACGAGGAGGCTCGCCGCGCCGTAGAAAAGCGGAACACGGTCTTCGGGCTGGTAGCCGAGGAAGCAATGAACACGCCTGGTCAGGCCCAGGGTCTTGATGCGTTCGGCATAGGGCGCCCAGTCCTCCCACGGTTTCCCGGCAATGACGAGGTCCACGCCGGGCCAGTCCCGCTCGATGGAGGCGAATGCCTCGATAAGATCCATCACCCCTTTATAGGGCCGGATCGTGCCGAAGCTCAAGAGATAACACCGCTCCGCGGGCAAAGCCAGCGCGGTACACGCCTCGTCTCGCGGCGGCGCAGGCATGGTGTTCCCCGCGAAACCCATGGGAATATGGGCCACGCGGTCTTCGGGCAGCGCGTAGTGCTCCATCAATTGGCGGCGGTTGGCTTCGCCGTGAACAACCACCCGGCCGGCATGGCGGCAGAGAACGCGGCCGGCCCACGAAAGACCCCGGCCTCCTTCGTGGGGGAGGACATTGTGGACGGTGACAACGACGGGCTTGCGCCGAAGGCGCATGGTTTCGGAGAACACGGCCGATACGGGCAACAACGGCAACGACCACCATTGGAGGTGAAAAAGGTCGCAGGGCACGCGTGCCGCGCGGAATACCCAGCCACCGGGGTTATACCACGTGAGCCGGTGTTCCGTCTCGAGGCCCGCGCCACGCAGGGGCGGCTTGGCCGGATCCATGGCGTCCCTGATTCCGGGAAAGAGAAAAGACGGATACATGCGGCGAAAGCCCACGGCATGCACGTCCACGACCGTGGCAAGGGTTTCCGCCACCTCGCGGCAGTACTCCTGTATGCCCTGCGCCTGGGGTGGAAAGGCGCCCAGCATGGCAATCCGCGGCCGATTCGCGTATGTTACGGTCAAAGTACTCTCCGGGGCATTTACGGAACCCATGTTTCCCTTGCGCGCCATTCTACCCCATTATCGTCCCACCCGGCACCGCCGAAGGCATTTGCGTCATGGAGTTTTTCCTTGCATCCATCCGTCGGACCGCGTTCGATCCCGGCACTTCGCAGGTTCCCGCCGCGTTGCAATTCACTTCTTCGCAGGATACGCAACCCGAAGCGCCGTGAAGTCTCGCCTTCCGGTTTGATAGGCTTTACCGGGAGATTTTCCCCGCTGTCCCGGACACGCCGGACAGTAGTAATGGCTCATTCTTACAGCACAAAGGATATACAGCATGATTGATTGGAACCAACCGGAAATTGAGTTTGCCACGGGCGTGGTGCGCCAGGCCTGCCGGATCGCCCAACGGGTGCAGGCCGGTATGGCCATGCAGGGCCTGACAAAAAGTGATTTCTCCCCGGTCACCGTGGCGGACTTCGCGGTGCAGGCCATCGTGGGCCGCGCCATGGCGGCGGCCCTGCCCGACGCGGTGCTGGTGGGCGAGGAATCGTCGAAAGATCTACAGACCGACGAGGGCAAGCCGGTGCTCGATACGGTGACCGAGTTTGTGAAGAAGAGCGTCGGCGAAGCCACGCCTGAACAGGTGTGCGATTGGATCGATCATGGTCTCAGCGAACCGACGGATCGATTCTGGACGCTGGACCCCGTCGATGGCACCAAGGGCTACCTGCGTGGCGGACAGTATGCCATCGCCCTGGCCCTTATCGAGAATGGCCGGGTCCAGCTTGGCGTGCTGGGCTGCCCCAACCTGGGCGACAACTGTCAGCCCGACATGGGTATCGGCGCGATGATTGTGGCCAAGCGTGGCGAAGGCAGTTGGTTGAACGTGCTGGTCGATCCGGAGGACCAATTCACCCGCCTCCAGGCCTCGCCCTGCACGGACCCCAAACAGGCACGCATCATGCGGTCCGTCGAAGCGGGCCACACCAACATCGGCGAGATCGACCATATCGCCGAGAAACTGGCGGTCGAAGCCGATCCGGTTTGCATGGACAGCCAGGCCAAGTACGCCACCCTCGCCGCAGGCGGCGCGGAAGTGCTCCTTCGTCTGCTTACGCCGAAGAAACCCGGCTATAAAGAGTGCATCTGGGACCAGGCCGCGGGCAGCATCGTGCTTGAAGAGGCGGGCGGCAAGATTACCGACCTCAAGGGCGCTCCCCTCGATTTCAGCCAGGGCCGCCACCTCCTGAAGAACACCGGCATCTGCGCCACCAACGGCCCGCTTCATGGCGCCGTGCTGGATGCCATTGGCGCGGTGTGCCAGTTGCCGTAATGTTGGAGTGCGGCAGCTTGCTGCCGCTTTCCTTACCGGCGGCTTGCCGCCTCTTAAAATCATCTATGGTAGAGCCTGCCCCATAATCGTTTTGTTGATGCCTGTTTAGGCGAGATGTTGGTTCGAGATTGTTATGGGGCGCGGCTTTTGCTGCAATGCCCAAAAAAAGTGTCCTATAATTGGGTTGC
>JAJRTN010000093.1 GCA_024278275.1 Candidatus Hydrogenedentota bacterium
GAAGAGACTGGCGGTCCGTACCATGAGATTGCCCTCCTGTTGGTGTTGGTGGCCGTTAGTTAGAGTGCGACCATTTTTCAACACCGACGGAGGGCGTAGTCAAGCTCAAAGTTTCAGAAAGCTATCTTGGACAAGAGTGTCCATTGTTAAAGGGCTGAAAACGGCCCAAATCCCCGTCGTGATCAGGAAGTCCGATGCTCGAAGGAACACATCATGCGGATTCTAAATCCTTACGCCCATACCCGCGGGCCTTGGCTGCGGGGAAACCTGCACACCCACAGCACTAACAGCGACGGTTCGCGCGCCCCCGGCGATATCGCAGCCGCCTATGCCGCGCGGGGGTATGACTTTCTCATGTTCAGCGATCACGACACCTTCACCGACCCGGCGGACGTAAATGCCCACGGGCTGACGCTCCTTCCAGGGGTCGAAGTGTCGGCCCGGGGCCCACACATCGTTCATGTGGGCGCCACGCAGGCCATTCAACCGGACCAAGACCGGCAGACCGTGATCGATGCCATCCGGGCGGACGGCGGCTTCGCGGTCGTGGCCCACCCGAACTGGGAGGCCGACTTCAACCATTGCCCCCAGGAAAATCTTGAGGCATGGCAGGGGTACGCGGGTATCGAGGTTTACAACGGCGTTATTCGCCGGTTGAATGGCAGTCCCCTGGCCACGGACCGGTGGGATCGCCTGTTGGGCCTCGGCCGGCGTATCTGGGGATTCGCCCACGACGACAGTCATACCGTCGGGGATGACGGCCTGGCATGGAACATGGTGCGCGCGGCGGAACGCACGCCCGAGAGCATCATCGAGGCCCTGCGACGCGGCTCCTTTTACGCCGGCACGGGCGTGATCATTCGGGAAATAGACGTGTCGGGGGACACGATCCGGGTCGAGACGGAAAACGCCCAGCGCATCGTGATCCACTCGGACTTCGGTCATCGGGAACACGCGACGGACGGCACCGCCGCCACCTACCGCCTTCCCGACGCAAACCCACCGCAATACGTGCGCTTCGAGTGCTGGGGCGCCGGCGAGAGCATGGCCTGGACCCAGCCCTTCTTCATCGAGGCGGACTGAGTACCCGGTGTTTCATGTTCCCGGTCTACGGGGTCAACGGCACCTTGAGGGCCGCGTCTATGTCCGACTTGAGCTGCCGGCGGTAGTCCGGCCCGGCACCCTCATGTCCCGCGACAACCTTCCCGTTCCGGTCGATGACGACCGTGCGGGGGATGGCCCCCACCCGGTAGGCCATGGCCGCTTCGCCCTTTTTGTCCAGGGCAATCCGGGCGGTCACCTTCGTGTCGGCCACGAATTTCTTTATCAACTCCTCCGGTTCACGAAGGTTCACGGCGTAGAAAGCGACCTTTCCCGCGGGGTATTTTGAAGTCACGTCGGCGGCAATGGGCATACCCGCCCTGCAGCCGGGACACCAGGTGGTCCAGAAATCAAGCACCACCACCGCCTTGCCCCGGTGCTTCGCCAGGTCCATCGTGCCGCCGCCCAGCAGGGGGAGCTTGAATACCGGGGCCATCTTTCCCAACAGCGGTTCCGAACCGGGTGGCGGCGGCAAGGTCACGCCTTCGGGGGGCGTGAACGCGAAGAGGCTGTCGTCCAGGGCGGGGGCGCTATCCCATTTCGGGAAGGTCTCTGTTACCACCAGCGTTGCATCGGCCTCGACGCCAGACACCTTACGAACACTCTCGCTCATGTCCATGACCAGCTTGCGCAGGTAAGGGGTTTTTCCGTCCTGAATCCAGGCATCCACCCAATCGGTGTCGGATCGCGTTCGAATATGATGACAGGGTACCATCCCCTTATCCGTGGCGACCTTCTCCAGCGCCACGTATTGGAAATGGGTTGGGATGGTCAGTAAGTCTTTCTTGCCATGAAGGTAGAGCGCCATCCATGCCACGGCGGGGCGCATGTCGCGTGGCACGGTTCCAAAGATGAGCTGTGCCCGTGTCGCCACTTTCGAGGCCGGGCGGTATTCTTTCTCGGGCACGAAGTAGACGAATCGCGCGTCCCCATTCGATATAACACGCGCCTCCTGGTCATCCAGCGTGAGTACGAGATAGAGATCGTCGTCGCCACGCATGGAGATGTCCATGTCCATGGTAACGTTGTTCGTTTTCTCGCCGTTCACAAAGACCATGTGGAACGAGGCGTTTACGGTAAGCGCATCAAGCCCTTTTACAAAGGTCATGGAATCTGCGAGCAACTGCTTGGCGTCCGGTGAATCCTGTGCAACGGCCGAACTAAGTCCCGCGCAACATGCCAACGCAACCAATAAGAAAAGCCACCCATATCGCTTTGGGGTCATGAACTCGGTCCTTTCATTACGCATTTGGAGCCCGTGTACCAGCCGCATATCATATCACAAGTGTTTCTCCCGCGCCGGGTGTGATGAACGGCGGACCTCGGAACGAGCATCGCGGGGGCAAGAGAAAACAGGTTTTGACGCTTGTCGTCAGTATCAAGCAACCATGTTCCCGGTGCCCGTTAATCACCACGCGCGCCTTTGCCCCCTTGTATTCCCGGAGCCCCCCTTTTTCTGTCAGGCTTTTCCCGGGGTTGACAATCCACCGCACAGCCCCGGAGAATCCTTGCGAGGCATTTGCGAAACAGAGGATTTTTTCCGTGCCATCCGTAGGACCGCCTTCGGTCCCAGAGTTTCGTATGTTGCGGCTAAGAGCGCCGCAACATGCAGGATCATGGGGCGGTCCCGCTGAAAATCGTCTTTTCGCAAATGGCACCTACCGGGAGCAGGGATACCATGGATTGGATGGAAGCAATGGATTGGAGTGCCTGGGCCGCCAATAATGTGCGGATGGTCCTCGTGTTGATGCTGGCCTTGGGTGGGCTCTATGCCTTGGCGGGGCATCGTCTGCTCCGGCTCATGATTGGCCTGACGGGTTTCCTCCTCGCGGCTTTCGCCGCCGGTATCGGTGCGGGCTGGCTCAGCCAGGGGAACCCATGGATCATGGGTGGCGCCGCGCTGGTCGGGGGCCTGTGTGGCGCCATGGCCCTTTTTTTCGTGTACCGTGCCGGCATCTTCGCCCTGGGTGGTCTGGGAATGGCCATCGTATTGCATGGCGCCCTTACCGGAAGGCCCGAGAGCTGGGTGCCTTGGGCGATTTTCGCGGGGGGGCTCTTGGGCGGGTTCCTGGCACTCTGGGTCGAGCGCCCCGTCATGATCCTGGCCACGTCGGCCATCGGCGCGTGGCTCGCGACCTATGCGGGGGCTTCCTTGCTCCTGGGCGAGGCACTTCCCGAACGTCTGGCCGCCGAATCCAACGGAACATTGGCGTGGGCGCTCTTGGGCGCTTGGGCCGTCATCGCCCTCTTTGGCGTGTTCTTTCAATTCTTCACGGGCAGGCGCCGGCGCAGGTCGCGCAACGAGGTGCGATGACATATAACCCCGGATTGCTTCGTCGTTCCTTCTCGCAATGACGGCCGGTGCGGGAGGGCCTGTGGGCTGCGTGACGCGTGGACTACAGCCCGCGCCAAATGGTATACTTGGCAGAAGGATGGACACGTTATGTTGTGTCAAAAATGTCATAAAAACTTGGCCTCCGTGCGTTACGCCGAGGTGGTCGATGGTGAAGTGACGGACCAGCATCTTTGTGCCGAGTGCATGGCCGCGCTCCGTAATAAGGAAGACATCGGTTTCAAGCTGAGCGGCGCGCTTCCCACGGTTCACTGGCCCGAAGACGACGATCTCATCCTGCGCACTTTGAACGCACGCCGGACCTGTGGGGTCTGCGGAATCGCCCTGGGCGATGTGCTGGACCGTGCACGTGCGGGATGTCCCCGTTGCTACGCCACTTTCTGGCGTGATATCGAGCCCCGCATCCGCCAACTGGATTCCAACACCGCATACCATGGGAAACTCCTGCGCGTGAACGATCTGCGGGCCAAGCTTCGGGAGGATTTACAGATCAAGCGGGCCCTGCTGAGAAACGCCCTCAGTGCCGAGGATTACGAGGAGGCCGCCCACCTGCGCGACGAGATCCACGGTCTGGAAGCCGGTCTGTCCACCGCCGAATCCGGGGTGGACTAATCCCATGACGGTTCACACGCTTTTCGATGCGATGCCCTTGTGGCTCGCGGGGGACACGCCGGAGGCGGATATTGCTGTCCTCAGTGTGTGTACATTAAGCCGTAATCTCGCCGATATGCCTTTCACGGCGCGATGCTCGGAGGTCGAGCGTGCCGAAGTGGAAGCCCGGGTCGTGCGCGCGCTGGAAGATCTCGGCCTGTTTTCCAGGGGACAGTACTTCCGCCTGCCGGACCTGAGCCCGTGCGAGATCCGTTTTCTGGCCGAACGCAGGTTGGTCACCCGTGAACTGGCGGCCGACAAAGGGCCGCGGGGCGTCTATGTCGCCGACGACCAAAGTTGCGCCATCATGGTCAACGGGGTGAACCACGTCACCATGCGGGCCATGGTGTCGGGACTGCAACCCCGGGAGGCCTGGGCGCGCCTGAACCTGCTTGACGACACGTTGGCGGGCGTGCTTGATTTCGCCTTTCACGAAAAGCGCGGTTACCTGACGGCGGATTTCGAGAGCCTGGGGACCGGTCTGGCCACGTCTGTACTGCTCCATTTGCCCGTCCGGCCCCGGAACGCGGACATTTCCTTCGGTGGAGCGGGTGATCGGATCGAGGTGCATGGGGTTCGCGCGGGAGGAAAGAACCTGGTGCCGGTCCCGCCTGAGGGTGCCGGAGAAACGGACACAGCGGATTCGACCGCCGTTTCAAAAGAAGCCGGCACGTGTCACATGGCGGAGGAAGCGGCCCAGTTCATGGCGGAACAGGCCCACTATTCAGATCTCCGCGGTGCGGTTGCCGCGCCGCGCAAGGAAACATTGGGCGATCTTTTCCTGGTGACCCACCGGGGCGCACTGGGTGCCTCGGAAGACGAAGCGGTCTACCGGGTGCGGAAAGCCGCGGAAAGCCTTATCCGGGAAGAACGGGAGACGCGGAAGACCATGGCGCGTGAGAGTCCGTGGTATCTTGAAGACCGCGTGGGACGCGCCAAAGGACTATCCGCCGGTGTTCACCTGTTGACCTATGGTGAGGCCCTGGCGATCCTGTCGAGTTTGCGCCTGGGGGTGTCGCTCGACCTGGTAACAGAACACAATGTGCAGGAAATGAACGAGGTGCTGCTTGCATGTCAGGGAGCGCACCTGGAAATGGCCAAGAACCGGCTCTTTGATATGTTTGAGTTGAGCCGCGAGCGTGCGGAGCTGTTTCGCTCCCGATTCGCCTGATCCGTGGGGGAAACGCCCGGACCGGGACCGCCGCGGAACGCACGGATAGACAATACCGGGAAGGATTTACCGTCATGTGGGAACGATTCACGGAACGGGCTAAACACGTGGTCAGCGCCGCGCGCGAAGAGGCAACGCGGCTGGGCAGCGAGTATGTGCGCACCGAGCACATCCTGCTGGGACTCTGCCGCGAGCCCGAGGGTATTGCGGCACGAACCCTGGAGGCCCTCGGCGTGGACGTGGAAGCGTTGGCCATGGAAATCGAGTCGCAAGTGCAGCCCGGCCATGCCCAGGTTTCGGGCGACGACATCGCTTTTACGCCCCGCGCCAAGAAAGTGCTCGAACTGGCGGTCGAGGAAGCGCGCCGTTTCAACCACAACTACATCGGCACCGAGCACATTCTGCTTGGGCTCCTGAAGGAGGGCGAGGGCATTGCCGCCAAGGTCCTCCAGGATATGAAGGTTGACCTGGGCCGGATCCAGGCCGAAGTCATCCGCCTTCTGGGCAACCAGGGCCGTGGCGGGCCGGGTGCGCCCCAGGAAGCACAGTCGGGCCGAAAATCGCAAACGCCCGCGTTGGATGCCTTCGGCCGCGACCTTTCCCAACTTGCCCGGGAAAACAAGCTCGACCCGGTGATTGGCCGTGAGAGTGAGATTGAACGGGTGATCCAGGTGCTCAGCCGCCGCACGAAGAATAACCCGGTGCTCATCGGCGAGGCGGGCGTTGGAAAAACGGCCATCGTGGAGGGACTGGCCCAGGCCATCGTCAACAACGACGTGCCCGACCTCCTGCTCGGGCGGCGCGTGCTCACGCTGGACCTGGCGGGGGTGGTGGCCGGTACGAAGTATCGGGGCCAATTCGAGGAACGCCTGAAATCGGTCATGAAGGAAATCCGTCGGGCGGATAACATCATTCTTTTCATTGACGAGTTGCATACCATCGTGGGCGCGGGCGCGGCCGAGGGCGCGGTGGACGCGGCGAACATGCTGAAGCCCAGCCTGGCGCGCGGTGAGTTGCAGTGCATCGGCGCAACCACGATGGAGGAATACCGCAAGCATATCGAGAAGGACGCCGCCCTGGCACGGCGCTTCCAGACCATCATCGTCGAGGCCCCGAGTGTCGAGCAGACCATTGAAATCATTACGGGGCTCCGTGACAAGTACGAGGCCCATCACCGCGTGAAATTCAGCGATGAGGCCGTGGTGGCCGCGGCGCGCCTGTCGAACCAGTATATCAGCGACCGCTTTCTGCCTGACAAAGCGGTGGATGTCATCGACGAGGCCGGCAGCCGCGCGCGGCTTCAAATCACGACACGCCCGCCGGAACTGAAAGAGATCGTGGCGGAAATCGACCGAATCACCCAGGAGAAAGAATCCGCCATCCGCCGCCAGGAATATGAAAAGGCGGCCAGCGCGCGCGACAAGGAGCGCACGCTGCGGGCCAAGCTGGAAGAATGTACCCGCGAATGGGAGCGTAAACGGGATTCCGCCGACGTGGTGGTCAGCGAAGAAGACATCGCCTATATCGTCTCCAAATGGACGGGTGTGCCCCTTACCAAGTTGGAAGAGAAGGAATCGGCCCGTCTCCTGCGGATGCGCGACGAACTCCACGCCGCCATCATCGGGCAGGACGAAGCCATCGACGCCATTACGCGGGCCATACAGCGGTCCCGTTCGGGGTTGCGCAGCCACACCCGGCCGGTGGGCTCCTTCCTCTGCCTTGGGCCCACGGGCGTGGGCAAGACCCTTTTGGCCAAGACCCTGGCCACCTTCCTCTTCGGCAACGAGGACGCCCTGATCACCATTGACATGTCCGAATACATGGAGCGCTTCTCCGTGTCGCGCATGGCGGGCGCTCCTCCGGGCTACGTGGGCTACAGCGAGGGAGGACAGTTGACCGAACAGGTGCGGCGCAGGCCCTATTCGGTGGTGCTCTTCGACGAAATCGAAAAGGCCCATCCCGATGTGTTCAATTCGCTTTTGCAGGTGTTGGAGGAAGGCATGATGACCGATGCCACGGGCCGGAAGGTGGACTTCCGAAACACGGTCATCGTCATGACCAGCAACGTGGGCGCCCGGCGTATCGGCAAGAACAGCACCGTCGGCTTCCAACGGGACGACGAAGACGCCCATCACGCGAAAATGAGGGAGCGGGTCTTTGAGGAAGCGAAGAAAGTTTTTAACCCGGAGTTCCTCAATCGCATCGACGAAATGCTTGTTTTTCACCGCCTGGCGCACGAGGAACTGCTGTCAATTGTTGACATTCAGGTTCGGGAAGTGATAGACAGGATAGCGGAAAAGGGGCTTACGCTCGATCTGAGTGAAGCGGCAAGGGCCTTCCTCGTGCGCGTGGGAAGCAATGAGGAATACGGTGCGCGGCCTCTACGGCGCGCGGTGCAGCAGTTCATTGAAGATCCGCTGGCCGAACTGCTGCTCAAGGGTGAGCTCCCCTCGGGAACCGATATCGTCGTCCGCCCTTCGGAAGAGGAAGAGCGTCTAATCCTGGAACCCCACGTTCCAGCCGCGGAAGGTGTAGCTACTTGAGAAAAACCGCGATTGGCCTGGCCATTACCTTTGCTGTCTGCACGCAGGTTGCCTTCTCGCAGCCCGCCGCGCCGAAAAAAGTCACGGAAGTCCGAATCGAGGGCTTGGAGCGGGTGAGCGAGCAAGTGGCCCGCGCCCGGATCGAGATCCAGCCGGGCAGTGCGTTCAACCAGCGCGCGGTTGCCCGTGATATCCGCCGCCTCTATGAACTCGGCTTTTTTACCAATATCGTCGCCGACGTGACCGCCGCGCCCGGCGGCCTGGTTCTCACGTACCAGGTGGAAGAAAAGCGCGTCATCGAGTCGGTGAAAATCGTGGGGAACAAAAAAATCAACGAACGCCGCATCCGGGGCGTCCTTTCCCTTCGGGAGGGCGGACCTTTTATCCCCGAGGCCTGCGATGAAGAGCGCGAGTCCATCCTGGACTACTACGAGACAAAGGGTTTCGCCAACGCTTCCGTGGATATCATCGCCGATAAGATCGGCCCCTCGCGTGTGCGGGTCACCTACGTTATCGACGAAGGCCCCAAGGCACGGATTCGGTCCATCCATTTTGTGGGCAATGAATCGCTTAGTCAGCGCAAATTACGGAAACTGATGAAGACCAAGAAAGCCCGGTGGTTTCTGGGCGGCCGGTACGAGGAGACCAAGCTGGAGCAGGATCTGGCCAAACTCATTAGTGAATATGGCAATTACGGTCACCTGGAGGCGGTGATTGACAAAACCGACATGGTATACACCGACAATGGCAAGGGCCTGAACCTCACGGTTTATCTCGATGAAGGCGCCGAGTACCATGTGGACACGCTGGACATTAACCACAATATCGTCTTTGACGATGACGAACTGCTTGAAGTAGTCGAAGTACAGGCGGGGGACATCCACGACAAGGGCCAGGTGGCCAAGGACGCGAAGGCCCTGGAGGATAGCTACCAGGCCAGCGGTTACGTGGATGCCCGCGTTCAGCCGCAGGTCACCCTGAACCGGGAGAACAAGACGACCAACGTGGTCTACGATCTCACGGAAGGGGATCTGAAGTACATCCGGGAGATCATTATCACGGGCAACGAGATTACCAAGGACGAGATTATCCGTCGTCATGTGGTGCTGCTGCCCGGCGAGCGGTATGACGGGCAGGCGCGCGACGCCTCGAAACGGAGCATCGAAAACACGCGCTATTTCGACGAGGTACGGCTTACCCTGCAGGATCCCCTGGAAGAGGACAGCTATTTCACGGACCTGCTGGTGGATGTTGAGGAGGGTAAAACCGACAGCTTCAACTTCGGCGCGGGTTTCAGCACGCAAGACGGCTTGGGCGGTTTCGCCGAACTTCGGTTGAATAACTTTGACATTTCCAACTGGCCCCGATTCTCGGGAGGCGGCCAGCGTCTTGCCCTGAAACTGAATGTGGGCAGCAGGCGGGACCAGTATTCCATCAGCTTCACCGATCCGGAGTTCCTGGGATATCCTTTCTCTTTTGGTTTCGACCTTTTCAACGAATCGTACAAGGTTACGGGAGGGGCGGATTACCAGCAGGACAAGAAGGGCGTCCAACTTCGCCTGGCCAAGTCCCTTTCCCCTTATGTAACACTTCGCACCAGTTGGCGCTACGAGACCACCAACATCAGCGCACTGCCTTTCTATGTCAATGAAGAGCTTCGTCAACAGCGGGGCAAGAGCACGACGATCAGTACCCGTTACGCGTTGGAACGCAATACCATCAACAACTACCGCGATCCCAGTGCGGGCTCCAAGCACACCGTCAGCCTCGAATTGGCCGGCCTCATCGGCGGCGACAATCATTTCGTCAAGATCGAGCACGATTCCACCTGGTATTGGTCCCTCAGCGAGGAAGCGAAGTGGGTTCTTTCCTTCAGAACGCGTGAAGGCTGGATGACGGAGTTCGGCGGGTCCCGGTACACGCCCCTGCAGGACCGTCTGTACGCGGGCGGAGCCACGACCGTCCGGGGTTACAAGAACCGGGACATCGGCCCCAGTTCAAGGGAGTTCGTCTTCTTCGGCAGCACCTTTGCCACGGGCGGCGACGCCCGGCTCATCTCGAACCTGGAGGTGAAGTACAAGGTTACCGATATGATCCGCTTGTATGGCTTTGCCGATGCCGGCGGCGTTTGGGAGAACGGTGATTTCAGCCTGGGCGACATGAAATACAGTATCGGACTCGGCCTGGGGATGGACGTTCCCGCCATGGGACCCATCCGGGTGGATTACGGCTACCCCATCAATCCGGACGGCCACCAGGGAAGCGGACGTTTGCACCTCATCAGCGGTCTTAGATTCTAGCGGGCAAGTTGTGACCGAACCCAAGCCGCCGTGGTTCGGGCGCCATGTGTGATGATGAGCCGTTTGCATGGTTTCGGCGGGGATTGATATACTCGCCGCCTGATTCCGCGCGCCCCGACCCGCTTTTTTTTCGCGGATGCCCTGGGGCAAGCGCAATTCAACAGAAAGGGATTGATCAACGTGCGTCAACTTGTCAAATACGCTGTTCTCGGTATCCTCCTGTGTTCCCTGTGCGTGGCCTTTGTCCCCCGCAACGTCAGCGCGCAGAATAACGCCGATGGTCAGTACAAGATCGCCGTGGCGGATCTGAAAGTGCTGTTGCGCGATTATGGCAAACGGCAGCGCCTCTATGCCGATTTACAGGCGGAAGTGGACCGGCGGCAGGTAGAGATCGACGCGATCTCGAAAAAAATTGAAGCGGCCAAGGCCGACTTCGAGAAGAACAGCGCTTCCATGAGCGAAGAGGAGCGTTTCACGAAGAAAAACCAGATCGAGACCGACTTTCTCCTCTACCAAAACAAACTCAAGACCCATCAGAATTATATCGATAACCAGGAAGAGAAGGTCTTAAAGGAAGTCGTTCAGGATATTCAAGCCGCCATAACAAAAATTGGCGAGCAGGAGAATTATCACCTTATCCTCAATTCCGCCAAGGGGCCCCAGGGCAGTGTCCTTTACCACAGCGCCACGATTGATATTACATCGAAAGTGCTGGAACTGTTGGACAAGAACGAGTAGCGGCACCGCCGGGAGGGTACGTCCGTGGCCCCCACTGCACGAGGAGCCCTGCTCTTATGAATTCGACGCTCGCGGAGATCGCGAAACTTGTCCATGGAATCGTCCATGGTGACCCCGGTGTGCGAATCACCGGGGTCAATGGCATCATGGAAGCCCGGCCCGGCGATCTGGTCATGGTCCGGGACCGGAAATACGCCGCCCGTTTGGGTGAATCCCGGGCCGCGGCCGTCCTGGCCACCGAGCCTCCGGCCGGTGATGCCATCCCCGCGATCCTGGTGCCCGACCCCGATCATGCCTTTGCCCTGGTGCTCCAGCATATCGAGGAAGCGCAACGTTGCCACCCCACCGGCATACATGAAACCGCCGTGGTGAGCGAATCGGCGCGGCTGGGTGATCGTGTGGCCCTGGGAGCCCATGTTTGTGTCGGCGCGGAAAGTGAAATCGGGGACGGTGTCGTCCTCTATCCCGGCGTGGTGGTGGGGGCGCGCGTGCGGATTGGCGCGGACACCATCATCTATCCCAATGTGACCCTTCGGGAGGATACGGAGATCGGACGGCGGTGCCTGATCCACGCCAACACGGCCATTGGCAGTGATGGCTTTGGTTTTGTGCCCCGGGAGGGGCGTTGGGCGAAGATTCCCCAGGTGGGCCGTGTTGTCATTGAAGATGATGTCGAAATCGGGAGCAACACGGCCGTCGACCGGGCCAAGTGCGGTGAAACCCGTATCGGGCGCGGCACGAAAATTGATAACTGCGTGCAAATAGGTCACAATGCCCGGATCGGAGAACACTGTGTCCTCGCGGGCATGGTCGGTATCGCCGGAAGCGCCATAATCGGCAATCACGTTCGGCTGGCAGCCGGTGCGGGCGTCGCGGGGCATCTGACCATTGGTGACGGCACCACCATCGGCGCCCGGGGCGGTGTTGTGCGGTCGGTGCCGCCGGGGTCCGTTCTGTCGGGTTTCCCCGCCATCGATCATGAAACGGAGCGGCGCGCCATGGTTGCGCGTGAGCGTCTTCCGGCCATGCTTCGGCGTGTTCGGCAGCTTGAACGGCGGCTGGAAGCGCTTGAAAAGGGTACACATGAGCAAACAGAAAACAATAGCTGAAGAGATTTCGTTTTCGGGCGTGGGGCTGCACACGGGTAGCCTGACGACCATTACGTTCAAGCCGGCGGAGCCCAACACGGGCATCGTGTTCGTCCGGGTTGATCTGCCGGACAAACCGGCTATTCCCGCGAATATCGATCATGTCATCGACGTCTCCCGGGGCACCACCATTGGTATCGACGATGCGAAGGTGCATACGGTCGAGCATGCCCTCGCCGCGATGGCCGGTTTAGGCATCGATAATCTCCGCGTGGAAATGAACGCGGAGGAGATCCCCAATGGCGATGGCAGCTCGCTGCCCGTCATGAACACCCTGCTCAAGGTCGGGACGGTGGAGCAAGAGGCCGACCGCGAATATATCGCCGTGGATCGCCCGGTTTACTACCGCCAGGGCGATGTGACCCTGAGTATTTTGCCATCGGATGATTTGCGGGTGAGCATGACCATCGCCTTCGATCACGTGGCCATTGGGACGCAATATGCCTCTTTCAACCTGACGGAACAGGTTTTCCGCGAGGAGATAGCTCCGGCCCGGACTTTCTGTTTTCTCCGGGACGTGAAGATGTTGCAGAAGCAGGGGCTTATCCGGGGCGGCAGCCTGGAAAGCGCGGTGGTCATCGGCGACGAGGGTATCTTGAATGATGACCTGCGTTTCCCCGATGAATTCGTGCGGCACAAGATCCTGGATTTGCTCGGCGACATGTACCTTCTGGGGAAACCGGTGAAGGGACATATCGTCGCCGTGAAGGGCGGCCATGAAAAGAACGTCATGTTCTCCCGTCAAATCAAGAAGATGTACGTCAACGGACGCCCCGGAAGACCTGGCAAGGTCAATCCTCCCATTCAGCCGCCCGCCCTCGACGTCAACAAGATCATGAAAGTCATTCCCCACCGCTACCCCTTTCTGCTGGTGGATCGCATCTTGTCCTTCGTCCCCGAGGAACGGGTTATCGGCGTAAAGAATGTCACCGTCAACGAGCCTTTCTTCCAGGGCCATTGGCCGGGCATACCGGTGATGCCGGGCGTACTCATCGTTGAAGCCATGGCCCAGACGAGTTCGGTGCTTATCTTCGGCGAATCGGGCGAACCGTCGGGCAGGCTGGCCTTCTTCATGGGGGTGGACAAAGCGAAGTTCCGCCGTACCGTGGTGCCCGGCGACCAGATTATCATCTAATGCGAGATGCTTCGTCTGCGCCGAAACGCCTGCAAAGTGAAAGGCTGTGCCCGTGTTGACGGGAAAATTGTCGCGGAAGCCGTGATGACTTTCGGTCTCATGCCCATGGAAGAAGTGTAGCCACCATCGGGCGCTAAAAAGGGGCGGGGCCTGTGAGGGTACCGCTGGCTTCGGAGAGTGCTCCATGAAACCGGTAGCGCTTGAGGACACCACCATTCACGGCGATCTCGCCTTCCGCGCCGCGGGGAACTTCCGGCGGCTCCACGAAGACAAGTGGCACCCGGACCGGCTCTTCATGCCCAGGGACTATGAATGGCCGGCCGACATGGAAGGCCGGACCATCCTGGCGCTGGTCTGCCTGGCGCGCACACTGAACCAAAAGCCTGAATACCTTGACACGATCCTGGCCAGGCTGCCCGGTTTACTGAACAAACGGGGGTACTTGGGACCGGTCTTGCCCGAGGGTGTCACGGACGAGCAAGTACTTTCCGGGCATAGCTGGATGCTGCGCGGTTTGCTGGAACACTACCAGTGGACGGGCAGCGCCCGCTCCCTGGACATGGCCCGCGGAATCGTTGAAGGCCTGTTTCTTCCCGCCACGGAAGCCTATCCCCGTTATCCTCTCCGGCCCGTGATCACGAAAGACGCGGGTGAAGCCATCGGCGCGCGTCCGGCCACACGGAAGAAGGATGGCGTCTGTCCACCGATGTGGGGTGCGCATTCATCCCCATCGACGGTATCAGCCACGCCTGCCAGGTTCTTGGAACCCCCGGGCTGAAAAGACTGCTGTCTGCCGCCATTGCACGCTATGCCCGGGCCGACAAGCGCGCCCTGCGCATGCAAACCCACGCCACCCTTTCCGCCCTGCGGGGCGTGCTGCGCGGTTACGAAACCGACGGGGAAGCGGAAATGCTTCAACTGGCCCGGGATACCTACGACCTCTACCGGCGGGAGGCCATGACCGAGCATTTCGCCAACTACAACTGGTTCGGACGGCCGGACTGGACCGAAGCCTGCGCGGTGGTGGATTCATTCATCGTGGCCTTCCAGCTTTGGCGGCACACGGGCGAGGCCGCCTACCTGGCGGATGCCCATCACATTTATTTTAATGGAATGGGATACGGGCAACGGCCCAATGGCGGCTTTGGCTGTGACGCCTGCGCGGGGGCCCATGATCTCGATCTCCACCCCGCCTCGGAAGGGCTCTTCGAGGCCTACTGGTGCTGCACCATGCGCGGCGGTGAAGGGCTTACCCGCGCCGCGGAATACGCCTGGCTGGCCGATGACCAGGGGGTGCTCCTTCCTTTCTACCACGAGAGCGAAGCCCGACTGGACTTCCCCGACGGCACCCTATCCCTCAAACAGACCACCGCCTATCCCCACGAAGGGCACGTCTCCCTGGAAGTGTTGAAATCCTCACTGTCCGAAGAAAAAACGCTCCGGCTTTACGTCCCCAACTGGGCGGAATCGGTGACGCTTACGTATAACGGCGAGCCTCGTGCCACGGACATGCGGGATGGTTTTGTTTCCCTTGCCGGTCCCCTGGCAACGGACGACCGGATTGAACTGCGCTTCCCCGTGGGGTTGCGCAAAGTGGACCGTGTGAACCGCCACTCCATCGCCAACACCTTTGGTCTGCGCCACGGTCCCCTGGTGCTGGGGCTTCACACCGGGAATGGAGAGGTGGCCTCGCCGCGGCTGGAAGACCTCACCCACGAGGGATGGGGTCGTTACAGCGTGGCGGGAACCGACCGGAAACTTGCGCCGGTGAACGACCTGATCCACCTTTCCAGGGCGCAAGCCCTCCAAGACCGCAGGCAGGTTCTCTTTCCCCGCCATGGGGAACGTTCCTAACGTCCCACCGCCTTGTTCAACAAGGCCACGGCCCGGTCCATGAGGGGATCTTCTCCGTTCACGAAACGCGCCCGCACGTTCTCGAAGGTGACCGGTACGCGCACATCGGGCGTCACGCCCCCGACGCCCTCCGCGTTTGCCTCCAGTTGAATGTTGCCAAAAAAATCAAGTGAACGGCCGATGGGATACCACACATCGTGCCCGCCGGGCATGGATACGCTGCCGCCATCTTCGGAAAACGCGCCGCGCGTGCCGTGATATCCCACGACCTGCACCTGGGGAAGGCGCTGAAGCGCCATGGCCAGGCCCTCCGCCGCGCCCGTGGTGGACGAATCCACAATGACGACAACGGGACCGGGAAAAGCCGGGTCCCGCGGGGTGATCATGAGTCGCTTGCGCGGCACCACCACGAACTCGCCCTTACCGTTTTTCGCGAAGGCGATATCGGCATACTGCGTCTCGTTCGCGTAAAAGTGGCCGGCAATGCGTGGCACCAATGAATTATCCCCGCCCATATTGCCGCGAAGATCGATGATCAGCCCCGGTACATCGTGCTCAACGAAGCTCAAAATGGCCTTACGGAAGCCCCGGTCGGGGAAAGGCATGAATACCGTGGGGGCGACGAAGCGCATGGTGATAAGCCCATACCCGCTGTCCAGGGTCGCCGTGGAAAAGGCATTCTCGAATTCGCCAATATCCGGCGAGGCGCCGGACCCGGCGGAAAGGCATTCGACATCATCTCGTTCCGCCTCCAGCGTTGCGACGATGATCCTGTCCGTGCCGGGATTCCTGAAGCCTATCGTGGCGCGAGCGCCCACGGAAGCACGGGGAAGAAGCCGATACCGGGCCAGGCGCCGGCCTTCCGAGGTGGCGGGGATGGTGTCCGCCCACAACAGGGACGTATGGGCCAGGGCCTCCTCCACGGGGAGATCATTCCACGTGATGATCTCGGCCCCCCAGGTCATACCCGCCGTTTCCGCGGGACCGCCTTCCAGGACGTACTGGACCACCGTGCGCCCATCTTCCAGCGGAAGGCAGGCGAAGCCAAAGCTCCCCGCAATCGCTTTTTCCATGCAGACATCATCCATGTCCAGCCCCACGTTGGCGTCGGGAATGGAATACAAATAGGCCCGCAGGGTCTCGTAATACAGGCAATCATCCCCTTCAGCCTGCGCTTCGGCAATCCGGGGCGCATAGGTGTCGTGAAGCGTCTTCCAGTCCACTCCCTTCCACGCCGTGAACGGGTACTCGGCCGACATCTTCTCATGAAGTTTATCGAAGGCTTCGGTCCATGCCATGCGGCGGAAATTGCCCTCACGGAAACCGGGGATCAGGTCCAGCAGTGGAACATCCGGGACAGGCACCTCGATATGTGTCAAAGGTATGGTCTGTGTGGCACAGCCCACCGATACCGTGGCAGTCACCGCGGCAAGAACAAGGTATGTTGTGCAGTTTTTCGCCAGCTTCCATCCAGATGCCATTCCACGCTCCTTCTAGTTTCCCCCGAATCATTCCCGGGAACATCCCCACGCAAGGATGCCGCCCGACCAGATATGGTACACGTCGGATTCGGCGCAGTCCAGCAAACAATATCGTCTTTTCGCCATGTGGTTATCGGATGGGCCGTTTTGGTCCTTCGGTCTGCAAATGACGGCAAGAATCGGGAAGCACGCCGCTTATATCCGTTTCTCCCTCTTTTCCTAGGGGCATCCCGAGCATCGACGCGCGGGCTTCGGGCTTCATTCATAGGGTGAACGGAGACGGAGAATCGGGCTAAACGCCCCACAGAGCGGCCCGGAACTTGACAACCACTTTCTTGACTGTCTCGGGGGTGGCGCCGGTCATGAGCTGGGGCATGTGGGCGTCCTGGGGAAAAAGCACAGTGAACTGGCCCGGTATGTTGTCGATGCGGGCGGCGGGCACGGCGCTTTTGTGAAAAAACACCACGTCTTTTTCGGGGTTATAGGGGGTTTCAACCGTGAGGGCCGCGCGGGGAAACCAGCCGATGCGTTCGCTGTTTACCAGGGAGAGCTGGATATCAATGTATTGGTCGTGGGCCTCCAGGACGGCCTCCTCGGGGCTTCGCGTGGGGTAGGACATGATCCGGGCATAGATGTCGTCGCCCTGGAGGGCCACGCGGCCGTCGGCTTCGGAGTCGGCATCCAGATTTTCAAGGAAAGAGAAGACGGTTTTCCATGCCCTGCCCGTGCCATAACGCCGCCAGTTCTCGATTCGGTCCACTATCATGAGGTCACCCCCAGGTCGCGCAGCAGGTTCTGGACGGCCTCGCCTTACATGCCGCCCCGGCATTGCCGGGTGTAGGTGCCCACGTGTGGCGTCAGGAGGGCCTGGTCGTATTGGGTGAGGGGGCCGGTGTAGGGTTCCTGCCAGAGGGCGTCGAACCAGGTGGCCGCCACCTTGCCGGAATTCAGCGCGTCCACCAGGGCCGCTTCGTCCACCAGTCCGCCCCGGGCCGAGTTGAGCAGCACCACGCCATCTTTCATTTTGGCGAAGGCATCGGCCCCGAGGATGCAATCCTCGCCGGCGGCATGAAGAGAGATGACCTCCGCTTCCGCCAGCCCCTCGTCCAGGGACACCGCCTTTTCGCCATGGGTCAGCGAAGCAGGATCAACGTAGGGGTCGTGTATCAGTAATTCCGCGCCGAAGGCCCGAAGCAGTTCGCCCGTGCGCCGGCCGATGCGGCCATAACCGATAAGCAATACCCTGGTGTCGATGAGACCGAAGCCGATGATCTTCTTCCATTCGCCCCGGTGCAGGGCGGCGTTCATGGGTTCCACGCCGCGGGCGATGTTGAGCAGGGCGGCCACGGTCATCTCGGCGACGGCCGCAATGGGGCCGTCGGGCGTGCTGGAGACTTTCACGCCAAACTCGGCGGCGGCGTCAAAATCGACATTGGCCACGCCGATCCCAACGCGGGCGATGGCCTTGAGCCGCGGCGCGGCGGAGGCGATGACCTTGCGGTTGAGCGGCTCCAGTCCGGCGATGAGTCCATCCACGCCTTCGAGGTGTTGGATGATTTCCGCTTCGGTCAGGCGGCGGCCGAAGGGATTGCCCTTCACTTCAATACCGGCATCCGTGAGCATCTGGAGGGGGGTGGTATCCTTGGCCGCGAAGGACGAAGGGCCAATGGCGACGACGAGAGGCATGAGGTATTTTCCTTTTTCAAGTTAATCGGTGGAGCACGCGGTCACCCGGGACCGGCAGCGCCCCGCCACCGGAAGCATTCTAGATTTCGAGCGGGGCAGAGGGGGACTGCATGAAGCGCTCGTCATCCCGGTAGATGGAATAGACCACTTCCATGGCCTTGAGCGCCTGTTGGGAACTCCCCATTTCCACGGCGGTATCGGTCAAGACTTTGTCCACGAAGTCCGCCACCTCCAATTCCCAGGAGGGGTCGGTGTCAAAGTAGATGATTTCCTCGTTGGGCTTGCCGGGCACGCTGGAACCACCAAAGCGCCTGCGGGCGACCGATATGGTTTCGTCGCCGTAGCTCCGGGTCGAGGAGAGAATACCGTTCACCGAAAGATAGCCCTCGCTCATGTAGATTTCGAAATTGAACTTGTGCTTCCATTGCGTGCTGGAGCTGTGCAACATGCCCACGCGCCCTTCGGTGTCCCGCAAGAGGGCGAAAGCGTTGTCCTCCACGGCCACGTTCCAGTGGGCCGTGGTGACCATGCTCTTCACTTCCACCACCTCGCCCAGGAGCATGAGGAAGAGATCCACCATGTGGATGCCCTGGTCGAGCAGGATGCCCGCGCCCACCAGCTCCTTGTTGCTGCGCCACTCCTCCTCGAAGCCTTCGCCGCCGGACTTGCCATAGACCCCGCGCAGCCAGAGCAATTTGCCCAGCCGCCCGCTCTCCACGATGCGTCGGGCCTCCTGGATGCCCGCGTGGTAGCGGTGATTGAAGCCGAACTTGAGTTTCAGGCCCGGATTGCGCTCTTCGGCGGTCATGATTTCCCGGATATCGCGCACATAGCGGCCCGGGGGCTTTTCCGAAAAGACGTGCTTTCCCGCGTCCAGCGCCGAGATAATGGCCTGCGGCGTGTAGAGGTTCGGCGTGCAGACGAACACGGCGTCGATGTCCTCGGACGTGGTAACAGCTTCGATACTGTCCAGAATCGCCACGTCCGGGTAGGCCGCGTGGAAGGCCGTGGGGTTGGGATCAAAGCCACAGATGACTTCGGCCTGTGGATGCCGTACCAGTTCTTTTGCGCGGATCAAGCCCATTTTGCCCAACCCGACCATGCCGATCCTGATGTTATCGCTCAAACCTGCCACTCCGAAGTGCTTCGCGGTTTACGCATAATAAAGGGGCAGACCCGTCTGCGCTTTCGCAAAAGGTTGCTTTTGCCATCGTGCAACGGTTCGTGCCTCGCCACGTTGGGGGCAGTCCCTAGTGATGCAGCTTTTTCCCGCGCCGCATGCTGAGGTACGTGCCCAGGAGATGCACCATGATGGCGAAGATATCTTCCACCGGGCCATATTCGTCTTTCGTGGTCAGGGCGTGCAGCGCGATCTGGCTGTTCTTACTCAGCCGTCCGCCCTCAAAGCCGCAATAAGCGATGGTCACCGCGCCGTTTTCGTTGGCATAGTCGATGGCCCGGATCACGTTCTCGCTGTTGCCGCTCACCGACATGGCAAGCACCACGTCGCCGGGGCGGAGATGGACCTTGAGCTGGTTCACGAAAATGTTGTCATAGCCCGCGTCATTGGCCAGGGCCGTGACGGTTTCGGTGTTATCGGAGAGGCAGAAAGCCCGCATGGGCGCCTGGCCCTCCACATAGCCCCCGGCGACCAGGTCGTTCACCAGGTGCGAAGCCGCGGCGGCGCTACCGCCATTGGCCATGAGGTAGAGGGTGTTCCCCGTGGCGAAGGCCCCGTCGACGGCCTCGATGATTTGCTCGATGACCGCCCGGTCCAATCCCTGCAACAACTCGATGAGCCGGGCGAGATACTTGTCGGTATAATCCTGTATGGAGGTGGCCTCGTCGAAAATCTGGGCAAGCTTATGCACGTTGTTTTCTCCGTAAATGGGGGTTGATCCTAACCAACCGGTTTTCGCGCGGCGACGCGCACGTGTGAACTCAGGCGGTGTTTCTGAAGAAACGCCTGGAAATCCGCATGGGCCAGGCTGTCCCGTTGTTCCAGCAGGTATCGTACAAAGTGAGACAGACGGATCGAGGGGTCCTGTTCGCTGGCGTGTTTCACCAACTGCAGATCCAATTGTCCCGGCGTACTCAATTCCACCAGGTCAAAACCCGCGCGCTCGATGAGTCGCGATATGCCCTCGATGGAAAGTAAGTTCAGGTGTTCCGGCACGAAAATATAGGGGGTTTTGTCCCACAGCGTCTGCAAATCAAAACCGGTGATGGTGCGGGTGGTAAAAAAGACCAGCCCCCCCGGGGCCAACATGTCCCACGCGGCCTTCAGGTACGCCAGGGGCGCGTATTCATGCTCCAGCTTTTCGAAGGCGCTCACCGCGCCCAATCCCCTGGGCGCCGTGTTCCGGACGGCCTCCACCGCCGTCTCGCATTCACCATCGGGCGAAAGCAGGGGATCGACGCTGTACAGCTTCTCAAAGACCCCCAGGCCGGCCACCTCGTCGAAAACCTGCGGGGAGTAGGTTTCCAGGTCGGCATAGGCCCGCGCCTCGGGATTGCCCGTTTCGTCCACGATCTGGCACATCCAGTTGGCGTGGGAACTCAGCAGGTGCCGGCGGCGGGCGCGGGCCGTATCGCGCGAGAAATGCTCCACCCGGAACCGGCTCGCCTTGGAGTGAACATAATACTCTTCGAGGGCCGCTTACGTGGGGCGGGGCGATACATAGACGCTGCCGCACCGGCCGCACTTCACGTAGAGAAAGTCGTACTTGTTGAAAACAGGCGTTCCCCCGTTTGCACCACAGGCCGGGCAGTCCACCTCGACCCGCTTGGCGGAGTCGGCGAAGTACTCCGCGGCATCGTGAATGGAAAGCCGTTTGAACTCGGACATGAGCGCGGGAGGCCGGATATCAACCTCCTGGAGGCCGCTGGAGACGACCACGCGCTTCATGGGCCGTCCGGAACCGGATAGATTGGCGCCCACGGAAGGGATACCTTTCCTTAGCTTGCCGGGCAGGCGCGGTGTCCAAAACACGACACGCAACCCGGTCACCCACGGCAGAAAAAATAAACATCGCCCAGCCGAAACAGGGCCGTTTCAACGCTAAGGTATTACAACACAGGGGATTCAGGGGAATCAATTCCGTAGGGGGCACGGGTCCCGATGTTTTCAAAACTTTGGGAAGACCAAATCAACAGGGAGACTGACGCAAGGGAAGCGACGCGGCAACCTGGTGTAATCGGAGCCGCGTCGCATGAACCGGATTGCCACGGTTGCCCGAGGCTCCCTCCCAATGACGGCTTTTGTGTTTTGGCTTGGACGGGGTGATGCGGAACCGGGATGTCGGAGGGCCTGCGTCAATTTTGGGGGTTTTCATGCGGCGCGCTGCTCCCAGTATTCCTCGAACCGTCCTGATTGAATGACGCAACGCAGTGCGGTGATTGCGTTTGCGCCGCGTACGGTCCACTCCATGCCGGATTGTTTGAGC
>JAJRTN010000094.1 GCA_024278275.1 Candidatus Hydrogenedentota bacterium
GTGCTTCCAATTGTTGGAGCCGGGTCATACTCAATCCTCCTGTGGTTGTAATCAACGACCATGTAGTATATATACTACATGCTACTGCCCAAAAACAAAAGAAAAATCGAAAAACTCACTTTGGTGACGCAGGCCCTGAGTAATATGACCGTTTGACAAGGGGAAGGGATTACTTTATTATGGATTGCACGCTGGTGCATGCTTTGGGGCGTGTCAATTCAGCGTGATGACATCATGGCATGGTGTCCTTAGCCGGACGCCGCAATGGCCCCGGAGTACCGTGGTCAAAGGAGGAATAACGTCTTATGCGAAAACGAGGATTCACCCTGATCGAGCTGTTGGTGGTGATCGCCATCATCGGCATCCTGGCGGCGATCCTGCTGCCCGCGCTGGCCCGGGCACGCGAAGCCGCGCGTCGCGCGAGTTGCGCGAACAACCTCAAGCAATGGGGCATTATTTTCAAGATGTACGCGGGCGAAGACCGGGCCGGTGCCTTCCCCCCCGGCAACACCCATTTTCCGCACAACGGGTCGTGGGTGTTGAGCTGGATGCAGGGCATTGCCGGTGAAACGCTTTATCCGGATTACTGGACCGACCCGAATATCTATATTTGCCCTTCCGACGCGCGGACGGATTATGATCCCACGGGTGTGCTGGGGGGATTTGGTATCGAGCAGGATTACGCGGCGCAGATTGCGCGGCTGGGTCAGCTTTCCACCCAGGAAGGGACGGACGCCTGTCTGAACGCGAAGCTCTCCATTCCCGTTTCATACGTTTTCACCCCCTATGCCTTGCGCACGGGCGGACAATTGCTCGACACCATTTTCATCAAGGCGTCGTGGTGGACCACCGAGCAGGCCAAGCAGGTGTACGGCGTGGGCGCTTTGTCCGCCGCTGGGTGCGATTTCGGTGTTTGGATCAGCCAGACGGTGAATATCACCGACATCCCGTCCGACAAAGTGGCCGCTTTCAGTCCGCGTAACAGTGGGTGGCTGGATGACGGCGGCGAGCCGCTGCCTACCTCCTACAACCGGTTGAAGGAAGGCATCGAGCGTTTCTTCATCACCGACATCAACAATCCGGCCGCGGGAAATCTTGCCCAGAGTCAGCTTTACATCATGTTTGATGCGTGGGCCGATGGCAACAACACCTCCACCGCCGTGGGTCTGCCGCCGGCGCCGGGTGCGACGACCTTTTACAATCATGTGCCGGGCGGCTCCAATGTGCTTTATCTCGACGGGCACGTGGAGTTTGTGAAGTACAACACCAAGCCCCCGTGTATCTCCAAAGGTTCAGGCGTCAGCATGGAGCTCGTGACCCAGCTTGGCCCCTGGATGTACCTGGTCGGCGGCTACGGCTGATCGGTCCCGCTTGACCTGTTGTTCCTTTTTTACAAACGCTCCCCCGTTCCGCTTTCCGGGCACGGGGGAGCGCTGTTGTGGTAACCGTTCATGCCCCATGCACGAAGCGGCGGCATTGCCCGCACGGGAGGTGTACCGGAAGGTTCTTGAAGGGTAACTCCAAAAACCACCCAACTACCTGGTCCGCGGCTCAGCCGGGACCAGGAATCGCGACCACCGTCCGTGCCACGCCCCACCGTCATCTCCGTGAAGGAGGGGTTCCATGATACGGGGCGGTCCCTTGGCCCTGCCCGTGGATTGCCGCGTTCGCGGGAATGACGGAAGGGAGGGGCAAATACGTTTTTTGTGAGTACTTGTACAGAACTTCACGGTAAGGGAGTGACGGAGCTCCCGTTGCCGGTTGAAGACCGGACTCAGGAGGCGGCCGAGTAGCCAACACCTTGTTCGCCGTTTTTTTGTGCCGCGCGTACGAGTTGCGCGAGGGGTGCCAAACCGCCCTTGCCCTGGTACTCATCACGAATGGCGATGAATTCCTGCTCACGCGCCAGGAAGGCATCTACGACCACCGGGTCGAAGTGCGTGCCCCGTCCCTCAAGGATGATCCCCCTTGACTTCTCGTGGGGAAAAGGTTTCTTGTAGGGTCGCCTGGAGGACAGGGCATCATAGACATCGGCCAAGGCGGTGATTCGCGCTGACAGGGGGATGGCCTCTCCCGCGGTACCCCGAGGATAGCCGGAGCCGTCGAACTTCTCGTGGTGTCCATAGGCAATATCGCGGCCCATGTCGAGGAAAGAACTGTCACCCACTTCTTTGTCGGCGGCGCTGAGTGTGTCGCCACCAATGGTGGAATGGGCCTTCATGATTTCGAACTCCGCCGGCGTCAACTTACCGGGTTTGAGCAAGATCATGTCGGGGATCCCCACCTTGCCGATGTCGTGCAAGGGGCAGGAATGGTAGATCTCGTCCACGAACCCGGCATTCACCTGGTCCGGATAGGCGCCGCCAAAGAGTAACTCTTCCGCCAACACGCGGCAATAGGCCCGTATGCGCTCCAGATGATCTCCCGTCTCGTTGTCGCGGGACTCCGACAGCTTCGCCAGACTGAACACGGTGACCCGTTGTGCCCGAATCAACTGACGGGTTCGCTCCTCGACCCGGGCTTCCAACGCGCGCTGGTGCGCCACCAATTCATCATGAAGCCGCTTGGTTTTGAGACTGCTTCGTAGCCGTGCCTCCAGGAGCACGCGATCAAAAGGCTTCAGCAAAAAATCGTCCGCCCCCGCCGCCGTCGCCTTTATGTTGGCGTCGCTGTCGGCAAGCCCCGTGATGATGATAACGGGAACATGGCACGTTGCGGGGTTCTGCTTGAGTTCCCGGCAAACCTCGAAACCGCTCATGCCCGGCATCATCAGATCAAGCAGCACGAGATCGGGCGGATTCGCCATGGCCAGGCGTAATGCGTCTTCCCCGCAGCTCGCCGAGGTAACGCGATATCCCATGGGCGTAAGGAAGCGCGAGAGAATATTAATGTTCTCCCGGAGGTCGTCCACGATAAGTATTTCATACTCCCGGTCCGTACTCTCAGCAGGCATGTTCCCGGCGCTCCAATCATAAATGTGCCATTTACGGAAAGAGGATCGTCAGCGAAACGGCCATATGATTCTGCCTGCTGTGGTTCGCTGAACCGGAACAGGCGAAGCACCGGGACCAGGCACGGCCATGCAGATGGCACGCGAGAAGATCCCCAGTTTCGCGAAAGCCTCATTTACCCAAAGGGGCTTATTTACACCTGATATTCGGACTATAATTTAACGGATACCCTGAATACCCATCATATCCACTTATCAAGCGTACCACAGAATCATCATTTCCTCAAGGATTCAGACCGCATCTTGCCCTGTCATTTCGAATGTTGGCGGGAAACATGTCCGTATCCGGGCGGGGTGTCGACAGGGGTGGGGAGGGGATCCGCTTTTGAGGGGGCTCCATGGAGGCCCCTCAAAAAACGGGGCGAAGCATGTCCGCCGTGTTCCTTTTCCGTATCCATGGCAACCGAAGCAACCCCGTCAACGTCCGGGATGACAATGTGGCGGGACGGTTTTTGTTGAAAACCGTTATTTCGCATATGACAAGATGGGGGAGTGGTGACAGGGGAAAGAAAGCGTGAACCCCGGATAAGGCAACACCCGGCTGGAATATGCCTGAAATGGGGTCTCGCGTGATCGCGAATGGTTATTTAAGTATTTTGAAATGAATGACTTACGCGGATCCTGGGAAATGGGTACGGTAAATGCTTTGTCAAGCCATGCACAGAGTAATCATTGCATACCTGATGATCCTTGTTTGTTTCGTGGGTTTTCGGGCGCACGGAGAGGGTATTGAACTTGAATCACCACGGGGCCCGGCCCAAGTGGTGGCCGGGGCGCCGTTTTTACTCACCTACACGGTGCAGTGGGAAGGCGACGCGGATGATTTCTTCGTCGCGCCGGCGGAAACGGACCCTTTCGAAGGTGGCACCTGTTCGGTACGGTCCGTGGAAGCCTACAGCCGGGAAGGTCGCCAGGTGGTGGAACAGCACATTGAGGTTGTGGCGAATAGGCCGGGCACCTTGACCTTGCCCGAGGTGCGCGTACCCTACCGGGAAGCGGGCAAGGATGATGCCAAAGCCCCCGTGACCTACCTGGTCGCCCCGGACTTGTCGGTGGAGGTCCGGGAAGAGCATGACCGGCCGGCCTGGATCGTCCCGGCATCCGTCGTGCTGGTGATGGTGGTCGCGGCCGGCCTGGTTGGCTTGGTCCGTCGGAAGAAGCACGTGGATAAGGGTCCCGTTCAATCCCCGGCGGAGCGCGTGCAATCCCAGTTGCATGAAGCGCAACGGCACCGGCTGGATGGCGATTATTATGCCTTCTACCAGACATTGGACCGGATCATGGGCCAATGTGGAATGGACGAAGAGGCCAAGGCCTTGAAGGAAAAACTTGACCGGCGGGTGCGCGAAGTAGGCTACCAGGGCGCCCGGCCTCATGACGACGAACTGACGGGTGATTATCGAGATGTGGAGCGTGCTGTGGCGCGCTGGAAGGAGGAATCGGGCCAATGATAACCGATGTGGAAGCCGTACGCCGGAACGTGGAGCGCCAGGCGCAGTTTGTAAGCCGTCTCCGGCAGGAGATTGCCAAGGTGATCGTGGGCCAGCAATACATGACCGACCGCATGCTGGTGGCCTTGCTGGCCAATGGGCACGTCCTGATTGAAGGTGTGCCCGGGTTGGCCAAGACCACGGCGGTGCACACGCTGGCCACGGCGATGAAATGTGATTTCCATCGCATTCAGTTCACGCCGGACTTGTTGCCCGCGGATCTTATCGGCACCCTGGTGTACAGTCCCAAGAGCGGTGATTTTACCACCAAGAAAGGCCCTGTCTTCGGCAACATCATCCTGGCCGACGAAATCAACCGGGCCCCGGCCAAGGTGCAGAGCGCCCTGCTGGAGAGCATGCAGGAACGGCAGGTCACCATCGGCGACCAGACCTTCCCCCTTCCCGATCCGTTCATGGTGCTGGCCACGCAGAACCCCATCGAGCAGGAGGGTACCTACCCGCTGCCCGAGGCGCAGGTGGACCGCTTCATGCTCAAGCTGAACGTGACCTATCCCAGCAAGGCCGAGGAGCGTCAGATCATGGACCGGGTGGACCTGCTCCACGTGCCGACGGTGTCGCCCGTGGTGACGCGTGAGGAGATTCTTGAAGCGCGGGAGGTGGTCAACCAGGTCTACGTGGACGATAAGGCCAAGAATTACATTGTCGACCTGGTGCAGGCTACGCGCAATCCCGAGGCCTATGGTCTCAAAATGGCGCAACTCATCGAATACGGCGCGTCACCCCGCGCCACCATCTACTTGCAGCAGGCGGCGCGTGCCCTGGCCTTCCTCCAGGGCGAAGGCAATGTTTTCCCCAACGACGTGAAACAGGTGGCCATGGACATTCTGCGTCACCGCGTCAAGGTGACCTATGAAGCCGAAGCGGAGAACCTCACCAGCGAGGATATCATCCGCAAAATTCTCGACACCGTTCCGGTGCCGTAGAGGCAGGAGCGTCAAGATGAAGCTGTTGATTGCGATAGAGCATGCGGTCCATGAGGCGGCGAAAAACCATGGCAAGGGGGGAAACACGGCGCCCTTCCAGAACCTCTTGGCCTCGGCGCTGGCGAAACGCGAACTGGCCTTCCGGCGGCAGGTATGGCGGCCGGACCATTTCGCGGGCATGGAGTTGAACTGCGGCGATTTTTTCGATTTTGAGGTGGAAGGCAAGGTGGCGGTGGTGTTGGCCGGGACGGCACGGGAGTTGCTCGACCGTGAGAAACGGCTGCCCGAAGCACTCGAACGCGCCGGACTGGAAGCCGGACTCGTGGTTTGGACCGAGACGAAGCGCAAGGATGACCGCTGCCGCCGGGTCGTGCCGGCCGAATGCGGCGCGAGGGCATAGGAAACATGATTCCTTCGGAGGTAATGGCCCAAATACAGCGGATCCAGATTCGTACGCGGCGCGTGGTGAACGAGATCCTCGCGGGACAGTACGAGAGTGTTTTCAAGGGCCAGGGCATGGAGTTCAAGGAGGTGCGTGAGTACGTGCCCGGTGACGACGTGCGCCTCATCGACTGGAACGTCACGGCACGCACCGGCCATCCCCAGGTGAAGGTGATGGCGGAAGAACGCGAGATGACCGTCATGCTCATGGTGGACGCCAGCGGTTCGGGACGTTTCGGCAGCGTGTCGCGCTTCAAGAACGAACTGGCCGCCGAACTCTGCGCCGTGCTGGCTTTTTCGGCCATCAAGAACAACGACAAGGTGGGGCTCATTATCTTCACCGATTCGGTGGAGTTGTATATCCCGCCCCAGAAAGGGCGGAAACACGTGCTGCGCGTTATTCGCGAGGTGCTCTACTTCGAGCCCAAAGGGCGCAAGACCGATATCCCCGCGGCGCTGCACTATCTCAATAACGTTATCCGCCGGAAGGCGGTGGTCTTTCTCGTGTCCGATTTCATGGCGGAGGATTACGAGACGGCCCTCCGCATAGCCAACCGGCGCCACGACCTGATTGCCGTGAACGTTGCGGACCCGCGCGAGGAGACCCTGCCGAACGTGGGGCTCGTGGCGGTGCGCGATGCGGAAACGGGCCGCGAAGCCCTGGTGGATACGGGTGTTGCCAAGGTGCGCGACGCCTACGAGGCGGCGGCGCGGGAACGTGCGGAACGGCGAAAGGACATTTTCAAACGCACCAAGGTGGATGCCATGCACGTGCGGACCGATGAATCCTATATCGATGAGTTGTACCGGTTCTTCCGGATGCGTGAACGGCGGATGGCCTGACATGACACGGTATGTGCTGATAGTTTTGTCCCTGGCCGGCGGATTCGCCGCGGCGGCGGCGCCCCTGGAGGCGCGGTCGGTGTTGACCCCGCCGGTGACCCCGTTCCATCGTCCGGCAGAATACACGTTTGTGCTGGAAGGCGCGGCCGAGGCCCTTCCCGAGGTGCCCGAATGGCGGCCCGACATCAAGGGTGTTGAAATCCATGAGGGCGGGGTCCGGCGGGAAGCGCTGGAGGATGGGCGTACGCGGGCCACGTTCACCTATATCATCGACCCCGTCCAAGTCGGCGACTACACGCTGCCCCCCATTTCCGTGCGTGACGGCGAGGAGACGAAAACACTGACCCCGGCCCTGGTGTTGCGGGTCCGCGATCTCACCGACTCGGAACGGGAAATGGCTTCCCGCTTTGCCGGCATTGTCCGGCCGGAAGAGGTCGCCCCGGACGGCATGGGTGCTCCGGCCTGGACGGGCATAATCCTGGCCGTCGTCGCCGTGGTCTGCGGGGCCTACTATTTCCTGCGCCAGGGCAAGAAAGAGGCGGTCGCCCCGCCGCCCGCGCCCTGGGAACTGGCCATGCGCCGCATGACGGAGCTGCTGCGGCGCCATCCGCCCGAGTCCGGCCGCTATGAGGCCTACTACGTGGATCTTTCATCCATCCTTCGCTACTACATCGAGGATCGTTTCGACGCGCGTGCGCCGGAGCTGACCACGCCCGAATTGCTCAACGCCATCAATGAGGCCAATCTGCTGAACGAAGAACAACAGGCGTTCTTATCCCGCTTTCTTTTCCACTGCGACCGCGTGAAGTTTGCCCGGTACCGCCCGAGCCCCGAAGAAATGAAATCCGGATACACCTCGGTCGAAAACTTCATCAGGGAGACCACACCGCCCGCCCCGGCGCAAGAGGAGGAAGCGGCATGATGCGCCTTTTCGCTCCTTTCCGCTTTGACATGCTGTCGTCCCCCTGGGCGCTTTCCCTGCTGGCGGCCGTGGCGCTCCTGTTTCTTGCGGAACTCTTTGCCCGTGCGCCGGGGGCCATGACCATATCCACCGGCGAAGCGCTGGCGGATTTGCGCGGGTATACCCGCGACGCGTTCCGGCGGCTGCCGGTCCTGTTGCGCGTGGCCGGGCTGGCCCTGCTCGTGATCGCCCTCGCGGGCCCGAAGAATGGTTTCCAGGTGCGCAAGGACCGGGCCGACGTCATCGACATTATGCTCTGCGTGGACCTCTCGGGCAGTATGCGCCAGGCCGACTTCCGAGCGGGAGGGCAACTGGTGGACCGGCTTTTCGTGACCAAGGAGGCGGTCCGTGATTTTATCGAGAGCCGCAAGGAACGGGCTCATGACCGTTTCGGCCTGGACCGGGTCGGCCTGGTGCTTTACGCGGCCTTCGCCTGGACGGGCTGTCCCCTCACCCTGGATTACGGCATCCTGGAACACGAACTGGATGCCGCCGACATCGACCCCAACGACCCCCGCTCCAACAGCACGGCCATCGGATCGGCCATCGGCCTTGCCGTGCGTCGCCTGAGCCAGAGCGAGGCGCGATCCAAGGTGATTATCCTCCTCACCGACGGACTGAACAACGCGGGCGAGCTTTCGCCCATGACCGCGGCAAAACTGGCCAGGGAATACGGGATCCGGGTCTACACCATCGGCGCGGGATCGACCGAACCCGCCCACGCCGGGGGATTCGGCATCTTCTCCCGGCGCACCCAGCCCATCGACGAGAAGGCGCTGAAAGCCATCGCGGAGGAGACGGGCGGTAAGTACTACCGTGCCACCGACCTGGACACCCTCCAGGGGGCCTATGCCGAGATCAACGAATTGGAGCGAACGGAAATAGAAGGTAATGACTACTACGAATACAAGGAAGCCTTTGTCCCCTATGCTCTGCTGGGCGGCCTGCTGTTGCTGGCATCCATTCTGAGCCGGCGCATATGGTTTGAACCGATTCCGTGAGGAACCCATGGATCTTCGCTTTGCATTTCCCCTGTCGCAATTGCCCCTCTGGCTGGGCCTTGGCCTGGCCGGTACGGGCATGCTCTTCGCCGTGCTGCGCGCCCTGGAAGAGCGGCGGCGGCGGCGGATGGAGCGCTTCGTGGACGCGGCGCTGGCGCCCCGGCTGCTGGCGGGATACGATGCCCGGGTGCGGCGTCCCCCTTTCTGGCTGACCCTCCTGGGTTTCGCTTTCCTCGCCTTGACCTTCGCCCAACCCCGTTGGGGCCAAGCCTGGATGGACATCGACCGGGGCAGCCGGGATGTGCTGCTCCTCTTGGACACCTCGGAGAGTATGAACGCCGTGAACCCCCTGCCCAACCGTCTTGAGCGGGCGCGGCAGAAAGTCGAGGCGCTTCTCGAGTTGTGCCCCAGCGACCGGTTTGGCCTTATCCCCTTCTCGGGGAACGCCACGGTGCAGTGTCCCCTCACCCTCGACCACGCCTACCTGCGTTCGGTTTTGAAAGGCATCAACACGGATATGCTGAGTGAAGAGGGCACGGATATCGCCGCGGCCCTGCGCCTCGCGGCGGATACCTTCGAGGCGGACGCCAAGCAGTCGGGCGGTGGCGAAGCCTACAACCGCGCCATCATCCTTATCTCGGACGGCGAGCAGGTCTCCGGCGATGCCGTCGAAATGGCGCGCAAGATATCCGAATACGCCACCATCTATGTTATCGGTATCGGCGACCCGAAGGGTGCCGAGGTGACCTTCCCCGAGTGGATGCGCAACCAGGTCCGCGTGCCCGGCGGTGACAAACCCCACCTCTCGAAGCTCGACGAAGACACCCTTTCGAAGGTGGCCGTTCAGGGGGGCGGCATCTACGTGCGGTCCACGCCCGACATGCGCGATGTGCAGGCCTTGACCGCGTCGATGGAGAACCTGCGCACCCGTGCGGTGGAGGGTGAACTGCGCTTCCGCCAGGTCAACCGGTATCGCTGGCCCTTGGCGGCGGCCTTCCTTTGCTTCATGGCCGAGGGCCTGTGGGTGGTGATTATGCCGGTCATCCGGCGTTGGAAAATGGAACGCCGTTCTGCCGGCAAACCGGCGGAGGAGACGAACCATGGATAAGGTGAAAGGAGATCAACCGTATACCGGAAAGGGACCGGCGGCGGGAAGACGTTCCGGGGGGCGGGCCTTGGCGCTTCTCCTGCTTGTCCTGGCTTGCCCCGCCCTGGCGGAATCCTACGAGGACCGGCTGGAACAGGCCAACAGTCACCTGCGCAGCGGCGACGCCACGGGAGCGTTGGATCTGTATCGCGAATTGCAGGTGGACTATCCCGACGAGGACCGCGTGATTTTCGGTATCGGTTGCGCTCAATATGACCAGGCCGCGCCACTTTCGGCCCGGACCACCGCGTCCATGCCGGGCGCCCAGGACGAAAAGGAGGCGCCCACCGCGGCCTCCCTGTATGATGAAGCGGCGGCGACTTTTGACCGGCTGGCGGTGAGCCGCGACCCGAAGCTGCGGGTGGATGCCGCGTTCAACCGGGGCAACTGCGCCGTGAGCAAGGCCAAGTTCTTCGCGGATCAAGGTCAGCGGGACGAGGCCGTCGGGGCATACCGCCAGGCCATTACCATTTATGAACAACTCCTGAAGGATTCACCGGAACACGCGGGTGCGCTCCAAAACCTGGACCACGCCCGGTACGAACTGAAGCTGCTGTTGCAGCAACCACCGGAAAAACCGCCGGAACAACCCAAGCCGGTGAGCATGTTTATCAAGCCCAGTACGGATATTCCCGGAGCCAAGGTCATCGTGCCGGAAGACGGCCCCAGCGAGCTTCAATTGGTGACGGGTGCGGGAGAATCGGCATCATGAACGCCATGGCCATAGGCCTTTTGTTGACCCTGTTGGCGGGGCAGGCGCCCGGTGCGTCTCACGGCCCCGGCATGCCCGGGGTGGCGGGCGCACCCGCCGTGCCCGGCGGACAAGTGCCGGGACAGGAACAGGCACCCGCCGTTCCCAGGCTCCATGCCGTCGCGGCGCACGCCTTCAATGAGGGCAACAGCCCCGTCAAGGTGGATGAAGCCCTGGAGGGGGTGAAAAAAACCTTGCTGAGCCTGCCCTTCGACACCTTCGAGCCCGTGGCCGACCAGGAGGTCGAAACACCCCTGGGAGAGGAAACGCTCATACCGCTGAACGGCATCTATAGTCTATACGTTGCCCCCAGGGGGCAGGACGAAAAGGGGGCGCTCGATCTCACGGCACGCATTTCCATGCTGGCCGAGGGTTCCGGATCGGAACAATACATTGATGCCATCCATACGGAGGCGAAGCTGGCTTCGGGCATGCCCCTGGTGTTTCGCGGTCTCGATCTGAACGTGGGTGAATTGGTCGTTGTGTTGAGTCTGTCCGGCGATGACAAGCAGCAGGGCCAATCACAAAGCAACGACGCGAAGGAGCAGGAAAAGAGCCAGGACGACAAGCAGGAGGACAAACAGGCGTCCAACGAGAATAAAAACCAAAACCAGGAGCGACAAGAGCAGCAGGAACAGCAGGACAATCCGTCTTCGGCGCAGGATCAGAAGGATACGCCGGACCTGCGAAACATCGAGGCCCTGTTGCAGTCGCTCGAGGAAATGGATCGCAAGGAACAGGAAGACCAACAGCACATACGCACGGGCATTCGGGTTCGGGGGGATTGGTGGTAGATGATACGGTCATTTCACATAGGGCCACTCGTGGTGCTCCTCGCGGGCGTGGCGGCGGCCGGGCAGTTAAACGTTTCCGTCAGCAAGAGCGTGGTGGGCGTGGACGAAGTATTCTTCATCCAGGTTACCGCCCAGGGCGGCGGTGTTTCGGACCCCAAGGTCCCGGACAGCGATGATTTTGATATCGACGTCCAGTCCCCATCGCTTTCAACGAGCCGAAGCGTGCAGATTATCAATGGACATGTGAGCAGCACCTTGAAATCCACCTGGCGGTATCGCGCCTCGGCCAAACGGAAAGGCAAATTCACGCTGCCGCCCATCACGGTCAGGATTGACGGCAAGGTCGAGACCAGCCGCGACATTGTCATCACGGTAAAGGACACCGCTCCCCTCCAGCCCAGGGCCGCGGGGCGGCGATCCGCCCCTGGCGCCTCCCGCCGGCACGACAACCCGCGGGAACGAAAGCAGCTTACGGTGGACGACATCGTGATGATTGAGAGTTTCGTGGACAAGAACGAAGTCTACCAGGGCGAACGGCTGCTCCTTACGTGGCGATTCTGGTTGCTGGACGCGCGGCGCTTTGGCGCCAGCCGTCCTGACGGACGCCCTTCCGTGGAGGGCTTCTACGAGGGGCCTGTTGAAAACACCCAATACGCCCAGTCTCGGGACGGTTATGATTACCGGGTCTATGAATGGCGCCAGGCCCTCTATGCCACCGGTTCGGGGGACTACGCCATCGGGCCCTGGCAATGGAATGGTGTGGTGGAATATCCCGACCCGCAGACGGGCTTCCTCGCCTCGGTCAGACGGTCTTACCGCACCCCGCACATCGAAGTTAAAGTGCGGCCCTTGCCCAAGCGGCCCGAAGACTTCACCGGCGCGGTGGGAACCTTTACGCTGCGCAGCAGCCTGTTGGACAACGTGGTGACGCAGGGGGTACCCACGACGCTAATTGTGCGCGTGGTGGGCGAAGGCAACCCCGATGCCATCGGCGCGCCCGTCATGCCGGCGCTGCCATGGGGCCATGTAAGCGACGCGGAAACGGAATACAAAAGTTCCGACGAGGAAAGCGAATGGTCCGTTGAAAAGGCTTTTATCTACCGCATTACCCCGCGGGAGGCGGGCGCGCTTACCATTCCCCCCATCCGCTTCGTCTACTTTTCGCCCGAAAAAGAGGCTTACATCACCCTGGAGACGGAGGCGCGCGAGGTCTTTGTCGAGCCTTCGGACGAAAATGCCGACCTGGTGATCGTCGGTGACAGCGCACCCCGGGAAGAACATTCGGTGCATATTCTGGGTCAGGACGTTTTGGCCATTGTGAAGGAAAGCGGCGATCTTAGCGCCCGTGGCTCGGAGGTCCCGTTGAACACGGCGCTCGTCTTGCTGCCGCCCGTGTTTTTCGCGGGTCTCTACACCTGGCGCCGCAAACGCAAACGCCTGGCGGAAGACTCCGTGTACGCGCGGCGCCACTTTGCCAGGGCGGTGGCCACGAAGTGCCTGCACAACATGGACAAGGCCGAGGAACCGGTCGCGGAGATGCACCGTGCCGTGAGGCAGTACCTGGCCGATGTCTTGGGCGCCGCGCGGGCGGGCCTCAGTTCGCAGGACGCCGACCGGCTCCTGGCCGACCAGGGTATTCCCGACGAATTGCGCGCAACCTTTGTGAAGGTGCTCAGGGCCTGTGAACGGGGGCGCTACGGGGGCGCCGCCCTGAGCGAAGTCGAGGTGGAAGCCCTGCGCAACGCCGTGCTGACCGCCATTGACGGCGTGGAACGGATCGTGCCGAAGGAGGGCCGCTGACATGACACCCATTCTGCTTGCCGCCCTGCTGCTGGGGGCCAACGCCTTTGACGATGTGTTCCTCAAGGCCAACGAGGCCTACGAGGCGGGCCGCTACGCGGAAGCCGCCACCGATTACGAACGGATTGTCGCGGGCGACGTGGCCAATCCCGTTGTTTTCTATAACCTGGGCAACGCCTACTACCGGCAGGGCCGGCTGGGGGAGGCCGTCGCCAACTATGAGCGCGCGCTGCGCCTGCGTCCCGGCTTTACTGCCGCGCGGGACAACCTCGAGCAGGCCCTCCGTGCCTCGAAGCGCGCGCTGCCACGCCCCTTGCCACCGGCCTGGGAGCGCAGTCTCCTCGCCTGGCACTACGGACTTTCCTATCGTCTTGCCTGGACCCTCGGCGTTCTCTCGTGGCTGCTCATGTGGGGGTTGCTTGCCGTGCGGTTGTGGTGGCCGCTGCGTTTCCTGCGCCGGGGGGCCGCGGTGATGGCCGTGCTCGCCGTCGCCTTTTCCTCCTCCGCCTGGATCAAGGCCCACCCCCCCATGTTGGCCGTGGTGGTGGACGAAACGGTTCCGGTACGCTTTGGCAAGAGTGACGCGGAGAAGGTGCGTTTCGAATTGTACGCGGGCGACCGTGTTTCGGTGGATCAACGCGACGCCCAATGGTCCCGCGTATCCACGGTGAGCGGGGAGCGGGGATGGGCACGCAACGACCAGCTTATCCTGGTCGGACCACCCTACGAACTGCCCGCCCTGAACGGCGTCCAGGCGGGAGGAGAACCTTCCGCATGACGGTCACCCTGGAAGAACTGGCTCACATGGCGCGTACCGGCGCCGCGGCTTTCAAGGCGGTACCCCATGAAACCCGCGTGGAAGCGGTGCGTCTCCATGCCCGGGCGCGGTGGGCCGACATTCGCCGTCGTCACGATGAAGGCGAGTCCGGCCGGAACGTGCTGTCCCTGCTTACCGACACGGCCGACGAGATTGTGCGCGCCGTGACGGACTTCGGTCTTTATGGCGTGCGCAACCGGCAGGCGCTCCTCTCGCGGGTGGCGCTTTGTGCCCTGGGCGGCTATGGCCGCCGCGAGCTCAGCCCCCATTCCGACCTGGATATCTGTCTTTTGTACGACCACCACCTCGATGATGACGTACAGACACTCAACCGCTTCCTCCTGCCCTTTCTATGGGACATCGGGTATACGGTCGGCTACGCGTTGCACAGTGTCCAGGAAGCCGTGGCGCTCACCAGCGAAGATCCCCGCGTGCTCACCACCTATGCCCAGGCACGGCTCCTCGTGGGGGACAGCACGACCTTCGCCCGGCTGAGGCTCATGTTGGCCGAGGAACGGGCGCGGGACACTTCCAGGGCGGTTGCCTATGTTCGCGAACGTGAGCACGCGGAGAATCTCACCGAGATCCATCGGGATCTTTTCAGTGCCGAACCCAATATCAAGGAAAGCGTCGGGGGATTGCGCGACTACCACGCCGCGCAATGGCTCATCCTATTGACCCATGGCCCCATGTCGCTGGAAGACATGGTTCGGCTTGGACATATTACCGTGGATGAGCACCTGGACATGGCCGAGGGTTTGGACTTCCTCTGGCGTATCCGGAACGAGATGCACTTTCATGCCGGTAAGGAAGAGGACCACCTCACCTACGCCATGCAAAGCCATGTGGCCCGAACCTTTGACTACGGGTACCCCGAGCGGAAAGCCCTCGAACGGTTCATGCAGGATTACTACGCCGCAGCGCGACAGACCCACCGTTTTCTGCAAATGGCCGCCCGGGTTTGCGATCACCAGATGGAAATGGCCTTTGATACGGACGAAAACGAAGCCCGAAAGGGCATTACGACCGTGGAGGGCCGTATTGCCGCGGGGATGACCGACCCCCACTGGTTCGAGGAAAACCCGCCCCGGCTCATGGAGGTGTTCTGGGAAAGCGCCCGGCGCCATACTCCCCTGAGCGAGCGCACGAAGGCCCTGGTTGCCGCCAACCTCGGCCTGGTGGGTTCGTCTTTTCAGACCAACGACGTGGTGCGGCGCTTCTTCATGGCCATCTGCGGCCGTCCGCTGCAAGCCGGGTTGGCCCTGCGCCAGGCGGCGCAGACCGGTCTGCTGGCCGCGTACCTGCCCGAATTCGCCGCGATCCAGGGCATCGTGCGCTACGAGGACTTCCACAGTTTCCCCGTGGATGAACACACTATTCGCTGCATTGAGGCCCTCGCGCATATTCCCAATATGGAAGGCCCTGTTGGCCGGAGCCTGCAGCGTCACCTCGAACACCTGCGGGATCCCCATCTCCTGGTCTTCTCCATCCTGCTTCACGACCTGGGCAAGGTGTCGGGCGAAGCGCACACGGAAAAGGGCGTGAGACTGGCCCTCCAAATCTGCCGGCGCATCGGTTTGTCCAATGACGATACGGAGCGGGTGTGCTTCCTGGTAAAGCACCACATGCTTATGAGCAACATCGGGTTCTATCGCGATACGGACGACCCGGAGGTTGTGAAAGGATTCGCCGCGACCATGCGTAGCGATAACCGGTTGCGCGCACTGCTGCTGCTGTCGTACGCCGACCTGAGCGGCGTCGGTCCGGCGGTGTGGACCGAATGGAAAGGCGCGTTGCTGCTCAAGCTCTACCTGAAGACCGAACGCATGTTGTCGGGGCGTGCCGTCGTTGGCGGGGAGGCCTATTGGAACTCCCCCAAGGCCGAGGATGTTCACCGGCACGCCGGGGCCTATTCCCGGGCGCAGGTCAATGACTACCTTCGGGGTATGGGCGAACACTATTTCCTGTCCTTTCACCACGAGCACATCGCGCGGGACATGGCGTGCGTGGAGGAAGCCCGAAAAAGGGGACTGGCCCTGCGCCATGTTCGGCTGGAAGACACGGGTGTAAGCGAAGTGGTGGTTTGTACCCGCGACCGGCACGGCCTCTTCACGCAACTCGCGGGGAGCTTCACGTCCCAACTGGCGGATGTGCAGGGGGCGGCCCTCTTTACCACGCCCGACGGCCTGACACTGGACTGTTTCACGGTGACGGACGCCGCCAATCGGCGCCCCTTGACCGAAGCGCAATTCCACAGCATGGAAGAAGTACTGAAGGACGTATTGCTGAACGGCGGAAACATCCAGGAACACGTTGACCGGTCCAGGCGTCGCCTCTTCGCGCTGCTGCAGCCCAGGGTGCCGATTCGGCCCGGGCTGACCTTCGACAACCACTCGTCCCGCACCCATACGGTCATCGACATGGAGGCGGGCGACCGGACAGGACTGCTGTATGACGTGGCGCGTGTTCTCACCGACATGGGTGTGGACTTTCACTCGGCCCGCATCATAACGGACGCGACACAGGTACATGATGCCTTTTACGTGCAGATGCACGGGAAAAAAATTGAAGACGAAGCCACACAGGCCGCCATCGAGGCACGCGCGATTCGCGTGCTTGATCCCCAGGTGGCGGTGGAAAACTAAAGGAGAAGAGTCATGAGAAGAATGAAGTACATGGCACTGTTCATGGCATTGGCCGTGGTGTTGAGCGCGGGCGCCGCCCGGGCCATGAGCCCCGTGCTCAGAGAGATGGAAGAAGGGTTCGTGCGTCTCAACGAGGAGGTTCGACCCTGCGTGGTGAATATCCAGACAACCGGACCCGCCGTGAAAATGGACGGACGCATGGAGGACCTGTTCCGCTTTTTTGGCATCCCTGAAGGGCAGGGAATGCCCGGCATTCCCGGTCCCAACGGACGCCGCGCACCGCGCATGCCGCGACCCCGTGCCACGGGATCCGGCTTTATCTACAGTGCCGACGGGTACATCGTCACGAACAACCACGTGGTGGAAGACGCCGAAAGCATCAAAGTGCGCCTTTACAATGAAAACGAGTATGACGCCAAGGTTGTCGGTCGCGACCCCGACACCGACCTGGCCGTCATCAAGATTGAGCCCCACGAAAAACTGCCCGTGGCCCGCCTGGGTGATTCAGAGAAGCTGAAGGTCGGGCAATTCGCCATTGCCATGGGCAGTCCCCGGGGCTTTGAAGGATCCCTGTCCTTCGGGCACATCAGTGCCCTGGGGCGGGACAATCTCATGGGGCTGGCCCAACAGGGGTTGCGTTTCCAGAATCTCATTCAGACCGATGCCGCCATTAATTTCGGCAACAGCGGCGGGCCGCTCTGCAACATTAACGGCGAAGTGATCGGCATTAACGTGGCCATCCTCTATGGCGCCAATTCCATCGGTTTCGCCATTCCAGTGAACAAGGCCCGCCAGGTGGTCCCCGAACTGATTAAGAATGGCAAGATAACCCGCGGCTACCTGGGCGTGGGGGTGCGCGACGCCGGCGGCGATCTGGCCGAAGGCGTGGACTTGCCCGACGACAACGGTGCCTTTGTCGATGTGGTCAAGGAGGGCACCCCGGCCGAGCGGGCCGGCATCCGCTACTACGATGTCATCCGCAAAGTGAATGGTGAGACCGTGGAAGACGCAAACGGGCTCATCAAGTTGATCTCGGGTTACGCGCCCGGCACCATCGTTGTCCTGGAGATCTGGCGCGACGGTAAGGCCATCAATGTTGAGGTGAAACTCGATGAGTGGAACCCGGAATTCGCCGTCGCCGCCGCCGAACCCAAGTCGGATGAACTGGGGCTTCAGGTTCGCGACATCAGCCCTGATCTGCGTAAGCGCCTTGGCCTGGACGCCGACGTCGAGGGGGTGCTGATCACGGACGTGGAACCCGACAGCGCGGCCGAGGAGGCCAATCTGCTGCACGGGGATATCATCATGGAGGTGGGTCGTGAGCCCGTCGCCAATACGAACGAGTTCCAGGCCGCGGTTCGCGAGAAGGCCCAGCCCGGGAAATCGCTTCTGATCCGGTACAAGCGCGGCAACAATGAGCCCAGTATCACCGTGGTAAAAGTTCCCGAAGATAAATAACGAACCGCGCCTTTCCAATCCGCGGGCGGGAGGCTCCGCCTCCCGCCCCTTCGCATCCGCGCACCCCGGCGGCGGGCGTCCGTCCATGCCACGGGATGACTTCGACCAGGGCAACGGAAGGATAATCGCGGCGGGACGGTTTCATGATTATGAGGGTATTACGATTGCTCTTTTTCGCTTTCGCGGGTACGGGCTGCACGGTTTTCGGCATCGTGTTATTGTTGGTCCTGCTCAATGCCCGTACCCCTGCCCGGACCGATCCGGACCGCAGTCCGCAACGGGCCTCTCCGCCCGCGTCGCTCTCCGCGCCTGTTTCCCTCAAGGTGGTTACCTTCAATATCTGTGACCTCTATTGGCAGAGTCAAGAGCATGCCGCGCGGTCGTTCGCCATCGCCGAGCGCCTTGCCGCGCTCAACGCGGATGTCATCGGTCTGCAGGAATCCTTCATTCGCAAGGACCGGGAACACATCTTCCGTGTCCTGGCAGCGGCGGGACTGCCCTACCACCACTATTTCCGGAGCGGCCTGGTGGGCAGTGGTTTGAGCGTCATCAGCCGTTTTCCCATCGAGGAAGCCCACTTCTTCCGCTATTCCCAGGGCGGAAAGGCCTACAAGCCCTACCACGGCGATTGGTGGGCGGGTAAGGGGGTGTGCCTGACGCGCCTGCGCCTGCCCGGCGACGACGCGGGATATATCGACTTTTTCAATACCCACGCCCACGCCCGCTACAATAACGACTCCTATGAAGAGGTGCGCATGAGCCAGGCCGGGGAACTGGCCGACTACATCAGGCGGGCCGCCACGGGAACATCGCCCGCCCTGGTCGTGGGAGATTTCAACACCTCCGCCGGCCAGCCCCAGTACCAAACCCTGGTCGAGCGTGCCGGGCTGGACCGCCTCATGCTCTTGGATTCCCGCATCGATCACATCTTTGCCGTGCGCAACCCACGCTATACCTTCGAGACCCTCGCCACCATTCCCATCGAGGCGGAGGGAAGAAGCAAGCGCCTAAGCGACCACACCGGCTACATGAGTACCCTCCGCATCACGCCTGTCGAGATGCCGTGAACGCTCAGCGCATTGCCTCCACGCACCCCACCATGGTCTCGTAGTTGCACAAGGTCAAGTCCGTGATGTTCCGGCCGTAGGGGCTGGCGCTGGGCATCAGGACGAAACCCCGCCCTTCACCGGCCGTCCCTTCCCGGACCGCACGCTGGACCTTTACGGCAAACTGGTCGGCCGGCAGGAATTCGATGTCGCTCTGTTCGATGTTGCCGAAGAGTACGAACTGCCTGCCATGGCGCTCCCGCACGTACCCGAGTTCCACGTCGCCCTGGATCGGCGGCGGCTCGATGGGGTCCAGCCCCATGGCGCCCGTTCTGGCGATATGGTCCAGAATGTCCTTGAGGTGGCCATGGGAATGGATTCGCGCAAAGCCGCCATGGCGGTGAATCGCGTCCACCATGGGCGTCACGTAACGCACCACGTACTCGTCGAAAAGGTTTGGCGGCAGATAGGGGGGCGAAGCGTATTCGGGGCCGTATATCCGCCATGCACGTCCCGGGCAGGCCCGCGCCACGGCCTCTACCTGGGGCAAGAGCCACCGCGCCACCTTTTCCAGTGCGCGGTGCATGAGTTTCGGCTCGGTCATGGCGATAATCGTATAGGTGCCCATCTCGAAAAGCGGTGCGACACAACACAACGGGTCGGCCGTGTCAATGAGGGCGATGCCGGAATCCCCCAGGCGAGC
Source organism: Candidatus Hydrogenedentota bacterium (assembly GCA_024278275.1). Classification (GTDB taxonomy): domain Bacteria; phylum Hydrogenedentota; class Hydrogenedentia; order Hydrogenedentales; family JAJRTN01; genus JAJRTN01. The sequence goes on from JAJRTN010000094.1 coordinate 19,852, forward strand.
TTCCACGTCCAGCACCGGCGTCGGGTCCACCGTGCCCTTGAATTCCTGTTCCGGCAACGCCAGCCAAGCTTCGAAATCCTCCACATCCTTGAGCAAATGCTCCAGCGTCCAGACCGTCATGACATCACGGGTCTGTTTCGAGCGTTGCGTGAGCGCCCGGTTTCCGGCACGAATCGTGGTGGTCGAAAAACGGCTACCCTCCTCGTCGGTCCACGTCTCGGTGGTAGTCAACTCGGTCCAGGGCCCCGGCCCGGCGTTTCGAATCGCGTGATGACACGAGACGATGCGGTCCGTCCGCTCGTGGGTCAACGCATAGAGCGGCGCCCAGGACGGATCGTTCGTCACGTTAAACGGGTCCGGGTCGTCCGGATCGGGAAAAAGTCCGTTGAGATCATAGAAGCTGACGGCGGGCCGGTCCACGGGTTCGCCGCGCAAAGTAGCCATCAGTCGTTCTCGCCGATTCATGCGGATTCTCCCGCTGTTTCTCCGCCTTATCCAGGTGGAACTCGTGCCCACATCGGCCGCGAAGCAGGAAACACCACTTCAGTTTTCGGTAGCGTTCACAAGATGCACGCCCAATATAGAAGGGTAGGCCTTGGCCCACCATGGTCCTTTTCCCAAGGGAGGCTGTTTCGTCGTCAAGGTTTCAGTCTTGGTGGGCCAAGGTCCACCCTGCGTACTACCCGCCCCACGCCCTGCGTGGGAACGGAAGAATCTGCGTTCATCTGCGCAATCTGCGGATACATTATCATGGAGCCCCGCCTTCGCGGGGATGACGATACTGTAGAAGCGGCGTCCAGTCACTTTGAAAAGGCTGGAAGCCTCTTCTACTTTCCCGCGCAAACAGGGCGCTCCATAGTGAAGTAGGCTCTCTCGCAATGACGGGTTATGAAAAGCGCTCAATGGGCGTGGCCCTCAACGCAGTTCCGGCGGCGGCGGACCGATCTCGCCGGGCAGGCCCAAGGGCGCGGCTTCACCAAGAATAGCGGCGCCGATTTCTTGGTGGACCTTCTCGATCTCCGGGTGTTGACCCGGCACCAGCCCGTCCAAATCTTCACTCTCGATCCGCTTGCGTCCGTAGTAGCACCAGGCGATACCGATGCACTTGGGCTGGGTCAGGGCGATCTGGTAATACCACAATGACGCCCCCGGCGAGGGTAGGCGCTTACCCCCTTCCGAGGATCGGTACAGACAATCGGCGGCGAGAAACCATGGCTTTTCCCACTGGTGTACCCAACTCAAGGCCAAGGCAAAACGCTGGCGGTAGATCTTCTTGAAGTCGGTCGCCGTGTTTTCCTCGCCATCCATATACGGGTCCACGCTGAGCAGGTCAAGGTTTTTCGGCGGGACCACCCTGAGAAACTTTGGCTGCACGATGGCGTAGCAAATCGTGGTCTTCACGCCCGGGAAAACCGCTTTCAATTCGTCGATATAGAACTCCAGGTCCCCGGTGCTCGGCAAACCGTGGAGGTCCGGTTCGTCGAAGACATAGACGTAATCGACCAGGGCCATCTCCGGCAGGTATTGCTTGATTACCCGAAGCTGCGTCTTATACTCCTCGAACCGGCCCTCGCGCATGAGTTCATAGAGCGGCAGGTTCCACATGATCGTGTAGCCCAGCGAATCGAGGAAGGCGATGCGCTCCCCCTCCTTGGCCAGGAAATCGCGGATGATTTGGTCCCGGTGCTCCACTTCGCCCAGCAAAGAGACAGGGTACCGGCCGCGAAGGCAATGTTCCGCCGCCCACGGCATGACCCAATTGGAATAGGCACGTAGCGCGCGCAATTCCTCCTTGTGTTCCAGCACGTCATCAAAATAGGCGAAGCCGTGATAGCGCAACCGTTCACCGTCCATGTATCCGTCCATGTATCTATCTCCCCTTTTCATGTCCTCCGAGAACCCATACGAACACCACGAGATGCACAGGGCGGCTACGGTCAAGCCTGAAATCCACTGCCTGCTACCCATTGCCACACGTCTCCTTATTCTGTAACCGTTCACGGCCCTGAACGCCAAGAGAATAGGAGTTCCTCTCGCCAAGAACCCAACAAAGTCCGTCATTGCGAGGAGCGTAGCGACACGGCAATCTGAATACACGTAGAGACCGTGGTTGCACCAGATGGCGGAGTCGTTCCTCCTCGCAATGACGGTTTAAGTGGGTGTGAACGGCTACCATATTCTTAACAAGCAAAGGTCGTCCGGTTTGTGAGCGAGCTTCCTTCGGGCCATGGGAAATTATCGGTACGGGGGGATTTACTGCTACAGTACCGAACTTCAATGCGGATTATCCAGAACCGGAGACCCTGAGGAAACACGAAAGGAAACGACATGACCAGTTGGACCATGGGCGTGTGGACCGTTATGATCCTCGCGCTGTGCGGAGCGGCGTTGGCGGAAGAGTGGCCCGTACGGGTGGATGGATTCAAACAGGAGGTGGCCTCCCTGGTTTCAAGCGAGGTGGTCGCCGACCGGCCCGTGGCGAAGGTTCAACTTCCCTCGGGCCTGGTCGTCAGGGACGGCGAAGGCCGCACCTGGGGCGCCGACGGCGTGCCGACCCTGGCCTATGACAACGAGGGCAAACTCTGGTTCGCCGTGCCCGCCGGCGTGGCGCGGCAGACCGATGATGGCTGGCGTTTTTATACCGGGAAGGACGGCCTGCCTTACAACGATTTCACCTGCATGGCCGCGGGGCCGGACGGGGTCATGTGGTTCGGCACCACGAAGGGCGTGGTTCGCTTCGACGGCAAACGCTGGGCCTACCGCCAGGGCCGTCGCTGGCTGCCCGATGACAAGGTGCTGGCCATCACGGTGGAGCCCGATGGGGCCGCGCTCATCACCACCCCGAAAGGCGTGGGCCGCATCGGCTGGAAGACCATGACCCTCGCGGAGAAGGCGGACTTCTACGAGGAGGAAATGGAGAAATACATCCGCCGCACGCCCTTCGGCTACGTCAGCGAGGTAAGCCTCGAAAAACCCGGTGACAAATCGAAGATCATCTATCACGACAGCGATAACGACGGGCTGTGGACCAGCATGTATGGTGCGGGCGAGTGTTTCGCCTACGCCGCAACGAAAGATCCCAGGGCGAAAGACCGGGCGAAACGGGCCTTTGAAGCGCTGCGCTTTCTCCAGAAGGTGACGCAAGGGTGCGATTACGCGCCTCCCAAGGGCTACGTGGCCCGCACCATCCTCCCCACCAGCGGTCCCGACCCGAACGTGGGCCGCATCGAGAGAGACCGAAAAGAGCAGGCCACCGGTGACTACCTGTGGAAGGTCTATGAACCCCGCTGGCCCAAGAGCGCCGACGGTAAGTGGTATTGGAAAAGTGATACCAGTTCGGACGAGTTGGACGGGCACTACTTCTTCTACCCCCTGTATTACGACCTGGTTGCCGACACGGATGGGGAGAAGGAGCGAGTTCGGGAAGTGGTGCGCGACCTGACCGACCATCTCCTCAATCACAACTACGCCCTCGTAGATCACGACGGAACCCCTACGCGCTGGGCCGTTTACAGTCCTGAAGCGCTCAACGGCAATCCTGACTGGTGGAATGAACGCGGTCTCAAGTCGCTCAGTATGTTGGCCTATCTTGCCGTGGCCGAGCACATGACGGGCGACCCGAAATACGCCGCCGCGTCACGCGAGTTGATTGACAAGCACCACTACGACACCAACGCCATGGTCTCGAAGATCCAGCAGGGCTTCGGCTCCGGAAACCAGTCCGACGACGAAATGGCCTTCATGTCCTTCTACAGCCTGTTGCGTTACTCGAAGGACGAGGCCCTCAAGGAACGCATTCGCTTCAGTTTCTACATGGCCTGGATGCTTGAAGAGAAGGAGATGAATCCCTTCTTCAATTTCGCCTACGCGGTCCACGGCCTGGGCGCCACCACCACGAACCCGTGGGGCACGTTCCCCCTGGATCCCTGGGATGGCTGGCTGGAGGACGCGCTGGCCACCCTCAAGGGCTTCCCCCTGGACCGTTGCAACTGGGCGCTGCAAAACAGTCATCGCATCGACATCCTTCCTCTCTCCCGCGCCCAATCGAAAGATCCCTACGAACCCGGTCTGCCCGGCCGCGGTTACCGGGTGAACGGCAAGGTGCTGCCCGTGGAGGAACGCCACTTTAATCACTGGAACACCGATCCCTGGGCCCTCGATTACGGCGGCGACGGCCGCCAGCTCGCCAGCGGTACGGTTTTCTTACTGCCCTATTACATGGGTCTTTACCATGGTTTTATCGAAGAGTGATTGATCCATGATTCCCCCCTGTACCAGGGGGGCTCTTTTGCAATGGCGGGAAGCATGACGCCTTCGCGGGAATGACAGGTGGGGCAAAACGTGTTTCGTGACCATTTGTACAAACACCACAGGCAGGTGGCAACGGTGCCGGGAACCATTCACGGCCCCTTCCAGGTGTGTTTCGATGGGCCATTTCTTATGGGACACAGCCGCCCTCTGTGGGCCGTACTCGGCCCGAACCGGGGCTGTGGGGCCCCAATTGGATTTGAACGGTTACACACGGACCTTATGCAGCCGGGGGAGCACATGCCGGGCAGCGTGAAGGTTTATTCCTTGTCCAGGCCTCCGTGAAATCCGTGGCCGATGACCATGTCTCCACCCGGCGAAATGGGAGCGCATGGTTCGGTGTTGTAGACTACGGCCCATGTTGCGGCCCGAGGAGCCATGCCCATGAGCGATCACCCCATTCCCGCGGATTCCTCCGAAGCAAAGCGCGACTGGTTCGTGCTTGCCGTGCGGGCCGTGGTGGTTCTTGTCGTCGTGACGGGCTGGGGAGCCTACCTCCTGACACGAAACGGGTGGCAACTGCCTTTCCCCCTGGAAGGCGGGAAAAGGTTCCGCGCACCCGCCCTGGCGGGGGCACCCGCGAAAAACGCCATCGCCTTTATCACTCCGAACGGCGAGATCCGGGTGATGGACGCCAGGGGCGGGCGGATGCGGCGCGTGGGAAACACCCGGTCCGCCTACCCCGCTCTCACCTGGTCGCACGACGGGCGCTACCTGGCCTACCTCGACCACGGCCGGCGCGGCTCGGAGTCCCTCATGGTGGGACCGACGGACCGCGAGGCGCCCGTCACGTTCTACCACGACCCGGACTTGAGCCTTGTTTATTTCGCATGGTCCCCGGATGATGCGGACTTGGCCCTCCTCGGCCGTGATGTACGCGCCATCGGTCTTTACGTCGTGCCCATGAACGAACCGGCCCGGGCCCGGCGCCTCGCGGGCGCGGATTCGTGCTATTTCAACTGGCGGCCCGGGGGCGGAAAAATCCTGGCCAACCTGGGGAGTGCGCGCTTATCGGTCCTCGATGCGACAACCGGCGCGGAGCGCGAGGTGGCGCGGGAAATGACCATGTTCCAGACACCCTCGTGGCCAGGGAATGACAGGTTCTACTACCTTGCGCGAAACGTGGGCGCGGGCGAGTTCCAGCGGGTTGATGCAAAGTCCCTCGAAACGGAGCGCGTGTCCACCGGCCCGTGGTCCTGCAAGTTCGTCGCTTCCCCGGACGGCCGGTACCTGGGCTATCTCGACTCGCCCCTCTCCAGTTTCATGCCCTTGAATTCGCGCCGGCCCGGCCGTACCTATGTTGTGGATATTGCCCGGGGAGAACGCTATCGCGTGCCTTGCGACCCTGCGTTTGCCTTTTTCTGGTCGCCCGACGGCACGAAGCTGATGCTCCTGGGCCAGGTGGGCGGGCTTGAGTCGTTACCCGCTGCCAAGGTGGAGGACCGTTTCCCTTTCATCGGCCGCCCCGGGGAATTCGGAGCGCCCTCGCACCGGTGGTGGGTTTACGATCTCGCCACGGGGGAATGCACCGCCCTGGTGCAGTGCCGCATGAGCCGGGGCTTTCTGCGCATGCTTCCCTTCTTCGACCAGTACGCGCACAGCCACCGCTATTGGTCGCCCGATAGCCGGTACTTTGTGATTACCGTCCGGCCATATGAGCAAGCTCCCGGGGAGGTGTGGGTATTGGACACCACCGGCGAGCAACCGCCGCGCCGACTGGCGGAAGGCGGTACGGCCGTGTGGTCCTGGCAATGACCGGGATGGAGGAATCCTATTCCCGCGTGATCCGGCGTTTTTCTTCGTGGTGACGGCCATTCGCCGTGCCCCGCATGCCATGCCGGTGTTCCGCCGCCACCATGAGGATAACCACGATGGTCACGGTCGCCAATCCCTGGAGCAAAGCCAGGGCCGCGTCAACCATGCTGTGACTGTTACGCAGAAGGACACCGCTGATCCCGAGCGCAAGGCAGACAAGGTAGATGAGGAGCACGGCCTGGCGCTGCGAGAAACCGATCCACAGCAGCCGGTGGGAAAGATGGTCCATGGCGCAGTGGTCGATGATCTCCCGAACCGTGCGCGTTTCGCCGCGCCAGATGCGGGTGATGATTATGTAGGCGAAATCGAAAAGGGGCACGCCGAGGATAATGATGGGGATAATGCAGGAAATGATCTTTATATCCGACCATTCCCCCAGGACCCCCAGGGCCGCGAGGGTGAAGCCAAGAAAAAAACTGCCCGAATCACCCATGAAAACCCGGGCCGGGTGAACGTTGTATATCAGGAACCCCAGGTTCGCGCCCACGAGGCCGATGGAGAGCATGCCGAACCAGGAGAGGCTGGTCTCCGTGCCGGTGACCAGGTAGGCCTGGAGGGCAATGGTGAAGAACATGCCCGCCACGATAACCGCGATTCCCGAGGCCAGACCGTCCATGTTGTCCGTGCCGTTGAAGGCGCTGGTGACCCCCACGATCCACAGCATGGTGAGTGGTACGTCCAGGAAGGCATTCTCGAAAACGTTCAGGCACACGCCGAACTCACTGAGTACGAGGGTGAGCGCAAGAAGGGTAAGCAGCTTCCACACGCCCGCGATGCCGCCGGATAGGTCATCCAATAACCCCACCACGAGGCAAATGGAGGCGCCCACCAGGATGCCGTTCATTTCGTCGCTGCGGTACCCCGGCACAAGCACGGACACCATGAAAGCGCCAAAAATTACGACGCCCCCCCCGCGGGGCACGGGCCGGGTGTGGATCTTGTTGGCCGCCAACCGGTCCACCACCCCGAAACGACGCAACACGTAAATGGCGACCGGCATGGCAAGGGCCGCTATGAGAAAGGAACTGACGCCCACCAGGAGGTAGGTCTTCGGCCAGTAATCGGGCTGTCGAAACATTCGGGTTCGTCCTTGACCCCCAAGAATCCGCCGCTGTAAGCATGGTCTTCCCTGGCCACGCGCCATTTGTAGTATGTTTTCGTATGGCCTGGACGAAAAAATAAGCCGGATCAAACCGGGGCAAGCGCCACGCCACAGGCTTTGAGTACGCATTCTATCACATACTCGACTTCCTTGTCCTGCATTGCCGGATATATGGGGATCGACAAGCATTCCTGGTGGGCGCGCTCCGAGGCCGGGTAGTGGCCCCCCAGGTAGTGGTGCGCGGGGCGATGGACGGGGCGCTTGGCCTCCACGCCCAGTTCGTTGAGCCGGGCTTCCAGCGAATCCCGCTTGGAGGTGGCTACCACGTAACGGAAGTACACGTGCCCCTCCCCGGCGGGCAAACGCATGGGGAGTTCCATGAACGCCTCGTCATAACGCCGGGCGATGTCCCGGCGTCGCGCCACGAAACCGGGCAGTTTCTTCAGTTGTTCCCGTCCCATGGCCGCCGCAAAATCCGTCATTTTATAAGAGTAGCGAATCGAGAAATCATCCCGGTTGTCGTAATCCCGCAAATCCCGCGCGTGCTCCGCGATGCCGGCATCATCGGTGAGAAGCATCCCCCCCTCGCCGGTGGCGAGCATCTTGGTGGCGTAGAAAGAGGTGATGACCACCGGCGTGGCCCGTCCCACGGGTCCCCCCATGGCCTGGGCAATATCCTCGATAATATGGTCTTCCCGCGGCAGTTCGAGGGGCGCGCCGAAAATATGCGGCATGATGACCGCCCGGCTGTTGCGGGGCACGTCTTCGGGATTGAGGTTGTAGTCCCCGCCAATATCGCAAAGCACCGGATCGGCCCGCTGCCAGATGACGGGATAGAGCAAGGCGGCACAGGCGTAGGACGGCACGGCCACGGGATCGCCCCTGCACACGCCCAGGGTGATGAGGGCGAGATGAAGGGCGGCGGTGCCGCTGCTGACCGCCACGGCGTGTCGTCGCCCGAAGGCCGCGGCGCACTCCTCCTCGAAAGCCGCGACCTCCCGTCCCTGGACGATGCTCCCGGAGCGCAACACGCGTGTCACGGCGGCAATTTCTTCCTCGCCAATGGCGGGCTTACTGTGGTGAATGATATGTTCAGGCATCGATGACGGGGTCCAATGGAAAATCTCCTCCTACAGCCCCCGAATATCCCAGCCCTCACGATAGTCCCGCTTGATGAATTGGTTCGCCTCGCGGTGGTTTTTGAAGCGGCCCCACCGGGCGTTCCACGCCAGGGTTTCGCCCGGGAAACGGTTGGCCACGTTGGTGAGCAACACGGCTTCGGTCAAGGGACCGGCAAAATCGAAATTCGCGCCCGCCGTTCCGTTGCCCAGGGCCGCCTCGACAAACTGATGGTAGTGGTTCAGGGGTTCCAGGTCGGGCTTGGGGTAGTTCTTGAACTTCTCCACGGGATAGAGGCGCGGCGCGGCCACATGGGGGATGACCATGGTGCCCTCTTCGCCTATCAACATGGAGCCGCTGCTGGGGAACTCATAGCCCTCGGGGAAGTCGGGCGATAGCGATTTCGGCGGTTGCTTGCCGCCGTCCCGCCAGGTCGCTTTAATCACCCGGTCCGCCGTCAGGGGCGTGCCCTCGAAGACATACTCCGACACCACCCACGCGGGCCATACCTCGTCACTTACGCACTCGGGCTCCACGCGAACCGTCAAGGGCTTGCGCACGCCGAGGGCGGTAAAGACGGGGTCAAAGATGTGGCAACCGAAGTCGCCCGTGGCGCCGCCGCCGAAATCACGCCAACACCGCCACTTAAAGGGGTGGTACAGCTTCTCCTTGTAGGGTCTGGCGGGCGCAACGCCCAGCCAGAGATCCCAATCCACGTAATCCGGGATTGGGTCCGACCCTTTCGGCCGCCCTTTGTCCGCCATGCTGTAGCTGGCCGAACACCAGGAATGCCATTCCTTCACCTTACCGATGGCTCCGTCTTGCAACCACCGAACCGCCGTGCGGTAGACATCATGCGAGTGAATTTGAATACCCATTTGCGTGGCCACGTCATAGCGGCGGGCCGCCCTGGTGAGGCGGCGGGCCTCGTATATCTCATGGGTCAACGGCTTCTCGCAAAAGACATGCTTTCGTTTCCGAATGGCGGTCATCGCCGCCGGGGCATGGGTGTGGTCCGGCGTGCTCACGTTCACCGAGTCGATATTTCTCTCCTCGGCTTCAAGCATTTCGCGCCAATCGCGGTAGAGCCGCGCGCCCGGGTACTCCTTGGACCCCTTTTCAAGGGTTTGGGCATCAATATCACACAACGCCACCACGTCCACTTTTCCGCTGCTGAAGATCTGGCGCAAGTCATGACGGCCCTGCCCGCCCACGCCAATGGCCGCGTGCTGCAGTTTACCCGACGGCGCGGCCGCGAAACTGAGGCGTGGCACGATAAGCGGCGTGGCCATGGCTGCCACGGTCGCCTGCTTCATGAATGTTCTGCGTGAGACCTTTTTGTTCATTGATTCATTCCCATGTTGGACAAGCCCGTTTCAACGGGTCGAGTATAGGCCCATGCGTGGCGTTGTTCAAGGGACGTCCCGCGAAAGCAGGGATCCATAAACAGGGGACGACACCTTGACCTTTCCCGTGGGTTCCCGCGTTCGCGGGAATGACGGAAAGAAGGGGCAAACACTTTTTTGTGGCCATTTTTACAGCACTTCACGGGTGAGGGAGGAACCCGGCGTAGCCGGAGCCAAGAGGCCGTCATGGCGAGGAAGCCTCGGACGGCTGTGGCAATTCGACTCATGAAAGGGCGCCATGATTACACCCGGTTGTCGCGTCGCTCTCCGCCATAACGGCCTGTGAAAGGCGTGAACGCTTATGAACAAGATATTGATTCACGCGGCGGGAAGGCTTACTTGGTGGATGAAGCTCCAGCGGCGCCGGCCATCGGCTTATCTCCGGGTACGGTGGTGTCGTAGTTGGGGGCGGCGTCGAGTTGGCCTTTCCCGGTCGTCCAAGTAATGGCATCCGCCACAACCTGCTGGAAATCCCCGTTGCTCCAGACGTCCTCGAAATGGCCCATGCCGTTGAAGTAAACACGTCCCTTGCCGTAGGACATGCACCACACGATGGGATAGGCGGGAATATCGTATTTTGTGTCCACCGAACCGTGGTCCCCCGGATTCAGGAGCGCGAGCACGTGCATGTTTTCCCTGTTCATGTTCTTGAACAAGTACCACTCGTCGCGAATCTTCCAGCCGTCCTTGAAGTGGGCCATGGCGGGGTGCGCGGTGTCCACCACATCCAGGATTCCCTCGAAAGCGGCGCCGTGGGTACGGAACTCCGCGCCAATCATCCGTATGTAAGGCGTGGGTTGACCGGGCCGGGTTTCATGGAAGGTGTCGGTGGCCGCGTGGAAACCCATGAAACCACCGCCCTGCTTGAGCCAGGTCAAGAGGTCGGAGACGCCGTCGCCGGCCATGACGGTGCCTTGGTCCTGGTTGCCCGGCCGGGTAAGATCACCGGTGGTATAGAAGATGACCAGATCATAGTTCTTGAGATTTTCGGCGTTAACCAGGCCGGCATCCTTGGTGCAGGTGATGGTGGCGCCCATGCGCCGGGCCACTTCGGTGAGCACCTTGTCGGAGTGGCTGGGTTGACCCTTTTGCGTGGCCACCACGGAATGCTGGAACCCGGAGGATTTGCTGAGGTAGAGAATGCGCAGACCGTCGGCATGGGCGACCGTAACGGCGAGGGCCATGGTGGCGAGGAAGGTAACCATTGTTTTCAAGACACTTCTCCTCTCGTTGACACGGGGTTTTGCCTACTCGGACGCGGCTTGCTCCACGGCCTCGCACGCGCGCGGCAACATGTTCAGGAGTTGAGACTCGCTCAGCCCCAGGATCCGAAGCGCTTCATGACAGGAAGCGGCATAGGCTTGCGCGTCCAGATTACCGCGACTCAGTTGGGCATGGACATCCACCGTATTCGCCGCAAGGACCACCATGGCCACACGTTCGGGAGCCACCCTGGCCTGGTCGAGATTGTGGTGCAGACGGATGGTTTCGCATATTTCGGGCGGCAGTTCCCAACTCTCGGCGAGAACGAATCCCACTTCGGGGTGGGCCACGCCAAAAACACGGGTTTCTTCGTCGATGAGCGTCTGATCGGTCAGGGTTTGATCCACCTCCGCATAGCCGTCGGGCAGGACATGGGCCAACACGGCCCGGCCGATATCGTGGAGCAGCCCGGAGGCGAAGGCCCCGCCCCGCTCTTCATGGCCCGATTCCTTCGCGACGAGATGGGCGACGTTGGCACAGGCCCGGGAACGCTTCCAGAAAGCCCGGAAGTCGAACGCGCCCTTCTGATCAAAGTAGTCGATCACCGCCGTGGAAAGGACCAGGCCGTAGATTTCGCGCATACCAAGGAGCGACACGGCCCGATCGATGGATTCGACCCGGTGCACAAATCCAAAGGCGGGTGAATTCGCCAGGCTGATACACTTGGCGGCCAGGCCGGGATCAACACTGATGATCTCCGCCACCTCGGCCACGGTACTGTCGGGATCCTCGACAGCGGCCCGCACGCGGCCCACCGTTTCGGGCAACGCGGGAAGCGAAGTGACCCTGCGAACCAGGTGAAGCACCTGCTCGAAGGCGAGGGCACTCTCCACCCGGGCCACCTGCGCGGGCGCCACGTGCCGCGCACCGGGCACATCGTCCATGGTCATGGCGAAGGGATCTTTGTCGGGAGCCTTGTAGTAGTTCTTCAGTGCCACCTGCAAATCGTGCATGGAAACAAGAAGCGGACGCACGCGCAACCCGGTGATCGCCTCCAGTTCAGCGATGGTCTGCTCATCCAGCGGACAGGTCATGCCCACCGTCAGCCGCGATCCCATTTTGTCTATGGGTAACAACTCATGTTTGATGGCAAACTCGGCGGGAACGAGGTCGATGACCTCTGCGGGGATGGCGTAATTAAGCAGCTCGATACTGGCCACCCCGGGCTGATGCGAGATGAACCCCATGAAATCGCTGACCGTCAGATGGTGTAAAGCAATCAGGTTTTCAACCGTTTTGCCGCCATGCTCCTTCTGCATGCGCAGGGCTTCCGCAAGATTGTCCTCGGTGATAAGTCCTTCCTGTACAAGGAGCTCGCCGATTCGGGGGCGCTCGGTTTTCAGGGGGGCACTGTTCAAGACCATGTCGCAACGTTTCCCTGTCCATGCTTTATAGTTCACTGCGCCCGTGTGGGCCGGGGGTGACCGAAAAGATCACCATGGACACGGGGGATCCCCTCGTGTCCATGACAAGCCGTAGTGTAGACGCCGAAAGAAGCACAGTCAAGATATGTCAAGACTCATTAGAAATGTCACATGTCTTGACTCATTAGAAATGTCATATACCTTGGTCCATGAGAATGTGCTGAGGGAGTTTTCCAAGGCCTGTGGTCAGGTTGGAAAAAGTGGAAAAAGTGGGGACAGTAACCTATTTTTGGCGCAATTCTCGCTTGTCGAGCCATGGCACCAGCCTATCAGGTCACCCAGAATAACACAATAATTGGTTACTGTCCCCAGTTTCCCCCAGTTTCCCCCAGTTTCCCACACCTTCTACGACTTCCCCGCCGAGCATTGGGCGCATCTTCGGACGACCAACCCCATTGAATCCACCTTCGCCACCGTAAGGCACCGGACCCGCCAGACCAAGGGCTGCGGTTCACGCCTGGCGACCCTGACCATGGTCTACAAACTCGTTCGACAAGCCGAAAAACACTGGCGAAGACTCAATGGCCACCAACTCATTCCCAAGGTTATTGAAGGCATTGAATTTGTCGATGGCGTTATGAAAAAAGCGGCTTAGGAAAGGCAAAAGAGGATGCGCGCACTCAGAAGCCCATACACAACATTTGACAATATCTCTTTTCCTTGACAAGCTCGCTCAAACGAACTATACTTTCGAATATAACATATAAATGATATAAATCAGCTTTATTCTAACAGAAAGATGTTGTATTGAAAAAAGATCTCCTATTTCATGTTTTCGACTACTCCGATGTGGACCGGGCTTTCTGGCAGGAGCATCTGGAGAACTGGCTGCCGCGCCGGATCATTGACGGTCACGTTCACTTCGTCGACTCGCGCTATCGGATCGAGACCGTCACCGAAGAGTTGCGCCGCCAATACTGGGTCTGGGAGGTAAACGAGATGCCCACGGCCCAAACGGCGGAATGGTGCGTTCGGACGACCTTCCCCGGGCGCGAGGTGGTTTGTAATGCGTTTGGCTTCCCCAGCCTGGGTTGGGACATCGAGCTCAGTAACGAGTACGTACGCACGGAGTGCCTCGAACGCAATTGGTATTGTTGCGCAATCATCCGGCCCACGTGGGCGTCGGAGCAAATCGATGCCTTGCTCTCCCGGCCGGGCGTGATTGGGGTGAAGCCGTTTTACAGCCTGCTGGGCTACACGCCAAACACACGCGACGGGTTTATCAACGCAAACATCCTTGACTTCTTGCCGCAGGAGCATCTGGAAGTGATCAATCGGCGCCATGCGTGGGTCGTGCTGCATGTTCCGAAAGAAGAACGGCTCGGGCACCCCGACAACCTGCGGCAGATCCGGCGGATTCGAGAGCAGTATCCCGACGTAAAACTGGTCATCGCCCACTTGGGCCGGAGCTATACGGAATACCATGCGCGGCAAGGACTCTTGGCGCTTGCCGATGACCCCGGCATTTTCTTCGACAACTCGGCCGTCTTGAATCCGGAGGTTCACTATCTGGCCCTGCGGCACATCGGACCGGACCGCATCATTTACGGGACGGACAATCCGCCCATGTATCTTCGGGGGCGGCGGCAGTGGAATGGGCGGCGCTATTTCAACCGTACCAGTGTTCCCCTCCACTTCAATACGGAACGCGAGGCGCCGGAGATCGAGGCGGGGTACACCCTGTACATGTACGAGGCGTTGCGGGCAATCAAGGATGCATGCATTCGCCTCGGTTTCGGCGCGAACGAGACGAACAATCTGTTCCACGGCAATGCGGATCGGTTAATCCAGGACATCTTGAAGCGCAAGCACGAGTTGGCCGGCGCGGGGTCGGCCGGTGACAGCCATGACAAGAGCCGTGTCGCTACGCCCCGGTTGCCTCACTCAAAGGTGGTGCCCTGACCCCGCATTGTCGCATAAGAAACGGTCGAGATGATGGTCGGTCTGAGTGGGATCGCGGACTACCCGGCCGTCAATTGCGCCAGCATAGTGGAAGAAACAACCCCGGCAGGAGTTTGACGGCCTACGGACAGGTGGCGGCTCATCCACCCAGTGTGGCCGCCCGGGATTGAGAAGCAAGAAGACAACCATGACAGGCAATTCACTCGCATGCATAGACCACTTTTCCGCTAAGGGCATACGGTCAAAACTGTGGGGCCGTTCCAATAACGTGATAAACGCGTTTCGCTCTTCGGCTTGCGCAAGAAAAGGAGGTGAGAAACAGACGTACTTACCCAACCCTCAAGGAGTTCTTCTGCAGTTGCAACGAATCGAATAGTTGTCACCCTTGGACAAGCGAATGGTTGTGAGATGTTTGAAGTCCACACAAGAGGAGATACAGAAACGTTTACAAAAAAGTGTAAGAGAGGCTTCACCCTGATCGAATTACTGGTGGTCATTGCCATCATTGGCATTCTGGCGGCCATTCTGCTTCCCGCACTGGCCAGGGCGCGGGAAGCGGCGAGGCGCGCGAGCTGCGCCAACAACCTCAAGCAATGGGGGATTATTTTCAAGATGTACTCGGGTGAGAATCGCGGGGCCTTTCCCAGCGGGAATCCGTGGTATGTTGAGGCCGATAACTTCAGCGGCTCGTCTCTTGTGAACATAACCGGTATAAACGCCGAGGTGCTTTTTCCGGAGTATTGGACGGATCCGGCCATCATGATTTGTCCATCAGATTCCGGCGACGACACCTATTGGAAGGTCGGAGGCACAACCCCGGTCTTCAGTTCGGGGGGATGGGGAACAGCCGATATCCTGGACAGGATCGACGCTATCGACGGTTCATCGCCGGCTGCCCAGGCCTGCCGCAACACCCTCTTGGGGTATCCTGTGTCTTACATCTACAATCCCATGGCCACCAAAACGCTGGGGCAGTTCTGCAGCTTCACCTGGAGCAAGCTCTTTGGCATCACGCCAAACAACGTCGCGATATTCGGATCTCCCGAAATTCAGAACGCGGGATGCCCTTCCCAATGGGCCGCGATCACCAAGATAACGAATTACGACGTTTCGGCCCCCTCCATTCTGGCGAACTTCCCCGACTTCTGGTTCGACGTCGATGGCGGGCCCTTGCCGGCGACCTTGCAGCCACTCAAAGAGGGCGTGGAGCGTTTCTTCATCACGGACATCAACAACCCCGCGGCGGGTGCCAAGAGTCAAAGCACGTTGTTCGTGATGTGGGATGCCACCTATGTGCAGCCGTCATCGGATTTTCAACTCGTCGGGGCTTGGGCAGGCGGTCAGAATACCGTTTCGCTCGCGAATTTCAACCATGTCCCCGGCGGCGGGAACATTCTTTTCATGGATGGCCACGTTGAGTTTGCCCGCCTCTGGGAAAAGGAACCCATCGGTTCGCCAGCCATAAACCACACAAGTGCGATAGAGTTCCCATCGTACGCGGGCCACCACTTCCTTTTTCAGTCGTGGATGTGGGGCGGGTACGGAGGCTAGTGTCACAAAGCCAAGGTTAGTCCCGTAGGGACTAATAAAGAGGCATGTGCCAGCAAAGTCTCGTTTCAACTGGGTTGTGGGCGGAGTCCACGTTAGTGTCTTTGCGATGAAGGACAGGGGCTATCGGCTCAACCATGCCCGTTCCGAAGACGGCATTCACTGGGAGCGAGAATTCGGAAAAACGGTACTCCCTCTTTCCGAGGAGGGGTATGACACAAAAAACAATTGGTACCCATGCGTTATCGAAATCGCGGACGAGCTCTGGATGTTTCATGTGGGCAATGCATTCGGGGCCACTGGAATTGGCCTCGCGACGATGAAGAAATCCGCCCTGAGATAGTTCCTGGATCAGGTCCGGATGGCATGAACAACTGCCCTGCTCGGCTTCGTCGAGCAAGACGGCCGGGCGCGTGCGATGAGAGTTCACGAGATGGTTTCATTTCTTGGCAAGAACTTGGGTATCCGCATGGCATGCCCCCAAGCGCGTACTGCTTATTGCAGTCAAAGCAACCCGCAAAGCCGCAGACGATTCCGCATGAAGGAGGAAAGAAGAATGCAAGGGAATAACGTCATTTATTCGCGTTTAACCTGCCGGCCTGTCTTGGCGCGACGAAATGTTGGCGCGCCTTTCTTGTCCCGGTTTTGCCCTGGAGTAATGGCCGGGGTGTTGTTCCTGGCCTGGGGACACGCCGCCTCGGCGGCGACCACGCAGGAGCGCTACTATGCCCACGACGCGGTCGAGGACAGCCATGGCGTCATTGCCCCCTGGTACCAGGGGCAGAACGGCCAAATCGATTTCCGCGTGCGCGTCGCCGCCGAGTTCCTCAAACGCTATCCCTGGGTGGATACCGATACGTCGGTGATGGCAGGGCCGCACTATATTTTTAACGCGCGGGTGGACCTGGCCCCGGACGGGACCATCTCCGTGCTTCCCGCCGCGAACCAGATGAACGGAAACTTGGGCCAGCGCTTCAAG
Organism: Candidatus Hydrogenedentota bacterium; assembly: GCA_024278275.1. Classification (GTDB taxonomy): domain Bacteria; phylum Hydrogenedentota; class Hydrogenedentia; order Hydrogenedentales; family JAJRTN01; genus JAJRTN01. Next base: position 36,718 of record JAJRTN010000094.1, read on the forward strand.
TATATTACGGAGTCCCTGCCGCGATACTACCGCTACAGCGGCGACCCAATCGTCTTCTCCCATCTCAAGATTTAGGCCGATTTCCTCCTGGAAAACTACCTTACCCCGGCCGATCATCCCTGGCCGTCGTTCCCCATCAGCGTTCCGCTGACGGGCAAGCCCTACGGCCCCGCGAAGCCGGGCGGTTACATCCAACTGGACCTCTCGGCGGGGATCGGCAAGGGGATGCTGCGGGCCTACCAACTGACCGGCGACACCAAGTATTTCGAGGCGGCCAAGCACTGGGGCGACGCGTTCGCCGAGAAGTGTAACCGCCGACCGGGCGCCCGGCCTTGGGGACGGTATGCCAATCCGCAAGAGGTCCCGTGGGCAAAAGAGGGGACCGGCAACATCCAGACGGGCGGCGTGGCCAATATCCTGCTCTTTCTGGATGAGTTGATCGATCTTGGCTACACCGGTCAAGGCGGCGCGATCATGGAGGCACGGGATGCGGGAAGGGCCTACATTCGCGACACGCTGCTCCCTGCCTGGTACGTTTGGGACACGTGGGGAAGGCATTATTGGGACTGGGAGCATCCGGTGCAGGGCATCGTCACCACCAGCTGGATATCGAAATACCTGATGGACCACAAGGACATCTTCCCCAATTGGAGGAACGATGTCCGCAATATCCTAAGCCTCTATTTCCTCCACGCCTGCGTCAGTCCCAACTCCAATGGCGATGTCTATAGCGGCGCTTGGGCGTACCCGGAAGGTTCTTCCTGCTGTGGCCGGTCGTTGGACTTCTGCCCGGTTTTCCTGAGCCGTTACATGGCCCGCTACGCCGTGGAAGCCGACAGCGCCTGGGCCCGGGAAGTGGCCCGCCGTGAGATCACCCTCGGTTTCTATCATTTTCGTGAAGGTGGCAAGGTCGAGGACAATATCGACGGCGGCCAGATTACGGCGAAGAACTGGTCCGAACTGATCGGCATGGGCCCCATCATGTGCGGACTGGAACTGCTAGAATGGATGCCGGAACTGGGTCCGGCACGGGAAAACCACATCATGCGGAGCCGCGGCGTGGTCACTTCGGTGGTCTACGAAAAAGGCCGGATCGAATACAGCACCTTTGACGCCCCGGCCGACAGCGTGGATGTGCTGCGGCTGGCATTCCGCCCCCAGTCCGTAACCGCCGATGGTGAGCCGCTGAAACCAGGGAAGAACCTTGACAGTAACGGCTACACGGTAGAGATTCTCCCGGACGGCGATTTTATCGTCTCGATCCGGCACGACGGCAAGACTTCGATCACCGTCACCGGGGACGACCCCCAGCAGGTCACCGAGGACGGCGAGCTGAAATATGAAGGGTCGTGGCGCGTGGTCTCGCATGCCAAGGATTCCGGGGGAGAGGCCCATGTGGCCAACACCAGTGGCGCGACGATGACGCACCGTTTCAACGGCAATCAGGTCCGCTTGATCGGCCGGGCGGATTCGTCGGGTGGCCTGGCCGACGTCTACCTCGATGGCGTCCGGCAGCGGACGATCATCGACGGCTGGATCTCGTCCGCAGCCAAGCACCGGCAAGTGCTCTACTACCGGAACGGCCTTTCCGACGGGCCTCATGAATTGAAGATCGCCGTGCGGGGAGAGAAGAATTTGCTCTCCGGCGGGACCAACGTATATGTTGACGCCGTTCAGTCGTCGGTGGCCACGGCCGCGCCACACTTTGGATCCGGTGGCGGTCCCACGCAGGCCCAGCGGATGATTTTTGGATACACCGGGCGCGAACCTTACGTGGATTTTTCCGGCAACGCGTGGTTGCCGGCCACGGAGTTCGTGGTTCGTACGGGCCACCACACCGATCCGGTGGCCCAGACCTGGTGGACCCAACCGACCACGGGAGCCATCAGCAACACGCCGGATGCGGAGCTCTACCGCTACGGCGCACATGCTCCGGAATTCTGGGTCAACGTGACCGTCGCGCCCGGTTCTTACCGCATAGGGCTGAGATTTGCCGAGCGGCGAGATCCGGCGGACCCCAAGAGAGTACCCATGAGCGTGCGGATTAACGGCCAAGAGGTGGTCCAATCGCTGGATGTGGCTGACAAAGCCCGCAGCTTTCACAAAGCGTTCGACTTGGCCTTCGACGGGATCCGGCCGAAGAACGGAATCATCGAGGTCCGGTTCACCGGGACCGGCGACGGCGAGGCCATCGTCCAGGCGCTCGAGGTGATCCCGGCTGGCGGCTAGCGTCTTTCTGGTGTAAGATTCCAGGTGACCGTTCACGACGGTCCGGTAGGCGCGCTTCAGCGCACCGTTTCGACGGTCCCTTGCACGGCGCTTCAAGACCGGTGCGCCGGGCCGGCACGAAAGCGTGAATCGTTACCATTCAGGGGAGTAAGTCGATTTTGGAGACGATATGGATCCCGGAGAAGCAGCTTTCGAGCCGGCTCGAGCGCAACGAGGCCTTTTGGCGCGGTGAGTTGGAAGACTATCCGCTCATGTGGGTGTATGCACCAGCGTGTAAACCGGGGCCCGTGCCACGGGAACCGGAGGACGACGAGGCGCTGTGGACGGATGTCGATTATGTGGTGGCGGAGACGGAAAGCCGGATGGCGCGAACGCACTTCGCCGGTGATTCGCTGCCGGTACACAACCCCTGGCTCGGGCCGGATCAGTTCGCGGCGTGGCTGGGCGCGAAAATGACGCTGAAACCGAGGGCGTTCACGTCGTGGGTCGATCCTTTCGTCGATGACTGGGCGGATCACCCGGATTTCACGTGCGCTTCGGACAACCCGTGGTGGCGGCTCTACCTTCGTTTGCTGCGGGCGTCGGTGGAAGCCGGCCGGGGCAAGTGGGTCACGGCGTATCCGGACCTCCACAGCGGCATTGACGCGTTGAGTGCCCTTCGAGGGCCCGAGCGCCTGAGTATGGATCTGCTGGTGAATCCGGAGCCGGTCACGCGGGCCATGGGCCGGATGACGGCACTGTTCAAGTTCGTCGTGGACGAGGCGTCTTCCATCATTCTCCCGGCGGGTCAGGGCACGTCGAATTGGACCATGGGTTGGAGCGAACAACGCTACCTGTGCATCGGACAAAACGACTACACCTGCATGATCGGACCGGAAATGTTCGACCGGTTTGTGCTCGGGGATATCCGTGAAACGGTGGCCCATGTGGACATTTCGCTGTACCATCTGGACGGGCCGGGCGCGCTGCCCCACTTGCCACGGTTGCTGGAGATCGCCGAATTGAACACCATTCAATGGATCCAGGGGGCGGGGGCGCCGCCCCCATCGCGATGGCTGAATGTTCTACGAAAGATCCAGGACGCCGGCAAATGCGTGCAGGTCTTCTATGGCGGGTCCCACGGTGGCGACGAGGACCTGCGGCATGAGTTGGACGTGTTGTGCGCACACCTGGATCCGACACGCCTGTTCTTCTGGGCGGAGACGAAAACGGCCGAGGAGGCGGATGCCCTCGTGGAATACGCCCGCGGAATCTGCCGAAGTGCAAACACGGCCTGAGATTCCCGGCGCCGGGCTACGGGCCGGCGCCGTCTTCCGGGGGATCCACAATCACAATCTCGGCCGCGCTTTTTTGCAGGAGCATTCTCTCGTCTTCATGGATTCCGCTGTCGGTAATGAGCGTCATGCCGGGGTGCAGCTTTGCCAGCACAACCGATCCCCGCTTTCTGAACTTGGTGCTGTCAACCAGAAAAACCTGCCGCGTCGCCTGCATTTCCAGGACACGAAAGATGACCGGTGATTCGGTGGACGTGGCGCGTACCTCGCCCCGGGTGGGTTCCACCGCGTCGGCGCCGAAAAAAGCCACATCCAACAGAAAATCCTGCATCCGGGGCAGGGCGATTTCGCCGCCGAGATGGGACGAGCCTTTCCGGAGCCGCCCCCCATAGACGATAACATCGCAGCCGTCGCGGCCGCTCAGTTCACTGACAACCTTGAGATTATTCGTGAAAACACGCAGGTCCAGGTGATCCGGCAGCACGCGCGCCAGGTGACTGCACGTGGACCCCGTGTCGATATAGATGGCCTGACCGGCGGAGAGGTAGCGGAGTGCCGCTCGGGCGATAGCCGTTTTTTCTCCCGCCTGTTGCAGTTCCCGGCCGACGGAAGTCAATTGGCGTACCATCGTCGGCAGCACACTGCAACCCCCATACGTTCGGACAAGGAAACCCAGGTCCTCCAACGCCGCAAGGTCACGCCGAACGGTCATGGTGGTAACACCAAGACGCTCCGACAATTCCTCCACGTGCAGGTTCCCTCGTTCGGCCACAAGACTGCGAATGGTTTCACGCCGCTCATTTCTGGAAAGCTTCTTCATGGGCAGAGGCATAGCATAACGTGTTTCCTGAATCAAGGTATCCAGGCTTGGCGCCATTCCGAAAAGGCTATTTTTCGCGAATGGCACTTATGCCGCATGCCTTGAGTCCGAACGCCGCGGCCACGGCCTCGTGCGTCACGGCGCCCGCATGCGTGTTTACGCCCCGGCGGAGCGGCTTTGACGCGGCCACGGCCTCTTCCCAGCCTTTATTCGCCAAGGCGAGACCATAGTTCAGGGTCACGTTGGTCAGCGCATAGGTGGCGGTTCGGGGCACGGCGCCGGGCATGTTGGCCACGCAGTAATGCACCACGTCGTGAACCCGGTAGGTTGGCGCATCGTGCGTCGTTGGGCGGGCCGTCTCGACGCAGCCGCCTTGGTCGATGGCCACGTCCACAATCGCCGTGTTCGGCCGCATCCGGCCGACCAGATCCTCCGTCACGAGGCGTGGCGCGCGGGCTCCGGGCACGAGCACCGCGCCGATCACCAAATCGGCCTTCGCCACTTCGTCCGCGATGGTGGCCGGATTCGACATGACGGTCGTCACGCGGCCTCCCATGATGTCGTGCAGATAGCGCAGCTTTACCGGGTCGATGTCTACCACGGTCACGTGGGCGCCCATGCCCACCGCGATGTGGCACGCGTTCGAGCCCGATACACCGGCCCCGAGAATGACGACATCCGCCGGCTTCACCCCCGACACCCCGCCCAGCAGGATGCCCTCGCCGCCGGACGGGGCTTCGAGGCATTGAGCGCCCTTTTGCACGGCGAGACGTCCGGCCACTTCGCTCATGGGGGTAAGCAGGGGCAGCGACCCGTCTTCCATCTGGATGGTCTCGTAGGCCACGCTTGTCACCTGCCGATCAAGCAGCGCACGGGTCAGTTGCTCGTTCGAGGCCAGGTGCAGATAGGTGTACAGTACCAGCCCCGGCCGGAGCAAAGGGTACTCGGACTCAATGGGTTCCTTGACCTTCACCACCAACTCCGCCCGCGACCACACGTTTTCGGCGGAATCCAGGACCTCCGCCCCGGCGCGGGTGTAGTCTTCATCGGGAATGCCGCTGCCCATGCCGGCGCCCTTTTCGACGAATACCCGGTGTCCGTGCTGCACGAAGGCGGCCACGCCGGACGGCACCATGGACACCCGCGCTTCCGCCGGTTTGATCTCCTTGGGGACGCCTATGTTCATGCGACTTCCTTCCCATTGTATTGTGCCGCCCAGCGCTGGCTCCTCGGCCAGGCCCCGGCGGGGGGATACACGACTCCAAGTAACTGTGTGTTCACACGCCTTGCCTTGAGGCCGAAGGCCTCCGCCACGGCCTCATGCGTCACGTGCGTCCATGCAACCGGTAGTGTTTAAAGCCATCCACGAGCGCCTTGAGATTTGGCCACGGGACCCCGGGAGCAATCGAGCTGCTGCAACCCAGCATGAGGTTCCCCTCGGGGCCGTTGTCCACGAGCCAGTGTATTTCACGGCGCACATCGTCGGGCGTGCCGAAAGGCAAAGTGGTCGTAACGGATACACCACCTATGATCAGCAGCGGATCGCCTTCCCGCGTCTTCATTCTACATATCTTCTCGTAATCCATGCCGTGCTCGTACTCGAAGCCCTGGAAGCCCCTGACGCCGGCGTCAATAAGGCGCGGCACCATATCCATCAGGTTGCCGTCGCAATGCCAGATAGCGCGGACGCCCGCACGGATGAGTGGCTCGATGGCTCGCGTGAAATGGGGAAACCACAGACGCTCCAGAGAGTCGATGCTGACGAGGGTACCGCCCGCACTGGCCATGTCGTGGTCGAGCCGGGCGTAGGGCGGCCATGCGGCCTGGCGAAATGCCTTCGCGGCCGCGCGATTCGCCAGCACGCAGTAATCGGCGCAGGCCGAGAAATCACGCTCAATGACCTCGGGGTACTGGGCATAGGCGGTGAAGTAATGCTCGTAGCCATAGAGATAGTAGTTCAGGAATGGGAAGGGGAAGCTGTAAGGGACCTTTAGGATTACGTCCCCCAATTGCTCCTGAACAGCGGCTTCGGCGGCAACGACTTCCCTCACAAAGGCATCTTCATCGAAAGCATCGGCCTTCGCGCGCCACCTAGGAATGGCAAACCGTTCAATGTGGCAGGCAACGGTTTCCCCGGAATCAATGACTATACCGTCGGCTTCGACCCGCGCGGCGCCCGTCGTGGCGCCGTGGCCGGCGCCCCCTTCATAGCCTCGTTAAGTGATGCTCAGTGGGTTGTCCGGGATCCATTGGTCGACCATGCACACGCCGCTGTTTTCGAGCATCTTGCGATAGGTGGAGACGGGGTCCGCTACGTAGGTCCCCTCGGGCACGCCGGCCAGCCGGTCGATCATCCGCCATTCCATGGGGTTAATGATCCAGATGGGAATACCCTCGGTTGGATTGCCCCCGAGCACGTCCATCACCAGTCTTGCCCTGTCTGAATCAATCGGCATTGTTGTCACCTCATTGAAGCCGTTCACGGGGCTGTCTATGACCTGGAAGGGGCTTCCGGCCGCCTTGAAGGCCCTGCCGTTGCAGCCGCGTCCGGGCACGTCGCCGCCCTCTTCATCCCGATCAAGTGATCAACACGGTCTCCACGCCGAGGTATTGTCCGAAGGCGCGGATCGCTTCGGCCGGTTGCCCCAGGACCAGGGCGCTGTGGTGCGTGCCGCCGGCCAGGGAATAGCACTCGAGAAACTCCGCCAGGGGAACTCGGGGACGCACCCACGCCCGGATGATCTCGGCCATTTTTGGGCCGGTCTCGTCGGGCAGCACCGCCACGGGCGCGACAATCAACCGGAAGGTGTCGTCGGGGCCCGGGGCCAGGTTGGCCAACACGGCCGGCCCGGCCTCCGGCGCTCCCGCGGCGGTCACGGGGTTGTGGGCGTCGGACCACGGGAAGGGCTTCTCGCACAACAGGGGCTTCGAGGAGGCCAACGCCACGTTGAACTCTCCCATGTGCGACAGAAAGAGCGTCCCACCCTCCCAGTCCGGACAGAATATCTCGGTGAACGTCGTCCGGCCGAAGGCCGCGTTGAGGACACCCACGAAGGCGGCGGTCAGGGCGTCGCACTCGCCGGCATAGCCCAGTCCGCGCGCCATGGCCTTCGACGCCTCCAGAAAAGGCACGGTCTCCACCGGAGGGATGCCATCAAAGCTCTGGAAGTTCATCGTCAGGGCGGTATGGCCGCCTTCCTCAAGGCGCTTGCGCAATCCCAGGCCCACGCGCACCGACCGGGCATGGCTCTCCGCGCTCACCTCGCCGGCGAAACGCTCGCGGTCGCGCGCGCACTCGGCCTCCACGGCTTCGTCGCTCACCGCCGCCACGTCGGGCGCGAGATCGCCCGCCGCGATGGCGTCGATCTGGATGCCGAAGCGATCCTCCAGCAGGTCCGGCGTCACCTGGAAATCCCCCATGCCCGCGAAGGTGCAGCCGATGCGCAGCACCCGCGCCCCGCGAAAGAGGCGCGCCGCCCGCGCCGCCCGCGCCAGGGCCGCCGCGCGTTCGATCACGTTCGAGGCCCTGAAGTGCCCGGCGACAATGTCGTAGGCGCGGCCACGCCGCCGCAGCATGGTGGCGAGGTCCTGCACGCCGTGAACGCCGTGGTTGTACATGATTCGATCCGGGTCTACATCTTGACCAAAACGGGTGTCGGGCGTGGTGTCCAGCATGAGGATGGGGCCGTCCCATTCCTCAAGCGCGCCCACGGCTTCCAGGGAAGGCGAATAGGCGGTGTGGAGCGTAATCAGCAGGTCCACGCCTTGCTCGGTGAAACGGGCGGTCGCCGCCCGCACCTCGCTTTCCAGGCGGCACAGGGGCGCCCGGATGACGTCCAGGTCCCGTGCTTCGAGTTCGGCGGCCACCTCGCGCGCGAACTGCTCGGGTACCGCGCGGGCCTCGGGCATGGCATCGTCATACAGCTTCAGGTAGAGGGGCAATAGCCCCACGCTTACGGATGACATCTTCACACTCCCTTACCGCCCCCGCGCCAGGCGCATGTTCTTGTTTCTTCACGAAAGCCGGCGCGTCAGGTCCGCGCCGTATCCATGTCCCGCAAGACATCCTCCATTCGTGCCAACACGAAATCAACCACTTTATACCCCGCAATGAGGGGCAGTTTCATCAGGGCCGCAGGCGGACAGCCCGCCTTGTAGGTCTGTACGCTCACCTCCAGGCCACGCGCGTTCAGGTGCTTCGCGAAATCGGCCGCCGCGCCCACCTCGCCGAAATGCAGTCCCGTCATGTGCCGCCGGCCCTCCACCGCGCTCACCAGGGCGGAATACGTATGTGACAATTCCCGGATCCGTTCCTCGTAATACTCCCCGACCGCGTTGGTCACCTCGGCGTTCGCTTCCGCCCACCGCAGCGTGACGAGGCACGCCAGGGATGCAATCTCCTCCTGGCCGTTCGTAACCAGGGCGCCAAACTGTTCCAGGCTGTCCAGGGAGGCGGTAAACAACACGCGGGACGCCGCATACTCGCCGCCCGGTATTCCCTTGCCCACCGCCACGCAGTCCGGCGACAATCCGTATTCGCGGTACATAAAGATCTCGGGACTCCAGACACAGGACTGGATTTCATCCACCAGCACCGGGACGTCGTGGGCATGGCACAGGGCGTAGGCTTCTTCAAGAAAATCCCGGTGAAGCAACACGGCCCCATAATTCATCATGATAATCTCGTGGAGAAACCCCGCGATCTTGAAGGGCGGCTGATCATACTCGCGGAAAACCACCCCGAACCCGGTGATGTCGTTGGGTTTCACCCCCCGCACCCGCATCGCCCCGGCACCGGCGAGGCGCGCCCCAAATGCCCCCCACATACCGCGCATAAGCTGGGTCAACACCGTGGTGCCGTGGTAATTGGCATCGACGCCTCCCGTTTCATCGCCAAGCACGAGGAACACGGGCGTCCGTCCGGCATAGGCCGGCGCGGGCGCGCCTGCTACCGCCTGCGAAGTATAGAAACGGGCAAGCATCATCTTCACTGCGGCTTCCGTCGCGAGGCTGCCGGTTTCGAGGTTCAACACCCGGTTCAGCACATGTGGTTCGTCCGATCCCAACACACGGTCCAGCGCGCCGCCGCGGTCCAAACCCGCCGCCACGCGGATCAGTTTCTCTTCGAGTGTTCGGGTGATGTGGCCGCGCGTGTTGTTGTGCGTCGCATTGGGAATACCCAGTGCGCGGGCGTGCCCCAGCAGTTGATACCCCGGGAAGCCGTGCCCCAGGGAAGCGTGGTAGTGCTCGCTTTTTGTCGTCAGCGCCAAACCGCCGCCCTCCACCAGGCGGTAATACCCCAAGCCGGACAACGGCGCCGACGCGAGGCGCGTGTTTGCCTTGAAAGCATCGCTCGTGGCCCCGGCCCGCGATGAAGGCAACGGGCTTACGCATGCCTTGCCCACTTTGGGAAGCAGGGAGACGAGGCGCTGCTGGAAGGCCCGCGGGAAAAAGGGCACTTTTTTTCGTGCCAGTTTTTTGAGAGATTCTTCATCCTCTTCGGTCAGCCAGGCCCTGGCCGCGCAGACGGCATCGGTGTATTCCCGGCCGAGAAGATCGGCCAGACTGCACTCAACGGTCACAAACGGTGTTCTCACGTCTTCCACGGATAATCCTCTAATGATCGATTTCGCAAATGCCTCACCGACACTGTTCCTTGCGTTAGCGAGTAGCTCTGGTTTCCGCACGGGGCGAAACGGCGGACCCGAAGCGCTCAGGGCTTCACGGCGTGAAGAATGAACTGGTCCACGCCGATGCGTCCGCCGTCCAGGGATCGGAAAACAACCCGCGTCACGGGAGCCGTCAGGCGCATTTCGCCCAAGCCAACACGACGCACGATATGTTGCCCCGCAATGCTGTATGCGAGGTTGTCGGCGTCGTCCTTGTCGTGGGAGCCCGCATCAAAAATCGCCAAGGTCACATGCTCGACCCGGCATCGTCCTCCGGCGTTTTCAATCGTGGTCTTTACAAGAGAGATTTCCGTGGGGCGGCCATCAACGCGCACGCTTATTCGGCCATAGTCGGCGCCGGCGGTAAGCATGACCGCCATGCGGTAGACACCGGTTTCCGGGATGGGCACCTCGAAGGTCAACGCCTCGCCCGCGGCGGAGGGAGAAAACAGAACCTGTCCGCCGCCGGTCCACAGGTTGAAACGCTCGGCAACGGCCAATTCCGCGCGGGTTTGAACCAATACCGTCCCCGTGCCGGATGTTTCGTGGGGTACTTCCTCGGCTTCGGCAAGGACGGTACCGCTGCCATAATGTTGTGTGACGGCATAGCACGAAACGATAACGATCACCATGAGGGCCCACCAGAAGGTCAGGTTTCGCGGACCCCGGTTCCGTTCTTTCTCGCTTTCGAGAAATCCGAAGGCGCTCCTGGTCCAGATGACCCCCTTCAGTTCCTCATCGGTCTTGCGCCGGGTGAAAAGGGAAAGCACCAGGAGAAGCACGGTTGACATGAGGAAGGTGGCGAAGGTGTGGTGCATGAAGTTGTCATAGGGCCGGAGGACTTCAATCCGGGGAAACAACACGAACTTCGCCAGCGGCAGAAACACGCCAAATCCGCAGAAAAGGGTCGCCGTGGCCGCCGCGGGCGTTGCCCCGCGCCACAGAATGCCCACCAGGAAGATCGATGCAATGGGCGGCGCCATGTAGAAGAAGACCTGCTGGATGAGCCCGAAGACACTGGCCCCGGTGTTGAAGACGAGGTACAGCGCAATGGCCGCGCCGATGGCCATGGCGGCCGCGGCGCTGAGGCGCGCCACGAGATGCAGCTCGTGGTCCGACGCCTTCGGGCGCAGAATCGATTTGTAGAGATCCAGCGTGAAGATGGTGGCCGATGAATTAGTGATGGCGCTCAACGTGGACATGATGGCGCTGGCCAGTCCGGCCAGCACCAGTCCGGCCAGCCCCGCGGGCAGCCAAAGCTTGACCATGAAGGGCCAGGCCTGGTCCCCGTCGCTGATGCGGTCTTGAAACAAGTAGAACGCAATGATTCCGGGCACCACCACCAGGAACGGCAGAAGGGCCTTGCTGAACCCGGCCATGACGATGCCCATCCGGGCGTCCCACTCGGAACGCGCGCCCAGGCAGCGCTGCACCATGAACTGGTTCGCGCACGAGTACCAAATACCCACCGAAAACACGCCGAAGACCAGTCCCGTCCAGGGAATCATCTCGTGCGTGGCCGGATAGAATATGATGAAGCGCTCGGGCAACTCGGCCGCAAGCGTTCCCAAGCCCTCACAGTGGTAAAGCCCGAAAAGGGTTACTACCAGGCCGCCGACCATGAGCAGGCAGTACTGAAGCACGTCGGCCCAGACCGCGGACAAAAGCCCGCCATAGACCGTGTAGGTTCCCGCGGCGACCGCCAGAATCAGCACGGCCAACGCGGGATGCACGGACGGAAAGAACACGTTCATGGCCTTCGCACCGGCGTACATCACCCCGCCCAGCATGGCTACCACGAGCCCCACAATCATCACCGCCGCGTAGAAATACCGGCACACCCGGTTATAGCGCCGTTCCAGGAACTCCGGCATGGTGGCCACGTTGCCCCGCATGTAGAAGGGAAGAAAAACCCAGATGAGCAAGGAGAAGGTAATGAAGTTTCCCCACTCCCACTGGGCCACGGCCATGCCATACAAGAACCCCCACCCCACCATGCCGATGAAATGTTCCGTCGAGATGTTCGAGGCGATGAAGGACGCACCCACCGCGTACCAGGGGAGCTTGTTGGATGCCAGGAAGAAATCCGAGGACGACCCCCGGGTCTTGCTGCGCGCGGCTATCGTCACGGCGAAAACCACGACCCCGACGAAATAGGCGACAAAAACCAGAACATCCAGGGGAGAAAGCGTCATGATCCCTCTACTCCCGTTTTCCCCGGGCCACGCCAAGAAGCACCCGCGCATCGGGGAGGCAAGGACCCAAGTCATGGTGCAGTATAGACGACCACGCCGGGAATGTCAATATCAAACAGAAGCAAACAAAATCGCACATCACCGGCGAGAAACCTCGCACGGATTGAATCCGTGTTTCAGGAGGAGCAAGCGGAGAAAACCACCTTTCCCGCAGCCTTCATCAGCCATTTTCGCGTAGCTTTGCCAACGCCCGAATCCGTCACCACATAGTCGATGAGATCCCATGTGGCAAAGCGCACGAAGGCCGTGCGGTCAAATTTGGTGTGGTCCGCCACCAACATGGCCTCACCCGCCCCCGCCACCATGGCCTGCGAGACCCGGGCTACATTGGTGTCCGTGGTGTAGAGCCCCGTGCGGTCTGCCGCGTCCGCCCCCAAAACCGCGAGGTCCACGCGGAACTGCTTCAGGTTCTCCTCCGTCAGCCAGCCCGACAGGTCGGGGCTTCCCGGCCGAACGGTTCCTCCGAGAAGCACCAGTTGAACGTTGGGATTGGCGTAGAGAATCGAGGCTACCGGCAATGAGCACGTGAGAACCTTCAGGTTCTTCATCCCGCCAATCGCGCGGGCCACCTCCATGGTGGTCGTTCCCGTATCCAGGCTCACCGTCATGCCCTCGCGCACACGCTCTGCCGCGCGCGCCGCGATGGCCCGTTTCTCCGCGGCATGCAGCCCCCCCCGTGAGCGAAATGCGAATTCCACCACTCCCGCGCGGGAGAGCACCGCGCCACCGTGTGTCCGTTGAAGCTCCCCCGCCCCCTCAAGGACAGACAGATCGCGACGGATAGTCATCTCGCTCACGCCAAAGCGCTCCGCCAGCGCCTGAACGGATACCTCGCCCCGCGCCGCGAGCAGTTCCAAGGTCTCCCGCTGTCTGTGATTCAAAGCACACCTCCGCTGCCCCGCATGGCCCGCGCTCTCCGTCGCGAAAGCGCCGGCTCGCTCGCGGAAAGGCCAATGTCTTGGGAAGATAGCAATAGCGCTTCTCAAAACTCAATACGCCAGAGAACTGGGGAAAAACGACATCGGCCTTCTCCATGCTCTCCCGCCACCGTTTTCTTCGCCCGCTCGGGCCGCCCTGAAATGGGGGCCCGGAATCAATGAAAAACCGGACCGTTCCCAAAGCCGCCGTTTGGGTCGGCCAAAAGGCCTCTTCCCGGGGCAGGGCAAGATCGGTGGGCGGTCGGTGGGCGGGGGGGTTGACACAGGATGCCTTTGCGGGTATTATATGCCGTATAAATATGGAAAATATATTTTCGATCTGCCGTGTTAACAGCGTTTCCCCGAGCGAAAGGAGGTGCCGGACATCCTTAATCCGTGCGTTGAGGTTCCTGTTTTGAGTGAAAGCAAGTGTTTAGCTGTTGACGAGGTTTGGTGATGCGAGTTTCTACACATAACGGAGGACATCTAGGTCATGAAGAAGAGACAAGGCTTTACACTGATTGAATTGCTGGTGGTCATCGCCATCATTGGTATCTTGGCGGCCATCCTTCTTCCGGCGTTGGCCCGGGCACGCGAGGCCGCGCGCCGGGCGAGCTGCGCCAACAACCTCAAGCAATGGGGTATCATATTCAAGATGTATTCGGGAGAGAGCAAGGGCTTCTTCCCGGCACTCAGCAAATATAAGATGCAGCCCTGGCACAATATCTTGGGCATCGATTCGGAGGCAATCTATCCGGACTACTGGACGGATCCGGCGATCGCCATCTGCCCTTCGGATTCACGGGCCGGTTTCTTGGGTTAGGCCTGGAAAGTGGAAAACGATTTCCCGGGCATGGTGAGTCGAATCGCCAAATCAACCACGGGAACGGCCATGCAACGGAAGGCTTGTCTTCACAGCAAGCTTTCAATGCCCGTTTCCTACGCTTATGTTCCCTATATTTCGGTTACCCAATCCCAACTCCTGAGTTGGAATATCCGTGTCTTCTTTTTCGGCATAGGCATTGGACCCGGTGCCGAGCTGGTTGAAGAATACCCCTCGGGCTCCTTGGGGGTCGTCGACAGCGCATGCGATTACCGGAACGAAATATTGGAGCATACCGGCCTGACTTCGACCGGAGAAATCAAGATCTTTCATGTTCAGGGCACGCATGCCGGCGCCCAGACTTCCCTTGATGGCTTCCCGCTGTCTGCCTTCGACGACGACGGAGTCACGCCGATTCGGGGCACGTATCCGAGGCTCCGCGAAGGCGCTGAGCGTTTCATGATCACCGATATCAATAATCCCGCCGCTGGGGCAAAAGGGCAAAGCACCATTATGGCCATGTTCGACGCGTGGTCCAATGGTGAGACATACCAGACTTTCCTCTCCGGGGGTTCCTACGTGGGTACCCTCACCTTCAACCACATACCCGGCGGTTCAAACGTGCTGTACATGGACGGGCACGTGGAGTTCGTCAAACTAGAACAAAAGCCTCCCATGCTCCTGAAGGGGCTTTCCCCGACCTCGAATGCCGGATTGGAAATCGGCGCGGGCGACTATCGCTGGACCTTCTGGGAACAGAACATCGGCCACATGGCTGGCTGGGGCTGACCTGGAAAACATCTGGCAAAGAGTGACGAGGGAATAATGAAAAGGCAAGGAGGCGCGGCGGAACCCTCGGCCGCGAGGGAATGAAGCCGCGCCTCCTCTGTGCCAGCCCACGCAGGGGAAATGGCATATTCAGTGAAGGGATTGATAACATGCTGAGAACAAGATTCAACATGGCGGGTGCCATGATACGGGTGTCGGCAAGCGCGCGGGCCCGTCTGCGCGGGTGTCCTTGGAAGCAGGGCGTTTGCAGCGGCGGTGGGCGACGCTTCCCCCGTGGGATAGAGAAATCAAGTGGCGCGTGCCGGTATGAATAGGGAAGCCTGCATGTTTAATCTGGGTGTCGATGTTGGCGGAACCTTCACGGACTTGGTCCTCATCAATGAGGAGACCCATGAGATTCTGTACACCAAGACATCGTCCACGCCGGGAAACCCCGATGAGGGCGTCATCAACGGCGTACGCAAGGTGATGGCCCAATTTCAAGTTGAGCCACGGTCGCTTCACTTCATTATCCACGGCACGACGGTGGCCACGAATGCGCTCATAGAGCGGCGGGGGGCGAAAGTGGGGCTTCTGGTTACACGGGGATTTCGCGATGTGCTCCACATCGCCCGCCAAACGCGGCCCAAGCTCTATGACTTCTTCGAGCGCCGTCCGGACCCGATCATTCCGCGTCACTTGCGTTACGAGGTGACCGAGCGAACACTGCACACGGGCGAGATTCGCGAAGAGCTCAACGAGGAGGAGGTGCGGGCCGCCGTGCGGGAACTCTTGGAGCAGGGGGTGAGCGTGGTGGTGGTGTGTCTGCTCCACTCCTACGCAAACCCCATGCACGAGCAGCGCATCCGCGAGTTGCTGGAAGAGGAAGCGCCGAGTCTGAAGATCTCGCTGTCCTCCGACATCCTTCCGGAATTCAAAGAGTACGAGCGAATGAGCACCACGGCCATCAATGCCTATGTGATGCCGTCGGTGGAAAAATACCTGCGGCGGATCATCGAATCCCTGGCGGGGCTCGGCGTGAAGTCGAAACTCCACATCATGCAATCGAACGGCGGACTGATAACGTGGGAGAACGCCAGCCAGAAGAGTGTGCACACGGTCCTTTCGGGACCTGCCGCGGGCGTCCTTGGCGCCGTAAAGCTCGCCGAAATGGTGGATGAGCCCAACATCATCACCATCGACATGGGGGGGACCAGCTTCGACGTTTGCCTGTCGCACCACGGAAAGCCGGCCTTCACCACGGAGAATGAGATTGGGGGGCACGTGATTAAGGTACCCATGATCGACATCAAAACGCTCGGCGCGGGAGGAGGCAGCATCGCCTGGATCGATCCGGGGGGAGCACTTCAGGTGGGCCCCCAGAGCGCGGGAGCCGACCCCGGCCCGGTCTGCTACGGCCGGGGCGGCATGGCGCCCACCGTGACCGACGCGAACCTCGTGCTCGGCTATCTCAACCCAGAGTATTTTCTCGGGGGCAAAATGAAGCTCGACGCGCAAAGCGCCCGGGACGCCATCGAGAAGAAGATCGCAGGCCCTCTGGGGCTTGGCGTGTAAGAGGCCGCGGAGGGAATTCTCCGCGTTGTGAACGCCGAGATGATTCGCGGCATCCGGCTGGTTTCCGTGGAGCGGGGTTTCGATCCGCGGGACTTCGTACTTCAGTGTTTCGGCGGCGCCGGGCCGGTCCACGCCGTGAAACTCGCCCAGGAGCTCAGCATTCCGAAGATACTCGTGCCCTACGGGCCCGGCGTCACCTGCGCGCTGGGACTGCTGATGGCCGACTTCCGTCACGACTACTCGCACACCTTTCTGCGCCAGGTGGCCTCGTTGAAGCCGGAGAAACTGTCGCTCGCATTCGAAGAACTCGAGGCCAAGGCCCTCGGCCAAATGCTGAAAGACGGTGTCCCCGAGGGCGACGTTCGCTACTCCAGGAGCCTGGATATGCGCTACAACGGGCAAGGCTATGAGCTGGAAATTCACTCGCCCCGCAAGAAATACACGCGCAAAGACCTCGACACGCTCTGCGCGGAATTCACGCGGGTGCATGTGGAACAGTATGGCTATGGGATGCCGCAGGACACGGTGGAGGCGGTGAGCCTGAGGCTCACCGTCATGGGCGTGCTGCCCAAGCCCAACATCGCACGTGAGTCACACAGCGAGACAGACCCGGCACCGGCCTTTAAGGGATGCCGAAAGGCCTACTTCGGCGGCCAGTGGGAAAGCGTGCCCACCTACGAGCGAACGCGGCTGCACTGTGGCAACCGCATCGAAGGTCCCACCATTATCGAGCAGTTGGACTCCACCACCGTGGTCTGTTCGGGCTACCGCGCGCGCGTGGATGAGTACAGGAACCTCCTCATCACGCAGACCCGCAACGACGCAAGCCCCCGGGAGGCGCAAGGGTGGGACGCTGTAGAGGAGGCGCAATTCAGTTCACTCTAGCCGTTCCCGCAATTAGGAAACCGCCCCAGCCATAGGAGGCACGACCGTGGCAAGTATCAAGATTGACATGATAACGCTTCAGGTTCTGATAAGCGCGTTCCAGTCCATCACGGACGAGATGAACATGGCCCTTATCAAGACGGCCTACTCGACCAATATCAAGGATCGGCGTGATTGCTCCTGCGCGGTCTACAGCCCCGGCGGCGAGTCGGTGGCCCAAACGGAGTTGGGCTCTCCCGTGCACCTAGGCATCATGCCCTCCGCGTTGGATTCTGTTCTGGAGAAGTTTTCTCTCGACGATCTCGAAGCCGGCGACCACATCGCGGTGAATATTCCCTACCCGAAGGGTCCTGGGCATCTGAACGACATCACCCTGGTGTCGCCGGTATTCATCGGGGAAAAGGTGGCCTTCCTCGTTGCCAACATGGCCCACCACGCGGACGTTGGCGGTCACGCACCGGGCAGCATGGCCCTCGGGCGTAGCACAATCTACCAGGAGGGGGTCCAGATACCCCCGACGAAGCTCGTGAGCCGCGGGCAAATCAACAGGCCCATTCTGGACTTCCTCAAACAGAACGTGCGCATGGGCGTCGAACTTGAGGGGGATCTCTGCGCGCAGATGGCCTGCAACAATGTGGGTGTGCGGCGCCTGACGGAGCTGGCGGGCCGCTATGGCGTCTCCACACTGCAGGACTTCACCCAGTACATCTTCCACTACTCCGAGCGGCGGATGCGCGCGGGCCTTCGCAAGGTGCCCAACGGGATCTACACGTTCGAGGACGCCATCGAAGGCACCGCCCTAACCCCGCCCAGCATTCCAGTCAAGGTGCGCGTTACCGTGGAGGACGAGGACATCTACTTCGATTTCACCGGCTCCTCGCCCCAGGTACGCGACTCGCTCAACTCGAACCTGGCCTGTGTCAACTCCGCTTGCTACTACGTTGTGAAGGTGCTTGTGGATCCCGGCCTTCCGCCCAATGTGGGATCATACCGTCCCATTCACATCCACGCGCCCGTGGGCACCGTGGTCAATGCGCGCCCGCCGGCGGCCGTCGCCAATGCGACCATCATCACCAGCCCGAAAATAGTGGACGTGCTCCTGGGCGCCCTCGTGCCCGCCGTGCCCGAGCGGGGCGCGGCGGCCTCGAACGGGGCCACGAGCATGTTCAATATCGGAGGCGTTGATCCGGCCCGGGGGGCAATGTATAGCTACGTGGAAACCTATGCGGGCGGGCAAGGCGCCATGCATTCGCAGGATGGCATGGACGCCGTTCAGTGCCACATGACCAACACGCGCAACGCACCGGTGGAAGTTATCGAGGCCACCTACCCCCTTTTGGTCCTCGGCTATGGATTGGTTCAGGACACCGAGGGCCCGGGCCGCTTCCGGGGAGGTCTGGGTATGGAGCGTGACCTAGAGATCCAAGGCGAAGAGACGGTCTTGTCCGTTTCGACGGACCGCTACACAAAAGGGCCGTGGGGCCTCTTCGGCGGTCAGCCTGGCGGATGCTCGAATGTCCACACCACTAGCCCGGAGGGGGAACGTCAGCGCCTTCCCTACTCCAAGATGACCTTTTCGGCGGAGACAGGCAGCCGCATCTCTCTGCAAACGGCTGGGGCAGGCGGCTGGGGCGACCCCTTCACGCGCGACCCCGAGAAGGTCTTGTGGGATGTCATTGAAGAATTCATTTCCCCTGGACGGGCCGAGAAGGAGTATGGCGTGGCCGTGCGCCGCACCGGTTCCCGGCACTACAAACTTGACCTTGAACGCACCCAAGAACTCCGAGCTTCCCGCGAGAAGGAGGGGGCCGGGTTAGCCGACCGACCGCCCTCGGCGGTTACTCCGAATAGATAGGTGCCATTTGCGAAAAGCCATTTTTCAGCAAGACCGCCACATGATCCCGTATGTTGTGGCTCTCCAAGCCACAACATACGGGATGGCACGTAAAAAGATCCCCAATTTCGCAAATGCCTCGATAGGGAGAGAACTCGCTTTATGGAAGAGTTTGTTGTACGTCCGCGCCTGGTCGTCCTGACCGATTCGCAAATAGGCACGCTGCTTGACGGGGCGCTCAAGGTGCTGGACAGCACCGGGATTGAGGTCTTGGACCGGGACGCTTTCGTCACGCTGAAACGCATCGGCGCGCGGGTTTCCGGCGAGACGCGCGTGTTTCCTTCGCGGGCTCATGTGGAGGCGGCCCTGGCCTCGGCGCCCAAGCAAGTCACGATTTTTGATCGTCTAGGCCGGCCCGTCATGCGGCTCGGCGGCGAGAACACGGGCGGTCTCAACACCTATTACGGGACCGGCTCGGACCTGCGCCATACCTACGACCTGCAAACAGGCAAGCGGCGGCTGACGGTGTCCGCCGACATCGCCGCCATGGCGACCGTGGCGGACGCATGTGAGCACATTGATTTCCTAATGTCCTACGGGATTCCTTCCGATGTAGACCTGCGGGAAACCTACCGCCGCGAATTCCTCGAAATGGTCTCTCACGCCACCAAGCCCATCTGCTTCACTTCGGACGACGGACAAGACAGCCGCCACATTATCGCGATGGCCGCGGTAGTGGCGGGGGGCGCGGAAGCCCTGCGCGAACGGCCCTTTGTGATGAACTACGCACAGCCGACTTCGCCGCTCCAGCACTCGGCCGACGCCATCGGAAAAGTGTTGGCCTGCGCCGAGGCGGGTGTGCCGGTTTGTTTTCCGCCCGGCCTCATTCCGGGGGCCACCGCGCCCTGCACGGTCGCGGGAGCCGCGACGCAGTCTTTGGCGGAGTCGCTGTCGATGCTGGTATTGCACCAGGCCCATTCCCCCGGCGCCCCATTCATCGCGGCGGGGGCCCATGGCTGCTTCGACATGCGCACCATGGTCAATGTCTACGCCGCGCCGGAGCGCCTTCTTTCGCAGGCGGTGCTCACGTCATTCTATCAGCACGTTGGACTGCCAACGTGGGGCTTTGGCGGGTGCTCGGACGCGAAATGTCTCGATGAACAGGCTGCCATGGAGTCCGCCCTCCTTGCCCTTTGGGCAGGCTTGACCGGGGTGAACCTGGCGCACGACACGGGCTATCTCGCCAGCGGGATGGCGGGGGATCTTCGCGCCCTCGTGCTCAACAACGAGATCAACAGTTACGTGCGCCATGTGCTGCGCACTGGTGCGGCCTTCAACAGCGCGACACGGGCCCTGGACGCCATCAGTCGCGTCGGGCCGGGGGGCAACTTCCTGGCCGATCAGCACACGCTGGAGCACTTCCTCACCGGGCTGTGGTCTCCCGCGCTTCTGGACCGCGACGCGCTGAGCACCTGGGAGCAGAAGGACGAACCTTCCTTCATTGACAGGCTCACGGCGCAGACCCGGGATATCTTGGCCGGGCACACGGCTGACCCGTTGCCCGGCGCGATGGCGAGGCGGCTTCGCGACATGGCGCGCGCTGGATAGCGCCATCGATGGCCGTTGCGCGGTCACGCCGGACCCGTGCCGTTCACGCTTCGGCACTTAGTTCTTCGAGGAAAGCCTGCCTGTTCGGGTCGCTTTCGGGTTCAGGATCCACGGCGCGGCGCGGCGCGGCCATTCGCTCGGCGATATCGATGAGGGAGCCTCCCCCGGACAGGGCGCACGCCAGCATAGCGGCCCCGCGCGCGCTGATTTCCCCTTCGACGGACACCACAGGCACTTGAAGCGTCGTGGCGATGACCTGGGGCGTCACACGGCTTGACGCAGCCCCGCCGGTTGCCATGAGCCGCTTGATGGGCGCGCCAGCCTTCGCAAACCAGTCGGCGCGCAGGGCAAGTGAACGCGCGAGCCCCTCCAGCGACGCACGGAGCAGGTGCGCCTTGCCGTGCTTGAAATGGAGTCCCGTTAACGTGGCCCCATCAAACGCGGAGGTTTGGTAGTCCTTCTTGCCTGATTCCAGCGACATGCGCAGTCCATCGCAGCCCGAGGGAGCCTGCTCCATCAAGGCGTCCAACTCGCATCCACTCAGGCCGCGCGTGGCGGTAAGCTCCTGGACAAGCCGGAATATTGAGCCGCCGATGCCCAGCGAGGCCAGTTGCCCCCAGCGCTCCGGCACGATGTGGTCGCAGACCCACACCGAGGGAGCCGCCGGAGAAGTCAGTGTGTCCGTCGTCACGAGAATGACCCACGCCGTGCCTCCGCCAAACAGCGTGTCGCCCGGCGCCGCCGCGCCCGATCCCAAGCTCGCCGCATACTGGTCGTGGACCGCTACGGAAACAGGAATCCCGCCCTTGAGCCCAGTCTCCCGGGCGATGTCCCTGAGAAGGGATCCCGCAGCTTCCCGAGGGTTGATGAGGTCGGGCAGACGATCCTCCTCAAGTTGCAGCATCTGAAGGCACTCGGGATCGGCAGCCCTCAACGTGGGGTTGTAGAACCCGCAAATGCTCAGGGAAGAGGCGTCATGGGCTGTGCGTCCGCACAGCCTGGCCACAATCTCGTCCCCAACGAAACCAACGCGCATGGGTGGCGCGGTAGAACCGTCGCGCACCAAGCGGAGCAGCGACCCAAAACCGCAGCCCCCGTGACCCACGCGTTCCATGAACCACGCATCACCAAGGTCCGCGGCCAGTTCACGGTTGATAGAGCCTCCGCGCTGGTCCATCCAGCTGACAACAGGTCCCACGCATGTGCCGTCGGGCCGGCGCAGTTGAATGGCGCCTCCCTGGCTCGAGACTCCCACGGCCTGCACCGCGGAAAGGTCGATCTGCTCCCCCACGGCGCGAATCGCCTTCAAGGTAGCGCCCCAGATGTCCTCCATGTCCTGCTCGACGCCGTCGTCGCCCATGAAATTCACCTGCACCGGTACAGCGCCAAGCCCGAGGACCTTGCCCGCGCCGTCGAGCACGAGTGCCTTTGCATTGGTGGTGCCCACATCAATTCCGAGATACATGTGCCTTCACCTCGACATGGTTTTGCGGTTCCAGTGCAGCCCGCCCCTTCGCGGCCCTGCACCGTGGTTCAGGGCGCGCAGGGCGTGGGTGCGTCCACCTCCACCCAGCGGCCCGTCTCGGCAGACTGGTAGCCCGCCGCCATGACGCGCTGCAGGCGAATGCCCTCCTCCAGAGAGGGGCTTGGTGCCTTGTCCAGGGTAATGCATTCCAGGAAGCTGTACATGCAGTGCATGTGAGAACGAATCCACCCGATGCTGAATTTCGGGTTGGGGAAGCCGCCAGGCTCTTGGAACTGCTGCACACACTCGATGCGTTTGAAGCCTCGCCTGCCACCATGGGGCTGTTTCTCGTCGCGCACATCGTAAATCTCGAGCCAGTTTGGCTCCATTAGGTTGAAACGCAGGGCACCCAACTCGCCGTGGATTTCGAAGCGTAACTCGTCGCAGATGCCTGTGGCAAACTTGGTCGCCTCGAGCAGGCCCACGGCCCCGCTCTTGTGCCGCAGCATCATGAGCGCCACATCGTCCGTATCGACGGGCACCACCTCGCCGGTGCCTTTGTGCTTGCGCTCCTTGATGAAGGTCTCGCACAGGGCGTTGATGGCGGCCACGTCGCCCAGCAGGTGCGTCATCATATCCAGAGTGTGGGCACCCATGTCGAAGAGCGATCCGCCCCCGCCCTGGCTCTTGTCGGATTTCCAGTTCAACGGCTTGTCCGGGTCGATGTTGCTCGAGTGGAGGTACCCGCCCCGGTAGTGGAAGACGCGGCCCACGAAGCCTTCTTCCATGAGCTGTTTTGCCCGAAGTGTCGCCGGGAAATGACGGTACTGCAGCACCACCTGGCTTTTGCCTCGGTAGCCACTTTCCCGCATGACATGGAAGACCTCGTCCGCGTCTTCGAGCGAAGCCACCACGGGCTTGTCGCAGTAGACGTGCTTACCCGCCTGTATGGCCGCAATGAGTTGCTCCTTGTGGAAGCGGTTGGGGGAACTCACGGCGATCACCTGGATCTCCGGGTCATCAATGAGTTGGCGATAGTCGTCCACCACCTTGCGGTAATAGCCCAAGCTCTCGGCGGTATCGCGTTCCGCTGGCACCGGCGTGCACAATGATATATGTTTCACCCGAAACGACGCGGGGCTATAGAATAGTGGGATGTTGACCAATCCGTAAGTGTGGGTACGCCCCATGAATCCGAAGCCGATGATCCCCACACCCAACTCAGGCACGTTCATGGCGTAGTCTCCTTCCCCGTCTCTCCGGTGGATTCGTCAACGATGTCGATGTTCGGGCACTTTGGGCGCTTGACTTTTCCCCAATTTAATGTCAAAAACGTTTCCGTCCACATCGCTAGAACTTCCTCTCGTGTTTTGCCTCCACCGCATGGGACGGTTGCGCAGCCAAGGCGATGCGAGAGACAGGCGATGCGAGAGACA